>JAISMY010000079.1 GCA_031276485.1 Desulfovibrio sp. | reverse complement strand
GCCGGCTGAGATCGCGAATCTCTTGCAATGGAATGTCAATACTGTCCGCATGACTCAAAAAGCCTTTATCGATCATGGAGTCAGTGCCTTAATTGAACCGAAAAGAGGAGGTCGACGGCGCCAATTGATGACGCTCGAGGAGGAAAAAAATTTCTTAGCTTCGTTCTTAGAGAATGCACAGAAAGGTCTTGTACTCGTTGTTAATGAAATTAAAGAAGCGCTTGAGCAAAAGCTCGGTCACACGGTACATAAAACAACGGTATATCGCATATTGTACCGCCACGGTTGGCGTAAGATTGTGCCTGGGAAAAACCACCCAAAACGTGATAAAGAGGCTGCGGAAGACTTAAAAAAAAAGCTTCAAAGAACGGATGGCTCAAGTGAAATCAACAGGACGTCCCATAAGAATTATGTTTCAGGATGAATCTCGCTTTGGAAGAATAAGCGATCCCAAAGCATGCTGGGCAATGATGCCTATACGTCCTACAGTCGGATCCCAAATGGTGCGGGAGTATGTTTATGTCTTTCGAGCTGTTAGTCCGCAGGATGGTCAGCATGACAGTCTTATATTGCCTAGGGCCAACACCGAGTCGATGTCGATGTTTTTGGATGAAGTACGGCACCGCCACCCTGACGAATATATTGTGATGGTTATGGATCAAGCTGGTTGGCACAGAGCTGAAAAATTACGGATTCCACACAATATGGAATTGGTTTTCCTCCCTCCCTATTCGCCTGATCTCAACCCTCAGGAGCAGATATGGGATGAACTCAGAGAAAAGTTTTTCAGCAACAGACTGTTCAAGTCTCTCCAAGCTGTGATTGAAACTGCAGCCGGCGGTCTGCAGCGATTGGAGAGCATGCCGGCGTTAATCAAAAGCCTGTCGCATAGAAATTGTATATTAAATGCCTCTTGATTACAACTTGGTATTAACCCGCTGACGGGTAGATGGGGATCGGTCAATTTGTGTGCTACCTATACCGGTCAAAATAATGTGCTATTGACAAGTGTCGCTTGCCCCTTGACGTTAGGTTCCGCCGGGCATACCGTTCAGCCGGCCGCCTCAGGACAGGCGGCAAACCGGCCGCCGGACGGCACCTGATGCGGATTGAAGCATGACTGACCCCACGAGTACCCGGAAACAGGAATCCACGCGCTTAGGCCTCCTCGCCCAAGCAGGCGCAGCGACCGACCTTGTGGACAAGTTGGAGCGCGAACGGACGCTCACGCGCGGGGAATTCAAAACCCTGCTCGCCTGCAGAACCCTGCCCGGCCTGACTGCCCGTCTTTTTGCGCGGGCGCGCGCGGCGCGGCGCGCCGTTTACGGCGACGCCGTGTATCTGCGCGGCCTTATTGAGTTCACCAACTATTGCCGCAAGGACTGTTTCTACTGCGGCATACGCAAAAGCAACGCCCGCGCCCAACGCTACCGCCTTACCCGGGAACAGATTCTTGAATGCTGCGCCCAGGGGCATGCGCTGGGCTTCCGCACCTTCGTGCTGCAAGGCGGCGAAGACCCGTATTTCAACGACCGTCGCCTTGAGCGCATCGTCGGCGCCGTGCGCGGCGCCCACCCCGACTGCGCCTTGACCCTTTCCCTGGGAGAACGCTCCCGCGCAAGCTACAAAACCCTCTTCGACGCCGGCGCGGAGCGCTATCTGCTCCGGCACGAAAGCGCCTCTCCCGGCCATTACCGCTCCCTGCACCCGGCCGGGCATTCCCTGCGCAACAGAATGCGCTGCCTGGACGATCTGCGCGACATAGGCTACCAGGTCGGCTGCGGATTCATGGTCGGTTCACCCGGACAGACCGACGACTGCCTGATCGACGATCTGTTCTTCATCAAGGAACTGCGGCCGCAAATGGCAGGCATAGGCCCCTTTATCCCCCACAAGGACACGCCCTTTGCCGCGCAGCAACCCGGCGGAGCTCCCCTGACCGTTTTTCTGCTCGCCGTCCTGCGACTTATGGACCCGGCGCTCCTCCTGCCCGCGACCACGGCCCTGGGTACCGTTCATCCCCAGGGACGCGAAGCCGGCCTGCGGGCGGGCGCCAACGTGCTCATGCCCAATCTCTCTCCCGTTGCGGTCCGCAGGAAATATATGCTTTACGACGACAAGATCTGCACCGGCGACGAGGCCGCGGAATGCCGCGCCTGCCTGGAAAAACGCGTAAACGCCGTCGGCCTTGACGTGGTCGTCGCGCGCGGGGACTGCGCCGGCTTCCTCCGCGCCGCCCCGGCGTCCGCCCCCGGTTCTGCATTGGAACCCTCGCCGGCGTCCGCACCCTTTCTTACAGCGAAACTGACGGAGGCCTCCCGTGTACGACCCCAAATCCATGCGGGCCGAGCATTTCATCTGCCATGAAGAAATCCTCACCGCGCTGGAATACGCCGAGCGTTTTAAAAACGACAAGACCGCCCTGCGCGCCGTTCTGAACAAGGCCGAAGACCGCAAGGGACTCGACCACCGGGAGGCCGCCCTGCTCCTGCTCACCCCCGACCTGGAAATCGAGGCGGAACTCTTCGCCCTGGCCCGGCGCATCAAGCAGGATTTCTACGGCAACCGCATCGTCATGTTCGCGCCTCTCTATCTTTCCAATCACTGTCTGAACTCCTGCGTATACTGTCCCTATCACCGGAGCAACGCGGACATGCCGCGTATCAAGCTGGGATTGCAGGACATCGAGCGTGAAACCCGCGCCCTGCAGGACATGGGGCACAAGCGCCTGGCCCTGGAAGCGGGCGAGCATCCCAAGCTCAACCCCGTTGAATACATCCTGGAGGCCGTGGACGTTATCTATTCCGTAAAACATAAGAACGGCGCAATCCGCCGCGTGAACGTCAATATTGCCGCGACCGGGGTGGAAAACTACAGAAAGCTGCGCGATGCGAAGATCGGCACCTACATACTCTTTCAGGAAACTTACGACAAAGCGCAGTACGTCAAGCTGCATCCCGCCGGTCCCAAGCACGACTATGCCCGCCAGACCGAGGCCATGGACCGGGCCATGGAGGGGGGCATAGACGATGTCGGCCTGGGTGTGCTTTTCGGTCTGGCGGACCACCGTTACGAGCTGGTCGCCCTGCTCATGCACGCCGAACATCTGGAAGCCGCGCACGGCGTAGGTCCGCACACCGTCAGCGTGCCGCGCATCCGCGCCGCCGACGGCATAGACCCCGCTTCCTTCGCCTCGGGCGTCAAGGACGACGCGTTCGCCCGCCTTGTCGCCTGCATCCGCGTTGCCGCTCCCTACGTCGGCATGATCGTCTCCACCCGCGAAAGCAGGGAATGCCGTGAACGCGTGCTGAACCTCGGCATATCACAGATCAGCGGCGGCAGCCGCACCAGCGTCGGCGGCTATTACGAACCGGAGCCGGAAACCGAACTCTCCGCCCAGTTCCACGTCAACGACAACCGCAGTCTGGACGAAGTCGTCGCCTGGCTCATGCGCCTCGGCCATATCCCCAGCTTCTGCACCGCCTGCTACCGCGAAGGCCGCACCGGCGACCGTTTCATGGCCCTCTGCAAGGCCGGGCAGATTCAGAACTGTTGTCACCCCAACGCGCTTCTGACCCTCAAGGAATACCTCACGGACTATGCCGGTCCGGAAAGCCGGGCCTTGGGTGATCCGTTGATTGCCGCCGAACTGGTCAAGATTCCGAGCGAAAAAATCCGCACTCTGGTTGCCGGGCGGCTGAAGGACATCGAAAACGGCAGTCGCGATTTCCGCGTCTGATTCCCGCTAAAGGAAATTTTGATGAACGAGACTCCATCGGGGGAAAGGCCGCACATCGGCTTTTTCGGGCGGCGCAATGCCGGTAAATCCAGCCTGCTCAACGCTGTCGCCGGGCAGGAAGTATCGCTGGTTTCCCCGGTCAAGGGCACGACCACGGACCCGGTGCGCAAGGCCATGGAACTGCTGCCCCTCGGCCCGGTCATGCTGGTGGACACGCCGGGCATGGACGATGAAGGCGAACTGGGCGGACTCCGGGTCAAACGGGCGGCGCGGGAACTCGCCCGCGCCGATGCGGCGGTGCTTGTCGCCGAGGCCGGTTCCGGGCTGAACGAGGCGGATCGGAAAATCCGCGAGCTGTGCGCGGAGCGCCGGCTGCCTCTGCTCACGGTGTACAACAAGTGCGATCTGGCGGAAACGCTTCCCCCGCCGGGGGAAAACGAGCTGTACGTCAGCGCGGTGCGCGGCGACAATATGGAAGCGCTCAAGGATAAACTGGCGACGCTTTTGGAAAGCGGCGAAGCGAAATTCCGTTTGGTCGGAGATCTCCTGCATCCTGCGGATTTTGCCGTCCTGGTGACGCCCATAGACATGGCCGCGCCCAAAGGCCGGCTTATCCTCCCGCAGCAGCAGGCCATACGCGATATTCTGGAAGCCGACGCGACCGCCGTTGTCGTCAAGGAACACGAACTGCGCGACACCCTGGCCGCGCTGCGCAAAAAACCCGCGCTGGTCGTCACCGACAGCCAGGTTTTTGCCAAGGTGTCGGCGGATACGCCCGAAGACGTCCCCCTGACTTCCTTTTCCATCCTCATGGCCCGCAGCAAGGGAATACTTGACGCCGCCGTTGCCGGGGTAAAGGTTCTGGATTCCCTTGAGGACGGCGACCGGGTGCTGGTTTGCGAGGGCTGCACACACCGCAGGCAGTGCGACGATATCGGCACGGTCAAGCTGCCGCGCTGGATACGGCAGTATACAGGAAAAAATCCGGAGTTTGCCTTTGTTTCCGGCCGGGAATTTCCCGAACGAGCGGATTCCGCGAAGTTGATCGCGCATTGCGGCGGCTGCATGCTGACCCGGCGCGAAATGCAGTACCGCCGGTCCCTTGCCGAAATGCAGGGGATACCGATCACCAATTACGGGGTGCTGATCGCCTATATGCAGGGTATTCTGCCGCGTGTCCTGTCCGTCTTTCCGTATCTCAGAACATTTCCAGAGAAATGATGGGATGGCCTCGCCCGAGAAAATCGGGCATGCATAGAGAAACGAAAACCTTGCAAAGGAGGTCATCCCATGAGCGAGAGTACATCGGCGTTTCCCTAAATATACCTTTGCCCGGCGCGCGGAGGCGACGCGCCGGGCAGGGACCGGCAAGCGGAGGAGGATACCTGCCGGCAGTCTGTTGCGGGCGAATATTACCGCTTCATGCTGATCACCGTTTCCAGCATGGTGTCCACGGTGGTGATGCTTTTGGAGTTCGCCTGAAAACCACGTTGCGTGGTAATCATGTTCACGAACTCGCGTGAGAGGTCCACGTTGCTCTGCTCCAGAGAGTAGCCTTGGGTAGTGCCGAAGGTGCCGGTGCCGGCGGCTCCGGAACTGGCCAGACCGGATTCGCGCGTTTCGGTAAACAGGTTGCCGCCTTCCCGGCGCAAATTCTGTTTGCTCGGGAAGTCGTAAAGGGTGATCTGGTACAGTTGCAGGGTCACGCCGTTGGAGTAGGCCGCCGACAGCACCCCGTCCGTGGAGACGTTCACATAGCGCAGGTCGCCGTAGGTGTAGCCGTCCTGCTTCTTGCCCGGTTGCTCGTAGAAGTTGTCGCCCAGGTTGGTCGTGCGCGTGGCCTGTACAGTGCCGAAACCGTCAAGGCCGTTCCAGAGCAGTTTGGAAGGACCTGGGTAGTCAACGCCCGTTGTAGGGTCAGTACCGGCTTTTTGCCACCTGTTTACAGCGTCGGTGTATAAATCGGAAGCAAGCGGTAATGTGTTCGCGGGAATGTGGCCGCCGAAGGCCGTCGAGTAGCTTATGTTTGTTCCGTCAGGGAACACATCAGTTCCCGCCCTCGGAAAATGCCAAGACCTGTCCTTGTTTTTCAGTCCGAAATCTACGGCGATCATTCGCCCTGAGGCAAACTTGTTGGGATTTGCATAATCATAGGACTGGCTCGGCAGCACGTCGTTCTTCCCATCGTAATAGGCCATCTGTTGTCCGGCGGTTCCGGAAAAGTTCGGCGCTATCATCGGGAAACCATCACTGGAGAACGGCGCAGGCACCCATTTGCTGAGGTCGTTCTCAAACTTCTGAGCGGTCTGGTAATAATAATATTCACCGTCTGGTACTTCTGTCCATCCGCCGGGATCTGAACCATTAGTTTGAGATGGGTCGGCAGGATTGAAATACATAGGAGTTCCTGTATTATTAAAGTATTCTGTAACTCCACTGGGAAGAGGGGGCGTTATTTGTGTTCCAGGACCTCGATAAACGGTGTTCACAGTCGTTGACGACCACCACTTGCCACCGTTTGTGTCTACAGAGGTGGGCTGCGCCTGAGGGACAAAGCAGGTCATATCCTTCATCTCGCCTGAAGAATTGAAGGTTATCGTCCCCGCCCCCAACAGCCCTTTCAGACTGTCGGGCACATTGGGATTAGTTGCGGCATTACCCGTAGGATCCCAATCCGATGTGAAATCCCGCATATCTTCCGTTGGATCCATTGTTATGATATACTCCCAGTACGATTCGCCGGGAGTGCCGTCGCCGATGTGCTGTTGCGTAGGATCATCCTTGTCGACATTGCTGATACGGTCAAAGTAGATGGTCAGCTTGTGCAGTCTCCCAGCCTCATCATAAACTTCCATAGTGCTCTGGTAGGCATACATATCCTGGCCGAGTGGAGGATTCTGGTCGGCGTTCCAGGTTCTAAGCAGAGCGAACATGGGAGCCTCAGGAACCATGCACTTGTCGTCTTCCGATGCCGTCTTGCTGTTGCGCAGGTTCACCGGGAGGGTGATGTTCTGGGTGTGGCGCGGGGGGCAGGTGAAGTTCTCCAGACGGACTCTCCTGGGATCACCATCATTACTGATGATCCCGGAGCCGGTACTCACCGGATCCGAGGAGGCGAGCTGCGCTTCGGTGCTGATCTTCCACCCTTGCAGCACATAGCCGTGCGGGTCCACCAGATAGCCGTCCTTGTTGAAGGTGAAATTGCCGGCCCTGGTATAATAATTGACGTTGTTGTTCAGTGGCTTCACGCTGAAAAAACCGTTGCCGTTGATGACGATGTCCGTAGCCCCCGTAGTGGTTTCCGTGGCGCCCTGGGAAAAGTCGTTGAATATCAACCCGACGCCGACGCCCCGGCCCACCTGCCCTATGCCGCCGGCCGTGCCGATATACTGGTAGACGAAATCCTGAAAATCCATGCGCTGCTGCTTGAAGCCGACGGTATTGACGTTGGCGATATTGTTGCCGACCACATTCATTTTTTCGCCGTGCGTAATCAGGCCGGACACGCTGGTCCATAAACTCGCCGTAAGACTCATGGTTCTCCTCCCTTTGCGCCGCCCCGACAGGCGGCCTGTATATGTTTCCGTGCGGTTCTTGATATCTCCGTGCCGCGGTTTCGCCTCCCGCCCGCGCACCGCGCATTAGAGGGGGTCCGGGGAAAATCGTCGGCCTTACGCCTGCTCAGGCTGACCCCGGCGGGGTTTGGGGCAGCGCCCCAGGCGCAAGTCAGCGCCCCCCGCGTCCGCCCGCTTCACACGCCTGTGCCGCCTGTACCGCCGGAACCGGCATCGCCGGAACCTGTGCCCGTTGAGCCTGTACCGCCCGAGCCGGTGTCCGCCGTGTCCGTACCCGCCGAACCGGCATCGCTCGCCGTGCCGCTGCCGGAATACCCCATGACCAGGTCAATTTGGCTGTAGTTGACGGTGCGCCCGTCGGCCAGATACAGAACATGATTGCCGTCTTCCGCCATTTCCACACCGACCACCACGCCGGCCGAGGACGTGGAGACGAGCATGGGGTTCCCCTCGGCGTCCTGGGCGGTGATGTTGACGATATAGGTGCCGTTGGGCATGGGATTTCCGTTGAAATCCCTGCCGTCCCAGTAGGCGGCGTTGCGGCCGGCCTGATAGCCGGGCATGACCGCGCTGTAGACCATGCTGCCGATGCTGCCGTCGGCGTTGGTCGCGTAGACGTTGAAGGTGCCGCTTGCGCTCTCTCCGGGCAGCGTGAAATAAATCGCCGGGTAATCGTCCTGGCTCGTGAAGTTCGCGGCATCGGTCAGCATGATGTTGTCGCCGCCCGCCACCACCATCTTGTTGATCAGGGACGAGGCGTTGATGCTTTGCTGCTCCGCATAGGCCGTGTTCAGATCCTTCACGCCGGAATTGATGTTCTGCAGTTCCTCCACAGTGGTGAACTGCGCCAGTTGGGCGATGAATTCCTTGTCTTCGACCGGATTCAGGGGATCCTGATGCGTAAGCTGGGCAACAAGCAGTTTAAGGAAAGTATCCTTGTCCGTAGCCACGCGGTCGGTGCCGGAAACGCCGGAAAGGACGCTGTTGTTGACCTCGTACTGCCCTATGATGTTGTTGGCTATGGCCATGTTTCACCTAACCTTTATGAGGGGGGCCGGGGGAAATCATTTCCCCCGGCAGAGTCCGGGACAGAGTCCCGGCGGGGTTTGGGGCAGCGCCCCAACTCTAAATTCAGCATTTCCTCCGGCTCAGGCCACTAGGTGCAGCCCGCCTCCGTTTTCCCGATACCGGGCTGCTGCCGCCGGCGATGCCGCATCGTCCGGCGCTTCTTCCCGCCGCAGGCGGGCCAGGCGCAGCATGCGGTTTCTTTCGCCTGCGTCGCGCATGCGGTTATGTTCACCGCTCCCTGTCCAGGTTCCGGCAAAGCTGTTGTCGGAAACGGAGGAGCGTACGTCCAGTTCGGCCACCTTGATGCCCTGTTCCTCCAGATTCGCCTTGAGTTCGGCAAGCCGGCCGGCGAGAACCTCAGCGCTTTCGGCGCGTTCCGCGCGTATGCCGGCCCTGAGTTCGCCCTGGTTAAAACTCAGGACGATGGTGACCGCGCCCAGTTCCTCGGGATTCAGTTGCAGGGTGAGCCTTTGAGCGCCGTTGCGTACGCCCTGGAGCAGCCCGCTTTCCACCTGGGAAAAAATTTCCGAACTGTAGCGTTCGGCCCGCGCGGGCGTCCGCGGGTTGCCGGCAAAGGCCGTTTCCCCGCCCGTCACAAGGGCGTTGACGAAGGCATCGGCGGCGGTCTGTTTTTCAGCCCCGCCGGTATTTGCCGCGCGTTGCCCGGTTTGCGCTGTTTTTTCGCGGAGCCGGTCGCCGGGCCGGCTTTTGCCGTCGCCGCGCTCTTCCGCGTTCGCGTTTTCCCCGCCGTCGCGCCCGGAATCCGCCACATCGTCGGCGCCGGTTCTGCGCCGCGCGCTGTCCTGCATAAGGGCTTCGCTCTGTTCGCTGAACCTGTTGCCGCGCTTGTCGTCAACGGATTCGGAGCGTTCGCCGGCTTTGGCGCGGCGCATGGCCTCATCGACGGCGGCGCGCATTTCCCGCGCCGCGTTTTGTGAGGCAAGGGCGCGGTCGGCAAGTTCTTTTTCAGCCGGCGCGAGAAGTTCCCGGAGAGAAGCCCCGGTAAACCCCGCGCTTTCCTGTTCCGCGAACCGGCGGGACAGGGCGGCCGCGTTCTCCGGGGACAGGTCGAGTCCTTTGAGGAGGGCTGCAAATTCTTCCCTGCTGATGCCGAGTTCGTTGCCGTGTCCGGCAAGGGCGGCGGAAATGCGCTTCCACACGCCGTTCGCGTTGCCGGCGTCGCTCATGGCGATAAGGGCCGCCTGTTCGTCCGGGCTGATGCCGAGTTTGGTCAGGAGTCCCTTGAGGGTCTCGCCCTCGCTTTCAGTCAGGGGCGCGCCCGCGCGGGAGCGCCCGGTAAGGGCGCTGAAGACCGCCGTAACGGTTATGGGTCTGCCGGACGCGGCAAGGGCGTCCAGAAGCTCTGAACTCGTTTCGGTCACGCCGCGCCTGCGCAGTTCCTCCTTCACAAAATCGCAGAAATCGCCGTCCGCGGCGGAGGGCCGCTCATCGTAGGCGGCAAAGCCCGCCGGCCTGCCGCTGTAGTCCGTTCTGCCCTCCTCAATAAAGGAACGCAGCACGGCATCGGAGCCGGCGTCCGCCGCTGCGGAGACGACGGTATCGTCACCGCCGCCTTCTTCGACGATATAGGAGCGCAGCACCTCGTCAAAATCCGTGCCCCCCGTGCCCGCCGCGCCCTGCGCGGCGGCCTGGGTTCCGTCCGCAAACGATTCTGCAATGGTGTCGGCAGCGAAACCGATAAGACCTACAGTGGGAAAAAACGGCATGATCTGCTCCTTGCGCCGGAGTCCATACAAAGCCCGTGCCAAAACGCGCGCCGCGCCCGGCCGGATGCCGAACGGCGTTGCGGCATGCCGTTTTTACGGACTTTAAGGCCGGCTTCCCAAGGCTGGAGCCGCCGGACAGAGGGGAAAATAATGCCGCGCCGGCGGGGAGGGTACTCATAAAACAGCTTTGATTTAAGCATGATAACCAAATCATGCCGCCGGACGGGGTTTGCGCCGGGGGGGGGCTGAACTCGCCGGCGGCCTTTTTTCCTCTTGGCACAAAAAATGCAAATTCTTCAACGCGGGGAAAATACTGCCCTGAAGGAAGTATGTCGCATTGTGTATACAGTTTGTACGAAACAGAACTGGATGCGGGAAAAGCCCTACCTCAAGGAGTACCTATGGATATCAACAGTATTTACAGCTCGACCGGCGTATTGTTTGCCGAATCCGTTTACGGCGAAAACACCGTGAGGAAGTCGGACGACGCATCAACGAAAGAGAGCGGCCGCACGGTTTCATCCTGGGGTGAGGACGTCGTTACCATTTCCGAGCAGGCGAGAGAAAAACTGGCGGCGCAAGGCAGCGCGGAAAAAGAAGAAGACGCCCAGGCTGAAGAAAACGCGGGCGATCAGGCCGATACCGGAAGCGGTTCTGTTTCCGGCGGGGGCGGAGACGGCGGATCTTCGAGCGACTCCACAGCGAAACTGGAAAGTCTGAAAGCCAAACTCAGCGCGTTGCAGACGTCGTTGAGTCATGCGTCCGGCCCTGACGTCACTTCCGTAAACGCCCTGATCAGTCAGGTAATGGCTGAGATAGCCGCTCTGCAGTCGAAAGCCGCGTGACGAATTGAGGAATATGAGCTTGCGGCAGGCTTTGCCAGCCTGCTCCTGTTTCGCGGCAAGGATTTGCGCCGCAAATCCTTGCCGCGCATTTCATTGAAATGCTCTAACGGCGGTCTCTTCCCTGGCGTCCGCCGCGTTCACCTCGT
>JAISMY010000043.1 GCA_031276485.1 Desulfovibrio sp. | reverse complement strand
GGTACAATCATAGTAACATCTCAAAATTACAAGTTTTTCCGAGCTGTGCCGAGGTGTTGAGAAACATCCTGGCAACATGCTGGTTTTATAATATTTTTGCGCCGAAAATCTATCCGTTGATGTACACTCTCCGTTTTTTTTTTTTACACGGAATCGGTAAATGCCGGGTTCCTCCACTTTGTCGAAAAAAACATAATTCACAACAAATATGAGGGTTGTTCTCCGGCGTGCGCTGTGCTGTTATGAAGTCGACCTCCTAAAAAGGAGTTCGCTTCAGCATAACCTGTCACCAAGGAGAGCCCATGCCGAACCCCAGCACAAACGGAAAAGGAACTGCCGCGCTCACGGCTTTTGTCGCCGGCATAGTTGTCCTGTTTGTTGCGTCATACTCGGTCAAGGCTACCGACGGCGCGGCCTTTTGCGCAAGCTGCCACGCCATGGGCGAGGCCGTATGGACGCACAGGCAAAGCGTACACAGACAGTTCGACTGTAACGAGTGCCATACGCCGGCGGCTTTGGGCGCCAAGCTTCCTTTCAAGGCACAGACGGGCCTGAAAGACATTGCGGCCGAATTGTCCGCGATTCCCGACCTCATCCACAGCAGCGCCAAGATGAAAGACGTCATTCAGGCCAACTGCCGGCGTTGCCATCTGGGCAGCACGGCGGGCGTCGCCATGGACGTGAAGCCCTACTGCACCGACTGTCACCGGACGGTGCCGCACAACAGGTTGACACCCATCGACAAAAGGACGGCTGCCGATGCTTAAACGACATTTTACAGCGCTTGTATCCCTTTGCTGCCTGTTGCTTATCGGTACGGCAGGCTGTTCCTCCGAACCGCAGGAACCGCTGGTGCCCAAGTACAAAACAGGACTGGCGAAAAACGAAATCAAAAATTCGGCCTTTGCCGGGCAGTTCCCGGCGCAGTACACAACGTATCTGCGCAATACCCTGCCCGACGAAACCGCAATGCGGAAAACGGAAACAAAGTATAAAGCTTCGTTCCCGTTTCACAAGAACGACGACACCAACCCGCCGCTGACCGGCAAGCCGGGCGCCGGGCAACCCTATCTCAAGAACCTCTGGCTGGGCTATCCGTTCAGTTACGAGTACAATGAAGCCCGCGGCCACACCTACGCCGTGATGGACATTCTCGAGATAGACCGCATCAATCGCTATGCCGATGCCGCGGGGCTTCCGGCTACCTGCTGGAACTGCAAGACGCCGAAAATCCCCTCCTGGGTGGAAGAATTCGGCGACGACAAGTTCTGGAGCATGAACTTCAACCTGTTCCGCTCCAAAGACAAAATCGACGCCAAGGAACACACCATCGGCTGCGCGAACTGTCACAACGCCGAAACCATGGAACTCTCCCTGTACAGCGCGCCCATGAAGGAATGGCTCACGCGTTCCAAGCAGGACTACAACACGCTGTCCCGCAACGAGAAGCGGTCCTTGGCCTGCGCCCAGTGTCATTCGGAATACTACTTCGGCGAACCGGACCACGGTCCGGCCAGAAAGCCCGTATTCCCGTGGGACAACGGTTTTGATCCCGAAGACATGTATCAGTATTACAAAACGAAGGGCAAGAAACAGGGCGACGGTTTCGCGGCCTTTGCCGACTGGATGCATCCGGTATCCGGCACGCCCATGCTCAAGGCCCAGCATCCGGAATACGAATTCTGGCAGAACGGCACGCACGGAGCGGCCGGCGTTTCCTGCGCCGACTGCCACATGCCCTATACCAGGGTGGACGGCAAACAGAAGGTATCCAGCCATCTGTGGACATCCCCCCTGCGCAACGACGAGATGATCAACAATTCCTGCCGGCAGTGCCACACGGACAAGAGCGCGGAATTCTTGCGCGAACGGGTGCAGTTTACACAGGACCGCACATACAGACAGTTGCTGCTCGCTCAGGATATCTCCGTTCTGGCGCACGAGGCCGTGCGCCTCGCTTCCGAATGGCAGGGCGTCAAGGGGCCGGATTATGATGCCCGGATGGCCGGGGCGCGGGAAATGGTCCGCAAGGGCCAGTGGTTCTGGGATCTGGTGTCGGCAGAGAACAGCGTGGGCTTCCACAACCCCGCCAAGGCCCTGGAAACCCTTGCCCAATCGCAGCAGTTCAGCCGCAAGGCCGTGGAACTGGCGTCCTCCGCGACGAATTACGAAATCGCGAAGGATCTGGAAGGCGATGTGCGCACCCTGGTGCCGCCCATTCTTGAATGGTCTCGCAAGCTGCAGATGGATCAGGCCAATCTTGACCGGCATGTCTGGACCCGTTACCTGAAACCCCTGCCCAAGTCCGATCTGGTCTGGGACGGTCAGGAACGCAAACAGCCCATGAAGAGCTCCGCTGCGGGAAAGTCCGACCCCGGCCCGCTTTCCGCGCTGGACAAGCAGCACATGTAGACATTGCAATTTTATGCCTCCGGCGGCCGGGACTCTGTCCCGGACCCCCTTAACCTCTCCGGCTTTGCAAACACGCCTCCATCCCGGATACCCGCGCGCTGCGCGGGTCCGGGATGGAGACCGGAATCCATGTACAGACCCGCCCCGCGAGTCAATGGAAATAGGGAAGCCCTCGCAACATTCTTTTGTTAATACCGTCAAAAAATTTTCCCGGCGTTCAGGATGTCCTCCGGCCCCATCGCTCTACGCCAACGTCTCGGCCAGAGACAGGATGTCCAGAAAAGCCTGCCGCGTTCCGCCGCAATTTTGCGCGTACATTTGCGCATACCCCGAAAAAGGCCGGAGCAAAGGCGGCGCTTGTTGCCAAAAATCCGGCGCGTCGAGCATCAATTCCGGCCGCGTCCGAAAAGCGGCGACGCTTTTCAGGGCAAAGGCGGCGGCGGCGGCGGACAGTTCGGCATCAGTGCCGGGATGCGACGCGCGCCGGCGCCTGCGCGCCTCTACGGCCGCTTCCTGCGGCAACAGCCCGAAAATGCTTGCAAACCAGGCTTTCCAGAAACGCGCCGGAGCGAGTCTCGCCCCGGCCGTGCCGGCGGCCGCTGCCGGACACCGCTTGCGCGTGTTGCGGGAATTGCCTGAACCGGCCTCTTCAGCCGCCGTCCGGGCATCATCTTCGGGCGGGAAAAGGTTTTCCAGATCATACAGCCCGAGTTCGTCCCGCCGGCTGCGCAGCAGCTTTATCCCTTCCCCCGGATGTCGCGCGGCAGCGGCGGCGTCACCGGCGCCGCCGAGCAGTCTGCGGGTCAGTAAAGCGATGCCGGCATCGGTGAGCAGATCCCTGCATTCCGTACGAGGACGCGTGCAATGCCAGCACCCGGCGCACTCCAAATCCGCCTGCACGATGAACTGTCCGGAGGAAAACGGGCCGGTTTCCCTGGGATTCACCGGGCCGAGGCTCAAATTCAGCACAGGGACGCCCAGATAGTCCGCTATGTGCATGGGGCCGGTGTCCGGGGTGATAAAAAGGTCCAGTGAGTCGATAAAGTCCGCCAACGCGCGTACGCTGAAGCGCCCGGTCAGGTTCAGGGCATGGGCGCGCAGTCTTTCGGCGACATCCAGGCCGAGCCCCTGTTCCGCGGTTCCCCCCAAAAGCACGGGCTTGTGTCCGAATTCGAGCAGACGGCGGCACAGCCCGGTCCAGAATACGGCATCGGGACGCTTGGCGGCTTCGCTGGCCCCCAGAAAAAGGCCGATGCGCGCGCCCGCCTTGCCCGCGGCAAAGCCGCGCGCGCTTCGGCCGCCGGGACGCGGCGCCGTACGCGCGGGAAAAATGTCCAGTCCGTGCAAATCGGCCCAGTGATACATGTTGTAATAATTGTTGTGAGTCAGGGAAGCCCGGTACAACTGCCAGTTCCCGTCAACATAAAGACGCCCCGCGCTGTCCGAGCGCGGACCCAGACTGCACTCGCTTTGCAGACGCCCGGCCAGCGCCGCCGCCTCCGGACGATGGCTGAGGTTGAGGACCAGATGATAACGCTGCCGCTCCAGACCGGCGGTCGCTCCGTATTCGAAATACACGGCGGCGGGCGACAAAGGCAGCAACGGCTCGAAAAATGCCTTCTCGCCCAGCACAATCAGAGGATGACCGGGAAACATGCGCCCGAGACCGGCAAGCAACGGGAACGAAAGCACCAGATCGCCCATGCGCTGCATCTGCAGAACCAATATGGGGGCTTCGTTCATTTTTTCCGCCTTGGGCAGGTTGTCGGGAGACAGGAACGCGGCGGTCGCGCGGCATCGCACGTTCAACCGTAAATCGACCGCATCGTGTCCATAAGGGTGCGCAGACGGTGGTCGTAGCCGTGTTCGTGCAGGATGCGGCGACGCGCGGCCGCTGCCGTGCGCCGGCGCGCTTCGGGGCGGGCAAGGTATTCCCGGGCAAGCGCCCCGGCTTCCTCCGGGGTACGGTAGCAGACTATTTCCCTGCCCGGCTCGAAAAGTCGTTCCACCTGCTCCCGGTAATCGGTCAGCAAAAAAGATCCCGTGGCGGGCACGTCGAACACTCTCTGGTTGACGGCTCCTTTCATCTGCTTGCTGGTGCTGTTGAAATTGATTGCCGCCAGAGGATAAAAATGCGGCAGGTCGTCGTAATACGAAAGCTCATGATGATAATGCCATCCCTCTTCCGGAAGTTCTTCAAACCATCCGTCGTCGCCCGCTATGAGCGGGCTGTAAGGCAACACGGCCCGGACGCAGGACAGCCGATAGACGCGGGTCGCCTCCCAGGTGATGCTTGTTTCGTAACCGAGTTGTTCGGCAATGCCCGGCAGAGCCTCAAAACAGGGGACGAGTTCGGGATGCCGTTTTTCAAGAAAAACCCGCACGGAGCGTTCGTCGCTCCGGGCAAACCCGTCCCCGACTTCCCGGTAGCGGTCGAGCAGCGGCCCCGTAAAATTTATGCGCTCATTGCGCCGGAAAATTTTACGCACCATGGAGTTGCCGACAAAGGACAGCCTGCGGTCCCACGCCGCCGGCAAGCCCTTGAGCGCGCGTTGCCGCGTCTTGCGCGGCGGACGGAAACGCTCCGTATCCGTGCCCAGCGGCATGTAGTACACATGCTCAAACCCCAGTTCGCCGAGCGTGGACACGTTGTCCGCATCCCAGGTGAATACAGTGACCCAGGGGTTCGCCAGACGGGAAAACAGGGAAAGAATGAGATGCGGGTTGTCTACGAACCAGGAGGCCATAGGCAGACGCAGCTTTTCAAGCAGGCCGGTGAGAATGCCCTCCCGGTCGACGCCGAGATGATTGATGGTAAAAACAAAGTCCGGCTTGAAGTCCACAACTGCCGTGAGAAGCCGCTCGACAAATTCGTTTTTGCCGAACTCCCCCTCGGGTACCTGCAAAAAACGGTGCGGAACCCCGAGACGTTTACAGGCCGACAGTATCTCCCCCATGAGAAAATACTTGCTGCTGAGTAAAAGGATGCGCGTTTCGGAGGAGGCAAAGCGCGCGGAGCGGGCATTGCGCCAGAAATCGACGCGTACGCCTGCCGCGCAGGCCTGGTGTATTTGCGTGTAATAGTCGCGGTCCAGACGCAGATACAAAGGATTGAGCAAGGGATAAAAGGGTCTGCCGTCCCGTTCCGTCTGCATGCGCGTCAGCGCCCTGATGCTTGCGTCCGCGTCTGTCTCCCCTACCCAGACGACGCCCGGATACCGGGCAAGCCGCTCCTTTACGCGGCTGCGTTCCATGATATCGTCTTCCTTGTCCACCACGACCAAGGTAAACGACGACCCGAACGCGCTTTCAAGCCGCGCGGCTATTTCGGCCGGCGCAACCCCCGAACCTGCGCCTATGAGCACGGGCAGATACGTCTCTTCGCGCCCCGACCCCGGAAAAACGTCGCGCGGCGGCAAAAAGGCCGTTTCCCGCGCGGCTCCGCCCGGTCCGGGCACAGCCACCCTTCTGCCGTTTCTGACGACCGTTATGTCCATGACGCCGGCAGGACGGCTTTGCCCCGCGCAGCTTTCCCGCGACCGCTCAGGGCAAGGCCCCGATACTTCCTTCGGCGTTGCGTGCGGGGACCCTCGTTTCATTGCGCAGCAGGAAGGCGGTCAAGATTTTTTTTTGTTACTGCGCATCTTCACTTCATCGTCTTCAAGATAAAAAGTGACGTCGGAATCCGTATCGTGCGTTTGCAGATAACCGTCGCCGATATATATCTCGCAGCCCGGCATGACCCTGCCGGGGACCACCAGCCGGCATTCCGAGGCCCGTTTGCCGTCTTGCTCAAAACTGTTCCACAGAACTTTATGTCGCTGGGCAAGCGCGCGCAATTCGAGTTTTACCAGCTTGAGACGGTCGGCGTATTCCTGCTCCATGACCTCGTTTCTGGAACTCATGCTCTCGAAAAAAGCCTTGCGTTCCTTCAGGTAGCCGATCCTTGTCTCGACTTTCTGCAATTTCAGGTAATTGAAGGCATCGTACCCCATCATTACCCGTGTCGGTACACTGTAATCGCTGCCCAGCCGGGATTCGACATAAATCAGCTTGTTTGCGAACACCGTGCCGCCCTGCAACCTGCCCTTCACAACCAGGTTTCCCCCGACATAGACCTTACTGTGCAGGCAGGAACCGTCAATGATGATGTTGCCGCGCGCGCGAAGCTGCACATGTTCGCAAAACGGAAGGCGCAGGTTGCCGCCGGCCTGCACCAGCGTGGACGGGATCATGGTTTCGTCGCTATGCCGCTTTTCCTGTTCGTCTTCATCGGACGCAAGCGCCGCGTTGCCGCGTATGCCTTTGAGGCAGACCACGTCGCCTACGCCCTTGACCTTGGAACTTTCAATGTGTCCCTTGACCAGCACGTTGGCCGCATGCAGGGCAAACCCCGTTTGCACGTCGCCGTGTACGGCGACGTCGCCGACAAAAAAGACGTTTCCCGTGTGAAACCCGAGATCATTGCGTATGTTGAGCAGTTTTTTTACCGAAATCAGACCGTTGTTGTAAAAAACATAACCGTTGGCCGCGGCGACGATTTTGTCGGGATTGCTCTCAAGTACCGTGCAATTCGGCCCGACGGGCAGCCGGCGCTCAGGGGTGATGAAACGCGGGTCACGGGCGTTTTCAGAAACGAATTTCAAGTCGGTCAGTTCGGCAAGCACCTGCCCGCGCACTACATTCTGGACATAGCCCAGGTAGCGCGAACTTATTGAGCCGTCCGGCTCCCAGACGGGAGACAGTTGCGTATGCCGGAAATCCGGGTCAAAATAATGGTGAAGGTAGTACATAGAAACTCCGGCAATTCGGCCGGCCGGGAGTATGGTTGCCGCGGCGGGACCGCGTTCCCGCCTTGCCCCGCGCCGCCCTCGGCCTTGCGGCCGCCGTGATTTGCGCGGAAAGCAGTAAACCGACCGTTTACAGCCGCAGGCCGGCGATCACGTCACTCTCGCTTTCGAGAATACGAAAAAACGGCATCAATTCCAACTCCTGCAAAGAAGCCCTGACCTGCAGCGACGGACGGTACAGATAGAATCTCTTGTTGCGGCCGTGCATGGACGCGGCAAACCCGACCAACACGCCTACGGCGCTTCTGGATAAATAGACGTCCTTGAAATCCAGAATCACCTTGCTCGCGTTTTCCGAAACAAGATCATAAAGCGCCGCTTTAAATTCCTGGTTGTCATTCAGCGCGATACGCCCCTGAAAACATCCGAACACGGTTTGCCGTTCGCTGCCGTAAGCGGAAAAGGAGCGGCAGGCGTAACGGCTCCCGGCTTCGTATTCCGCAACGTCCAGCGTCAGGATCTCGGCTAGTCCTTCAAGCGGATTGACATCAATAAGGTAGTCCATACTCTCCTCAAGCCCGACACAGCCGCAGAGCATGAGAACACAGCTCTTCACGATCCGGCGTTCACATGCTCCGCGCCTTGCCTTTCCGGCGCTTGCCCGCGTAAAGCCTCTCCGACCGCGAAGCGGTACGGAGAGGCGTGTCACCCTGTTCTCCGATACCTTTTTCCCATGGTCGCTTTGCAGTCTACTACAAGTCAGGGCTTTGTACAAGAGTGCAGAACGCAAACCGCTATGCCCGCACGCGTCGTTTGCCCGCCTGCTGCCGCGCGTCTTCCTCGTCTGCCGGAGCTGGGACGCGGGCCGTCTCCTTATGCGCCTGCGCGGGCACCGGGAGCGGATCCTTCAGTTCCGGCAGGCCGTTGTAAAGTTTCCAGAAGGCCGGCATGACTTCGCTGACCGTGCCCGGATTGGCGAGGCGCAGGCCCGGCCGGGAAAATGCGGCGAGCGCGTAGGCCATACCCCAGTATGCGTCCGGGCAGGTCCAGGCAGCGGAGGATTTGTCGAAGCCGGAGCGTCCCGAGTCCTTCGAGGCGTTGTTTCCGCCGGCCGGGTCGGCGATGACGCGGGCGCGGATTAAAAATTCCCGGGCCTGTTCCTGCTCTTCGCCTTCAAAAAGCCGCAGCGCAAATTCCGCATCCGCCTGCGTCGATTCAGGGCCGGCGGCGCACATGGCCGAAAACAGCGGCGCCGGTCCGCGACTCGGACCGCAGCTCAAGCCCCCGCTCCACGCGCGAAACGCAGCGGGTTTTCCGAAAGCCCGCGCCCGGATGCCGGCGGCATCACGCTCCAGTTCAAGGCCGGCGTGGTTCAGCATCCGGAGCGTTTCCAAGGCCGGGGGCATCTGCTCAGGCCATTCCCCTTCCAGGGTGACGGCGCCTCCCGCAAAAAACGGCAGAGCCAGCAAAAAGGCGGAAAGTACCGGGTCCAGGGGTACAGACGTTCTTTCCGGCAGAGACAGAGGGGCCGGCCTGTATTCCAGGCACGGACCCGTCGTTTCAGTCTCCGCCCCGAGTATCTCGTGCAGAGGGCGGACTTCGGCCAGGGCGTGCGCGGCGGTCAGAGCCGGCACGGCCGCAAGGTTGATCCTGACAGGGATATTCCAGAACGGCGGCGCGAACAACAGCGCGCTCAGGGCGTCAAGGGGCAGATCGGCAGGCACGTCCACCTGCGCGGGCAGGGCTCCCGAACATTCCACAACGGCGGGCAGTCCCCGGCTGTGCGGGACTACATGCGCCATGCGGGCGCCGAACAGCGGCAGTACGCGCCGCAATGCGCCCAGGTCAGCCGCCTTCAGGCGCCCTCCCCCGGTGAGCCGCAAGGTGCCGCTCCGCTTCAGCGCCGCGAATATCATGAGGTGCGCGGTCAGCGCGTCGTCACCGACAAAAAGGGTTCCGCCGGCCGGGGCGAGGGCCGGGCCGGGGGCCACCCGCACGGATACAAATCCGTCGCCCGTATACTCACAGACCGCGTCAACTCCGGCACGCGCGCAGCTTTTTACCGTGTCGATCAGGGCAGGCGCGGGCGGCAGCTTTTCCAGGCGCAAAGGACTGCCCAGACAGGACGCCGCAAAGATACGCAGCGTCGCGGCGCGTCTATCGGCAGGTCCGCTCAGGACGCCCGAAACCGGCCTGCGCGGCGGTTGCATGATGAACACTTCCGCGTTCCGCGCCTGCTCCCGATTCAACACCTTGATATCCTGCAACAGGTTGAAAAGTTGCCGGGCAAACGCCGGATCCCTGCTGAAATCGACCGCCCCCGCCTCCCAGGCCAGACGAACTTCCTTTTCGGCGCGTACGGCAGCCGGAGTGACTGCCTGCTCCCTGCTCTCCCGGATGCGCG
The DNA here is from genome assembly GCA_031276485.1 of Desulfovibrio sp. GTDB lineage: Bacteria > Desulfobacterota > Desulfovibrionia > Desulfovibrionales > Desulfovibrionaceae > Frigididesulfovibrio. The sequence continues at coordinate 30,708 of JAISMY010000043.1, read as the reverse complement.
AGACCAAGGTCGCCCTTCGCACCAGGATCTTCATAAGTTCCTTGTCCAGGGCGATCAGAGCGTCGGCTGCGCCGCGCGGCCCGCCTCCAAAGGAGCCGGACCCGCTCGGCCGCCTTTCTCCCGAGGCGCCGGACGCGTCCCGCCGCCTGCCTCGCGCGGCAGCTTTACCTTGCTCTGTATCGCTGAACGTCATGCTTTCCGCTCCGCATAGTTCCCGCGCGTCCGGCGCTGTTGCCTGTAAAAAAAACTTCCCGGCAACCGCCTGACGCTTATACCGACTTGTTTTAAGGCGTCTGCCGGCTCAGGCCGGCCGGTGGAGGGAGCTTGAGAATGGACGGGGTCCATGCAGGCGTTTCCTGCAAATGCTTCCCTAGCGCGAAAGCGGCCCGCCCGCAAGCGGCAAGGCCGTTACATGCGCCGGAAAAAAACGTTGACACAGCGCGCGCCTGCTGTAAAGTCAACAAAAAATATCGGAGTTATGGAAAATAGAACGCCTTTGCGGGAAAATCCTTTTCGCCGCCCGCAAACCCCGGGAGCTGCGCCGTATGCCGAGCTATGTCGATCCTTCCGCATGCACGGGATGTAAAACCTGCATGGATATCTGCCCCAACGACCTCATGCTTACGGATCCGGATGCGGGCAAGGCGTTCAACCAGGAGCCGGAGGCCTGCTGGGAATGTTATTCCTGCGTCAAAGCCTGCCCGCACGGCGCCGTTGCCGTCCGCGCCTACGCCGATTTCGCTCCGCTGGGCGGGGCGTGCGTTCCGGTTATGTCGGCGGGCTTCATAGCCTGGACCGTGCGATTTCGCAACGGGGAAAGCAAACATTTCCGCTTTCCGGTGCGTACGACGCCCGAAGGCTCCATCAAGCCCCTGCGGGGCCTGCCGGAGCCCGGCAATCTTGACGATTCGCTCTTGTGTACCGAATGTTCCCTGCCCGTTCCGGCGGCCGTCTCCGACGAGGCCTGCGGAGACGGCGGCCCCGGCGGGCGGAGATAAATCCGGCCGGCAACCGGAAAAAACTTTTTTTGTATCCGGGGAAACGCGCATCGTTGCGGGGGACTCCCTTTCAAAAAAACATACGCGTTTCACCACATGCGGGAGAAAATGCCGTGCCTGTGCTTCCGAACAACCGGGGCTCCAAAAGTATAGCCGCAGCCGAGCCGGATATACAGGAACATGATGTCGACATCCTGCTGCTCGGCGGCGGCATGGGCAACTGCGGAGCGGCCGTCGAAGCGGCGCGCTGGGCGGCCGAACATGCGCCGCACCTGAAAATCCTGCTGGTGGACAGGGCCGCCGTCGAGCGTTCCGGCGCGGTCGCCCAGGGGCTTTCGGCAATCAACACCTACCTGGGCAGGAACAGTGTCGAAGATTACGTGCGCATGGTCCGAACCGACCTTATGCAGGTGCTGCGCGAAGACCTCGTCTATGACCTCGGGCGCCATGTGGACGACTCGGTGCATCTTTTCGAAGATTGGGGTCTGCCCTGCAAAATCAGGGACGGCGACCGCGTCCTGGACGGCATGCAGGCCAAGGCGCTCGGCAAATCCCTGCGCAACGGGGACGAGCCGGTCCGGTCCGGCCGCTGGCAGATTATGATCAACGGCGAATCCTTCAAGCGGATTGTGGCCGAAGCGGCAAACAAAGCGCTCGGCCGGGCCGGGATCATGGAGCATATCTATATAGTCAAACTGTTGACCGACGCGCGGCAGGACAACCGCATTGCCGGCGCGGTGGGCTTTTCCCTGCGCGAAAACCGCATTCATATCTTCCGGGCCGGTGCCGTAGTCGCAGCCTGCGGCGGCGCCGTCAATCTGTACAGGCCGCGGTCCTCCGGGGAGGGCATGGGCCGGGCGTGGTATCCCGTGTGGAATGCCGGAACGACCTATGCCGTGTGCGCCGAAGCCGGTGCGGAAATGACCATGATGGAAAGCCGTTTCGTGCCGGTGCGCTTCAAGGACGGCTACGGGCCGGTGGGAGCATGGTTCCTGTTGTTCAAGGCCAAAGGGGTCAACAGCGCGGGCGAAGATTACGTCGTGCGCAACCAGGATCTGTTGCGGCATTGGCGCGAGCGCGGCTATGCCGGGGGACGCGTCGTCCCTTCCTGCCTGCGCAATCATCTGTTGCTTCAGGAGGTACGCGAAGGGCGGGGCCCGGTCTACATGGATACCCCAGGCGCCCTGGCCGGCGCCTTTGCCGGCCTGGACCGGGAACAGCGCCGGCGCCTTGAAGAGGAAGCCTGGGAGGATTTTCTCGACATGTGCGTCGCGCAGGCCGGCCTTTGGGCGGCAATGAACGTCAAGCCCGAGGAACAGGCATCGGAAATTATGCCCACCGAGCCTTACCTGCTCGGTTCGCATTCAGGGTGTTGCGGACTGTGGGTTTCCGGACCGGATGAGGACTGGGTGCCGGAAGAGTACAAAATACGGGCCGACAACGGCAAAGTTTACAACCGCATGAGTACGGTAAACGGTCTCTTTACCTGCGCCGACGGGGTCGGAGCGTCGGGCCACAAATTTTCTTCCGGATCGCACGCCGAGGGACGCATAGTCGGCAAACAGCTTGTGCGCTGGTGCCTGGACCATAAAGACCATAAGCCGATGCCGCGCGAAACGCCCGAAGAACTTAAAAGTCTTATCTACCGCCCCTGGCGCACCTTTGTCGACAACAGGCACGCGTCGACGGACCCGGCCGTCAATCCCCGATATATTTCTCCGAAAAATTTTATGCTGCGTCTTAACAAGTGCATGGATGAATACGGCGGAGGCGTGAGTACACTCTACGCCTGCTCCGGGGCATCGCTGCGCGCCGGGTTGAAAATTCTGGAAATGCTGGAGGAAGACGCCGAGAAACTTGCCGCCCGCGATCTGCACGAACTCATGCGGTGCTGGGAGAACCGCCATCGACTGCGGACTGCGTACCTCCACCTGCGGCATCTGGAGTTCCGCAGGGAAACGCGTTACCCCGGATTTTGCTACCGGACGGATTGTCCGGAACCGGACGATGCCGAGTGGAAATGTTTCGTCAACTCTCGCTGTGACCCGGCAACCGGAAAGACCGTGCTCTTCAGGAAACCATGCCTGCGGCTCATCGCCGATGAATAGCCGTTGCGCAGTCGCGTTCCGCCGCAGACGGCGCGCCTCTTGCGGCGAACCCGCCGCTCCGCCCGGACAGCGGGTGACGCGGCCGGACGATTTAATGCTCCACCGAATAAACATTGCCGAACAGGAGGGACATGTCTTTTATGCGGAGTGCGCTGTTTACGCTAACCGCGGCAAGCTTTAATCGGGGGATCAATACAAAAAAAGGCGGCGGGTTCCGGCAACCTTGCTTGCCGAAAAAAAACTTGACTCGCGCGTCCGGTCCGGACAAAGCTGTGTCGGCCAACGTTGAAAAAGTCAAAGACGACTTTTTCAGAGTTGCCCGATTCGGCAAAACGGTATGGGATTCTTGCGGGTTTTGTTCAATGAGGAGGTAACGGCCTGTGCAATTCAAAGCATTTGAACCGGGTATCGAAGTGAACGCTCCGACTGTCGCCGCTATAGTCGCAGGCATGGGATACTTTACAAAAATCTCACGGCGCGCCCTCAATGATGCAGGGATAGGCCGGTCGGAAGGCGACAAGCTCATTCTGGACATGTCCGCATGGTATCCGCATGAAGCTTGGCTGAAAGCCTTTGAAACCATCGCAAAGCATGTAGGCAACTCGGCGCTGTTCAATATCGGCATGTCCATCCCGGTAAGCGCCACGTTCCCGTCCGGGGCCGTAGATGTGATATCGGCCGTGAGAAGCATCGACATCGCCTACCATATGAATCACCGCAAAAACGGCAGACCGATGTATGATACCGATACGGGCACCATGTATGAAGGCATCGGACATTACGGCTGTGAGCCGATAAGCGGTAAAAACGAAATCCTCTGCGTCTGCCGCAATCCCTATCCGTGCGCCTTCGACAGGGGCATCATCAAAGCCAGAGTGCAACTGTTCGCGCCGGATGCGCAAGTCGTGCACGACGACAAGGCGGAATGCCGCGAACAGGGCGCGGAATCCTGCACCTACCATGTTTTCTGGTGAAGCGAAGCCCCCTGTCCGGTCAAAGCATGCCTTGTGACAACGGCGCATCACCGGCCGATGGAACTGTTGCGCGCTCAGGCATGACATGCCGGCGTTTATGCCTGTTTCGGGAACAAGCATGCCGGACGCTCCGTTTCCGGCGGCCGATGCGCCGGCAAACAACGCCATGACACAGAACAGTGCTTTCCTGCCTTTTTCAAGGCCCGCCGTAAGTGAAGCCGAAGTCGCGGCGGCCGTCCGCGTATTGCGCTCGGGCTGGATCACCACAGGGCCGGAAAACCTGAAACTGGAAGAAGAATTCTGTCGGGCTTTCGGCTGCGGGCACGCCGTGGCCCTGTCCTCGGCCACGGCCGGCATGCATCTGGTTCTGGCGGCTCTCGGCATAGGACCAGGCGACGAAGTCATAACGCCTTCCCTGACCTGGGTGTCCACCCTGAACATGATCACCCTTCTGGGGGCGACCCCGGTCATGGCGGACGTCAACCGCGACACGCTCATGCTTGAGGCGGACGCGGCGGAAGCCGCCGTCAGCCCGCGCAGCAAGGTTCTTATCCCCGTACACTACGCGGGCGCGCCTGCGCATCTGGATTCCCTGCGCGCCGTCGCCCGCAAACACGGCCTTTTTTTACTGGAAGACGCGGCGCACGCCGTGGGAACCCGCTACGGCGACCGCTGGATCGGGGCCGAAGGCACCGCGCTGTTTTCCTTTCATGCCATAAAAAATATGACCTGCGCCGAAGGCGGTCTTCTGGCGACCGATGACGCAGCCCTGGCCGAACGGGTGCGCAGGCTGAAATTTCACGGCCTGGGCATGGACGCTTTCGACCGGAACACGCAGGGGCGCAAAGCCCAGGCGGAGGTGATCGAACCAGGCTGGAAATACAACCTGTCCGACCTGCATGCCGCTCTGGCCGTGGTCCAGCTTGCCCGCCTGCCGGAACTGAACGCAAGACGCAGGGCACTTGCGGAATACTACCTGCGGAATATGGACGCCTCCGTCTGGCTTCCCGTGCGGCCGCCCGCCTACCCGCACGAACATGCGCACCACCTGTTCATGATCCGCGTAGATAAAAAGCATTGCGGGTCGGACCGCGACACGCTCACGGAAAGGCTGAAAACCGCAAACATCGGCACCGGCCTGCATTTTCGGGCCGCGCATACGCAGAAATACTACCGCGAACGTTTCCCGGACCTTGCGCTGCCGAACTCGGAATGGAACTCCGACCGCCTGTGTACGCTGCCTCTTTTTCCGGATATGACGGAAAAGGATGTGGACCGCGTGCTGGACGCACTCGCGGCGGCGCGCGCCGGGACCGGAAACATCTGACGGCTGACGCCGCCCCCGGCTTTACCGGCCGATCCGAAGGAACTGTTGATGCCCGACGCCTGCCCCCTGCGTAAAATTTCTCTGGTCATTCCCGCCTACAACGAGGAAGCGGGCCTGCGCGAACTGATTGACCGCACCGTCGCGGTCTGCCGCTCCCTGAACAGGGACTGTGAAATCATCCTTGTGGACGACGGCAGTTCCGACCGCACGGCAGAACTCATCGCCGAGGCGGCGGAAGACCCGGAAAAGCACATCGTCGGCGTCATGCTCAACCGCAATTACGGGCAACACGCGGCAATCATGGCAGGCTTCAGTCTGGCGGGGGGAGATCTCGTCATCACCCTCGACGCCGACCTGCAAAACCCGCCTGAAGAGATACCCCGCCTCGTACAGGCGGCCGAACAGGGCTATGATGTGGTGGGCACTGTGCGGGCCGACCGTAAGGATACGCTGTTCAGGCGTCTGGCCTCGCGCACGGCCAACGCCGTCATCAAAAAAGCCACGGGCAGGGAAAGCGGCGACTACGGCTGCATGTTGCGCGCCTATCGCAGGCATATCGTTGACGCCATGCTCCTCTGCCGCGAACACAGCACCTTCATCCCCGTTCTGGCGGCGTCCTTTGCCCGCGATACGGTGGAAATCCCCGTCGCCCACGACGAACGCAGGTTCGGCGACTCCAAATACAGCATGGTCAAACTTGTCAACCTGATGTTTGATCTGGTCACCTGCCTGACAACCACACCGCTGCGCCTGCTCAGCATTATCGGCTGCGCCGTGGCCGCGGCGGGATTTTTTCTGGCCTTCCTGCTCGTAGCCCTGCGCCTGCTGCTCGGACCGGAATGGGCGGCGGAAGGCGTGTTCATGCTCTTTGCCGTGCTGTTCATTTTTACGGGCGCGCAGTTTATCGGCATGGGACTGCTCGGTGAATACATAGGGCGCATCTATACGGACGTGCGCGCGCGCCCGCGCTGGTTTATCCGAAAACTCTGCGGCAAACGCCCGGATGTGATGCCGGACGGTCTGAATATCATCAGGGAATAACTTTTCCTGATTACGCACTATTTTCAGCTACTTTCGAGCCGGCGCACAGGGAAAGGCCATTCTGAGCGAAGCGAAGAAGCCGGCTTTATGCCTTTCGAAGCCGGGAAGATAGATTCTTCGCTTCGCTCAGAATGACGGAGAGGGGCAGGCTCACTCATCTCTCCCTAAACGGCAACTGTAATCCGGAATTGCAATCAAAGCGCTGAGGAAGGGTTGATGAAAACAGCGGTATTCGCCTATCACAACATAGGCTGTGTCGGCCTGCAGGCGCTGGTGGACGCTGGTTTCGACATACGGGCCGTGTTCACGCACGCGGACAGCCCGAACGAAAACAGATTTTTCTCCTCCGTGGCGCATCTGGCCGCCGGCCTCAAACTGCCTGTCTTCGCCCCCGAAGACGTGAACCATCCCCTGCGCCTGAAACAGATTCGCGCGCTGGAGCCGGAGGTACTCTTTTCCTTTTATTACCGTAACCTGCTCGGCGACGAACTCTTGTCTCTTGCCCCGGCGGGCGGCTACAACCTGCACGGTTCCATGCTCCCCCGCTACCGGGGACGCGCTCCTGTCAACTGGGTTCTGGTGAACGGCGAAACGCAAAGCGGCGTCACCCTGCATGTCATGACGGGCAAGGCGGACGCCGGTCCCATCGCCGCGCAGTTGCCCGTTGCCGTGACGGAGGACGACGACGCCCTGACTCTGCATCAAAAACTCGCGGCGGCGGCGGGCGTACTGCTGAACGACGTTCTGCCCCGCATCAAAAACGGCACGGTCACGCTGCGCGTCCAAGATGAAAGCGAGGCAACATATTTCGGCCGGCGCAGACCGCAGGACGGGGAAATACCCTGGGGCAAAAGTGCCCGCGAGATCCGTAATCTGGTGCGGGCTGTGACCGAACCGTATCCGGGCGCGTTTACCCATGCCGGCGGACGGAAAATGCTGGTATGGAAGAGCCGCGCGCTTGCGGACGCGCACGCCGCGCAACCGGGCACGGTACTTTCCGCAGAGCCCCTGCGGGTCGCCTGCGGCGAAGGCAGCCTGGAAATATGCGCAGGGCAGACGGAAGGCGGCATTTTTCTGCAAGGCGCGCCCCTGGCTGCGGAAATGGGCCTGACCAAAGGCGCGATCCTGGGTCCGCGCGCCGCCCCGCAAGGCAGGCAACGCCGCGTCACCGGCGTCCTGATCCTGGGTGCCGACGGATTTATCGGCAATCACCTCACCGAGCGCCTGCTTCAGGAAAACGGCTACGAAATTTACGGCATGGACATCGGCTCCGAGGCTATCAGCCGCTTCCGCGGCAATCCGCGCTTTCATTTTGTTGAAGGCGACATAGGCATCCATACGGAATGGATCGAGTATCACATCAAAAAATGCGATGTGATCCTGCCCTTGGTGGCCATTGCCACGCCCGTGGAATACACCCGCAATCCCCTGCGCGTTTTTGAACTGGACTTTGAGGAAAACCTGAAGATCGTGCGCTACTGCGTCAAGTACGGCAAACGCATCCTCTTTCCCTCCACCTCCGAGGTTTACGGAATGTGCGGGGATGATGAATTCGACGAGGACCGTTCCAATCTGGTCCTGGGCCCCATCAACAAAGAACGCTGGATTTACTCGGCCTGCAAACAGCTTCTGGACCGGGTCATCTGGGCGTACGGCGCGCATCACGGCCTGGAGTTCACCCTCTTCAGACCCTTCAACTGGATCGGGCCGCGCCTGGACAGTCTGGATTCCGCCCGTATCGGCAGTTCCAGGGCCATAACCCAGCTTATCCTGAATCTTGTGGAAGGCACTCCCTTCAATCTTGTGGACGGAGGGGCGCAGAAGCGCTGTTTCACGGACATCCGCGACGGCATCGAAGCCTTGTACCGCATCATTGAGAACAAGGACGGACGCTGCAACGGTAAAATCATCAACATCGGAAACCCGGACAATGAGGCGGGCATCAGGGAACTGGCGGAAATGCTTCTGGACTGCTTTGAAAAACATCCCTTGCGGGGACGTTTCCCGCCTTTTGCGGGTTTCAGGGAGGTGGAAAGCGCCGGATATTACGGCCGCGGCTACCAGGACATGCAGCACAGGCGTCCGAGCATCCGCAACGCGCGCCGCCTGCTGGGCTGGACGCCGGAAGTGCCCCTGCGCAGGACGGTCGAGTACACCCTGGACTACTTCCTGCGCTCGACCGTCGAACGACAGGAGTAACGCCGATGCGTACCGTCGGCCTGCGGGTGGATGCGGATACCTATGCGGGTACGCGGGACGGCGTACCCGCCCTGCTTTCGCTTACGGCGCGATACGGCATGCGCGCGACCTTTTTTTTCAGTGTCGGCCCCGACAATATGGGCAGGCATCTGTGGCGCATGCTGCGACCGGACTTTTTCAGGAAAATGCTGCGCTCCAACGCGCCCTCCCTGTACGGACCGGGCATCCTGCTGGCCGGGACCGCCTGGCCGGGCAGGCGCATCGCCGCCGGCACAGGCAACGTCATGCGCCGATGTCTGGAAGCAGGCCATGAAGTCGGCCTGCACGCCTGGGACCATCACGCCTGGCAGAAACACATGCCGGACTGGTCCGTCGGAGAATTGCGCCGGCAGACCGCACTGGGGCTGGAAACGCTGCAAGCCGTCCTGGGGAGCGCGGTACACTGCTCGGCCGCTCCCGGCTGGCGCGCCGACCGGAGGGTCGTTGAGGCCAAGGAGCCGTTCGCCTTCACTTACAACAGCGACTGCCGCGGCGAAAGACCTTTCCGCCCCAGGCTCACGGACGGCAGCGCAGGCACGCCGCAGATTCCCGTATCTCTCCCCACCTTTGACGAAGTGATTGGGAGAGAAGCGAGGGAACACGATTTCAACGACTTTGTCCTGAACGCCGGGCACGCCTGCCGCGGCGTGCCCGTGTACACGATTCACGCCGAAGTGGAGGGTGTGTCGCGCGCCGCCCTGTTCACGGATCTTTTGGAAAAAGCCGGGCGTCGGGGCATCCGCTTTTGCCCCCTGCGCGAGCTGCTTCCATCGGACCCGTCGGAACTGCCGTACGGCGACATCGAACTGCGGACGTTTCCGGGCCGGGAGGGAACGCTCGGCGTACAGACGGAACATTAGAGCAGTTCACAAATGAAATGCGTGAACTGCGCGGCAAGGATTTGCCTGCAAATCCTTGCCGCGAAACAGGAGCAGGCGGGCTTTGCCCGCCGTAAGCGAACTGTTTCAAGCGTTAAATGCTCCGCCGAATAAACATTGCCAAACTATGGGGACATATATTTTATGCGGAGTGTGATATTTACGCCAACCGCGGCAAGCTTTAATGGGGGGATCAATAAATGCTCCAGAGCGGTTTCGAATTGAATTTGCTCCGGCGGCCGCGTGAGCGGACGCCCGCAGCGAAGGGAATCATTCCCCAAAGAAAATTTTGTTGAAATTTCTGATGAACTCCGAAAATCTCCAAGCCCGCATCGCCCTGCCCCTCTTTTTTGCCCTGCTCTACCTGCTTCCCTTGGGCATGGCCCCGCTGCGCGTTCCGGACGAAACGCGCTACGCGGAAATCAGCAGGGAAATGGCGGCAAGCGGCGATGCGGTCGTGCCGCGCCTGCTCGGCAAACGTTATTTTGAAAAGCCGCCGGCCGGCTACTGGATAAACAGCGCCTGCCTGCTCCTTTTCGGGGAAAACAACTTTGCCGCGCGCCTGGGGCCGGCTCTGAGTACCGGTCTCGGCGCGCTCATGGTCTACGCTCTGGCCCTTGCCCTGCGGCGGGAACGCGGCACGGCCGTGAACGCCGCGCTGATACATCTGTCCATGCTGCAGGTGCTGGGCATCGGCACCTACAACGTGCTGGACGCAATCTTCTGCATGTGGGTGACGGCCTCCATGCTCTGTTCGTATGCCGCGCTGCGCGCCCGCGGCGCGCCCGGACGCCTGTGCGCTTTCGCCGCCCTCGGCGCGGCCTGCGGCGCGGCCTTCCTGACCAAAGGCTTTCCGGGACCGGCTCTGGCCGCGCTCACCGCCCTGCCCATCGCACTGAAGGAAAAATCCCTGCGGACCCTCTTCCTGTACGGCCCGGTCGCCGTTCTCGCCGCCGTCGCCGTCGCCTTGCCCTGGGGACTCGTGATCGCAGGCAGAGAACCGGATTTCTGGAACTATTTCTTCTGGGTGGAACATATACAACGCTTCGCGGGAGAAAAGGCGCAGCACAGTGAGCCTTTCTGGTTCTACCTGCCCTGGTTCGCGGGCGGACTGCTCCCCTGGCTCGGGCTTGCGCCGCAGGCTTTGCGGGAAGCATGGCGGGAACGGTCGCGCCGCCCTGAACTGTTTTTCCTTCTGGTCTGGGTGCTGGCGCCCTTGCTGTTTTTCAGCGCGGCCAAGGGCAAGCTGCCGACCTATATCCTGCCGTGCGCCGCGCCCGCTGCCCTGCTTCTCGCTTTTTATGCCGACGGGAAGCATGGCGGGACGGGACGGGACGGACCGGACGCCTTGAAAATCAACGGACGGATCAACCTGGGTCTCGGCCTGGCCGGTTTGGCCGCCTTTCCCGTCCTTTTTTTCGATCTGACGCCGGGACCTGCCGTCTATGCCGGCGACGAAAAATACAAGCTGTGGATTTGCCTGGCGGCCGTTGCGGCCTGGACGCTGTGCAGTCTGGCGTCCCTGGCGGACCGGCGGCGGTATTGGCGGGCGGCGGCCCTGTGCCCTTTATCAATCATTTTGGCGGCCGCTTTTTGCCTGCCCGCCCGGATCACGGACCAAAAGGAGCCGCAGGGGCTGATTCGCCCGCACCTTGAGGAACTCCGGCACTGCCGGAGCCTTCTGGCCGGTTCCGTAGGTCTGGCGGCGGGACTGGCCTTCGAACTCAAGCGCAGCGATGTCCTGCTCTATAACGATGAAGGGGAACTGGCCTACGGCCTGAGTTATCCGGACGGCCGCGACGGGACGGTAAACGCAGGCTCTTTCCCGGCATGGCTTGCAAAGGCCGGTGCAGAGGGAGATACGGCCTTGCTGATCCGGGATCGCGATCTGCCGCCCGACTTGGGCGTGACGCCTGATGCCGTGTACCGCAAAGGAGGTCTGCTGCTGCTGATTTTCAAAGGCGCCGGAAAAAGCATCGGCCCTGCGCCGGTGCGGGCCGCCCCGCTCCGTTGCTCAAAAAACCAGCAATACCGCGAAAATATTTCGGATTGAAATCTGTAACATATGAAAAATTAAAAAGGAACTTTTGATGAACATCATAGCCGTCGTGCCCGCCCGCATGGGCTCCTCGCGTTTCCCCGGAAAACCTCTGGCCGATATTCACAGTGTGCCTATGGTCGGACATGTCGCCCTGCGCACCGCCCTGTGCCCTATTCCGGCAGCAACCTACATAGCGACCTGCGATGCGGAAATCATGGACTACGCCGCGTCTGCGGGCATCCGGGCCGTGATGACCGCCGACACGCATACCCGTTGCACGGACAGGACTGCCGAGGCCCTGCTTGCGATAGAGAAAGAACTCGGCATGGTCGCGGATATCGTCGTCATGGTGCAGGGCGACGAACCCATGGTCACTCCGGCCATGATTGAAGCGGCCCTGGCGCCCATGCTCGCCGAGCCCGAACTCCGGGTTGTCAACCTTATGGCGGATCTTGCGGATACCGGAGAATTCGAAGATCCGTCGGAAGTCAAGGTGGTGACGGACCGCAAGGGCAACGCCCTGTATTTTTCCCGCGAACCCGTGCCGTCCAGAAAAAAGGGAGTTTCCGCGGTTCCCATGCGCAAGCAGGTCTGCGTCATTCCTTTCCGGCGGGAGTTTCTTCTCGAGTTCAACGCCATGCCGGAAAGTCCTCTGGAAATCATTGAATCCGTAGATATGCTGCGTATTTTGGAAAACGGCGGAACCGTACGCATGGCGTACATCAGTGAACGCACCTTGAGCGTCGACACGCCCGAAGATCTGAAACGCGTGCGTGAACTTATGCTCAACGACAAATTGCGCCTGCGCTATTCGTAACACATCGGAATTCTATGCGGATCATGAACGGCAACGCCGCCGGCGCCGACACCGGCCGGGGCGCATGCCGTGCTGCCGCCGCTTTCCGCAGCAATCGGCAAACAGCGGCAGCAAGGCCACAGCGCCGTGGAAGGCGGCCTGCATCGGCCGAAAAACGTGCTTTTCAACTGACGATCTTGCGGTAAAAAATTTACTTTTCAACGCGGATATCAGTAAAGCATATTGACTTTTTTCCACTTTGCCGGGTAATCACATATTCAGCGCTTTCATGTGATCCCGCAGTATATCTGTGGATTTTCACCGCTGCGATTGACATCTATAGGGATCTGCACTATGTTGTCAGCATGAGCATCTATAAAACTCGCCCTTAACATTACCGTTACCGGGGTTATACTATGCCCGACAGGACTGACGAAAAAAACAACCGCGGGTTATATGAATATTCTTCTCCGGAAGCAGAATCTTTCGCATCGCCCTCCGAAATTCACGCATTGGAGACTCCCTTCCCGCAGCCTATCCCGACACAGGCACGCGACGCGCATGAGATGCCGGATCGGCTTGAACTTTCCCAAAAGGCGAAACCGCGCGCACGGGTCTTCTTTATTGCGCTCGCCCTGTTCGCCTGCGCCGCGGCCGCAGGCGGAGGGCTGCTCTTTTTTTCATTGGAGCCGGCCGGAGATCTGCTGAAGGCAGGACAAAGCCCAACAGAAAGCAGGACCGGGCAAACGGCACCGCCTGCCGCTCCGCCTTCCGTTCCCGCCTTGCCTTCCGCCGTTCCGCCCGCCGCGCCCGCCTTGCTTTCCGCCGCGCCGCCCGCCTTGCCGCAGCTTTCCTCTGCCCCACCGGCCGCTCCGCCCGCTCCGGCCGTTGCGTTCCCGCCCTCCGCTCCCGCGTCGCCTTCCGCCGCGCCGCCTGCGGCCGAGGCGTATTCCGATCCCGGCGCAGCAAATGCCGAAGAAAGCGCGTCCGCCGGCTCCGGTTCATCCTCTCCGGGTGAAAGCGGCAACATCAGGGCCTCCGGCCCGGTTGTCATCCTTCCTGCCGCTCCGGAGACTGCCGAACCCGCCCCGGCCGTTGCTCCCGCCGATCAGGGTGTTCCCGGAGCAGGAAAAGATGAAGGAGCGCCCGCAGGCAGGACGACAGCCGAAACCGCCGCCGGGACGGTGAGCGGAGAACCGCGGTCCGCGCGGAGTTCTTCAGATGTCGCCGGGTCCGGCCCGGACGCATCCTTGAACGGGAGCGGCGTAATCCTGTACAGCCGGGCCAAGCCGGTGGACGAAACGGCTTCGGCCGTGCGCGGCGCCGTGGAGCGGGCGGCGCTCGACAAACCCGGCAACGCGCCTGTCGGCGGATCGGATGACAGCGTGGTGACGCCGGCCGTGATCGACGAACTGGCCCGCTTTCTTGCCGACAACTATTGGCCGGAAGGTTCCCTGCCCATCGGACGCGGTCACGGGGCCACGGCATCCCTGCGTCTGGCCGGCCTGCGTTTCGGCAATGTCGCGCAGAAACCTCAGGACGCCGACCCGGCGCGGGGGCGCAGGCGTCTGCTCAACTATGTCCTAATGCCTTCCATGATTCACGCTTTGTACGGCCTCTACGGCGACCGTTTTTCGGCGGCGCTTGAACGCGAAGCACTGAACCGGCAACGGGGGCCGCAGGGCAAAGCCTTCACCAACGCCCAGGTGGCCGCCTTTTTCCGCGATTACGCGGCGGTCGCGCGCGGTCTGTCCGGGGTCATACATGCTTACCTGGGCGACCCGCGTATCGTCGGACTGCTGGAAATCTACACCCGCGCCGCTGATGAGGCATCAACCGCCTACCTGCGTTACGAAGAAAGCACGCGGAGCGGCGCGGACCGTTCAGGCGCGGCCGAGACCTACCAGGAGGCGGTGAGCCGGCGGGAACTGCGCCGCTCCGATGTCGCGGCCGCCCTGCGCAGGGGCGGGAATACGCAGGGTCTGGATACCGATTCCCTGGTCTACGCGGCCTCCTGGCTGTACCGCCGCGGCGGGTCGGTCAACCGGGCGTTAAGCGCTTTGGAGGAAGTCTGCGCTTCCGGTGCCGCACGACTCGACGCGCTGGCAGAGCGCTACAACAGCCTGCCGCGCGAGGCAACGGCGCAATCCGGGAACCGCTGATGCGCCTGCTGGTCACCGGCGGCTGCGGATTCATAGGCAGCAATTTCATACGCATGGTGTTGCGCGAACGCCCGGACGTCCTCGTCTGCAACCTGGACAAACTCACCTATGCCGGGAACCCCGCCAACCTGGAATCCGTCGAACGGAAATATCCCGGACGTTATGCCTTTGAGCGCGCCGATATCGCGGACGCCGACGCCGTACGCGCCGTTCTCCGCAAACACAGACCCGCGGCCGTCGTGCATTTCGCCGCCGAATCCCATGTGGACCGCTCAATAGCCGACCCGGCGTCTTTCGTTCATACCAATGTCCTGGGAACGTCGGTGCTGCTCAAAGAAACCCTGGATGCCGGGCCGGAGCGTTTCGTCCAGATTTCAACGGATGAAGTCTACGGCTCCCTGCCTCTGGACGATGCAACGCCGGGCTTTACCGAATCCTCACCCCTTGCCCCGAACAGCCCCTACGCGGCGTCCAAAGCCTCAGCCGACCTTTTCTGCCGGGCCTTTTTTGAAACTTACGGCTTTCCGGTAATAATCACGCGCTGCTCCAACAATTACGGGCCGTACCAGTTTCCGGAAAAACTCATTCCCTTCATGTTCGGCCGGGCCGTGCGCAACCTGAGCCTGCCCCTGTACGGAGACGGCCTGAACGTAAGAGACTGGATACATGTGGAAGACCACTGCCGGGGCGTGCTTGCGGCACTGGAAAAAGGCGGGCCGGGGGCGGTGTACAATTTCGGCGGCGGGGCGGAACGCAGCAACCTTCATGTCGTACAGGAAATACTAAAATTCTGCGGCAAGGGAGAAGAACTGATCGAAGCAGTGTCCGACAGGCCGGGACACGACCGCCGCTATGCCATGGACTACTCCCTGGCGGCGCGTGAACTCGCCTTTGCCCCGACCCGCGCCTTTGAGGAAGGACTGCGCGAATGTCTTGCCTGGTATGCGGAAAACGGGGAACATTTTAATTCTTAAGCAAATTAACAAGGAATGTTTGACGATTATGGCGGCAAAACGCAAAGCTCTTGTCCTGGGCGGATTTACCGGACTGGCGGCCACTGCGCAGGCGAATGTTCTGGAGGAAGCCGGTTGGGAAGTCACGCGTATGGGGCGCGCCGAACTGGATTTTCAAGCCTCCGACGCCTTCGGTAAACTGGAAAGGCTGCTCGACGCCCTGGAACCGGATCTGCTGGTCAACGGCGTTGCATACGCTCAGGTGGACGCCGCAGAGGACAACGCCGATGCGGCCGATTTCCTGAACCGCGCCGTACCCGCCGCCCTGGGGCGCATGCTCAAAAGTCGCCCCTCCTGCACTTTTGTGCACTACAGTTCGGATTTTGTCTTCAACGGCAAAAAACACAGCCCCTATACCACGGACGACCCCACAGATCCCCTGAACGTGTACGGCAAAAGCAAGGCAGCCGGGGAAGAAACTCTGCTTTCTCTGGGCCTGGACAACTGCCTCGTCCTCCGCACGGCCCGGCTTTTCGGTCCCGGACGGGACAATTTCGTCACGACCATACTCAATCTCTGCCGGAAAAACGGCAGCGTCAACGTTGTTCACGACCAGACAGGGTCGCCGACCTACACCGAGGATCTTGCGCGCTGCTCCCTAAAACTGGTGGAGGCCGAAGCGCACGGGCTGTTTCACATAGTCAACGCCGGGGAATCGACCTGGTGCGAATTGGCCGACGAGGCGGCGCGCCTTGCCCGGCTGGAGTGCGTCATACGGCCTGTGACCTCCGCGGAGTTCCCGCGCCGGGCAGCCCGTCCGGCCTATTCCGTTCTGGACTGCTCATCATTTGAACGGGTGACGGGTAACAAACCCAGGCCCTGGCCCCAAGCCCTGCGCGACTATATTTACAAAAATACGACACCGGGCGGCGATGCGCCGGACGAGGAACGCGATGCAGGCAAGGCATGAGCGGCGTCCTGTTCCGGCGCAGGGCGGGCGCGGCATAAGCGGCCGGATTGCCGCGCCGGACGCGGAAACGCGCCGCCCCCTGTTCCGGCTTGATGCCGGCCCTGCATGAGCGGTCCCCTGTTTTGGATCAATGCCGGCGAGGTGTCGGGCGACATGCACGCGGCCATGCTGCTTGAAGCTCTGCGCCGCATCCGCCCCGACCTGCGCTGCACCGGCACGGGCGGACCCCGTCTGCGCGCAGCCGGGCAGGAAACGCGCTACCGCATCGAAGACCTTTCGGTCATGGGCATCACCGAAGTCATCGGGCATCTGCCGAAAATACTGCGCATGCTCCGGAACATCGCCCGCGACTTGGCTGCCCTGAAACCCGCCGCCCTCATCGTGACCGATGCGCCGGAATTCAATTTCCGGGTAATCAGGTCCGCCATCCCCCTGGGTATCCCAATCTACTATTACATCAGCCCCAAACTCTGGGCCTGGCGCGCAAACAGGGTCGCGTTCATAAGGAGGACCGTGCGCCGTCTGATTTCCGTCCTGCCCTTTGAAGCGGAGTTTTACCGACGTTTTCAGATGGATGTGGACTATGTGGGCAATCCCCTGATCGACATCGTGGATTACCCGTCCCTGTCTTCCATCCCGGTGATCGGGGAACGCGTGGGGCTTATGCCCGGCAGCCGTCGCAGAGAGGTACTTTCCCTGCTTCCTGAATTCGGCGGGGCGGCCCGCATCCTGCTTCGGCGGCACCATGGCCTGTCCTTCGTCTGCCTGCGCGCTCCGGGTATGGACGAGGCTCTGTTGCGATCCCTCTGGCCGAACGATGTCCCCGTTGCCTTTGTCGAGCCGGAACGGCGCTTCGCCTTCATGCGTTCCTGTTCACTGATGCTCGCCGCCTCCGGGACGGCAACGCTTGAGTGCGCCGTGGCCGGCACACCGACCATCATCGTCTACAAGGTGTCGCCTCTGAGTTACGCCGTGGGCAAGCTGCTGGTCAAAACGCCCTTCATGGGGCTGCCCAACCTCATCCTGAAGCGGGAAATTTTCCCCGAGCTGCTGCAGGGAGCCTGCAATGCCGCGCCCTTGGCGGATGAGGCGGAAAAACTTCTGAAGCCGCCCCCATGCGCAAGAACGCTTGCGGCCATCCGCGCGGAACTTGAGGATCTGCGCGACCTGCTGGGGCCTCCGGGCGCGGCGGACAGAGCCGCGCGAGTAATCATGAATGATTTCGCGCGGCTTTGAGGATTCCGCCCCTGGAGCATTTTCACTTGGTCCTTCCGGGTTTCTTGTGGTAGCGAGCATGGAGAAGGAAAACGCTGTTCAGCCCCTCAAGGGAGAAGTGTTCGATATAATGGGAGCGGTTTTATTTTTGCGGTCTATACCGTAAGCTTATGTTGATATAGTTTATATATAGTAAATTACATATACATATAGGAGAATTGTGTCAAAAATTCGGAATAGTTGCGCGGTTAAGCGCCGAAGCGGGCGTAGTCTGAAGAGAACTTGACGGGTAATCTCAAAGTTGAAATGCTCTCAAGAAAGAGCTTTCGGATCATAAAGGAATTTTTGATGAATCCGTCGGAAATTTTTATTCGTCGTCCGGTAGCCACCACTCTGATTATGATCGGCATCATGGCGGCCGGCATCATAGGCTATCGCCTGTTGCCGACAGCCGCTCTGCCGACCGTAGATTTTCCGACGATAGGCGTGATTGTCGATTACCCCGGAGCCGGCCCGGAAACCATGGCCTCCTCGGTGGCAACTCCTCTGGAAAAGCAGTTTTCCACCATTGCCGGCCTGGATTCCATGATTTCCGTCAGCAATCTCGGACGGACGCGGATCACTCTGCAGTTTGCTCTGGAACGGGATATCGATGCCGCGGCCCTGGATGTGCAGACGGCCATCTCAGCGGCTATGCGGCGTCTGCCTGCCGACCTGCCGACACCCCCCGCGTTCAGGAAGGTGAACCCCGCCGATTTGCCCGTGTTTTATCTCGCCATGTACTCGCCCACCATGCGCCTGACGGATGTCAACGAGTACGCCGAAAATCTTGTGGCCCAACGTCTGTCCACAGTCAAAGGCGTTTCTCAGGTTTCGGTGTACGGCCAACTCAAGTACGCCGTACGCGTGCAGGTGGACCCGGAAGCCGTCGCTTCGCGCAACATAGGCATAGACGAGATAGCCGCCGCCCTGCAGGAAGGCAACTCCAACCTGCCCGTCGGCTCACTGAGCGGCAGAGTGCGCGAATATACGGTGCAAAGCTCAGGCGCCTTGTACAAGGCGGAGGAATACAAACCGCTGATCGTCGCCTGGAGAGGCGGCGCGCCCGTGCGCCTGTCGGAAATAGCGACGGTCATCGACAGTGTGGAAAACGACCGCAGGGCCGGATGGTACAACGAATACCGCGCCTTTACCCTGGCCGTCGAACGCCAGCCGGGGGCGAATACCGTGGAACTCGTGGACAACATCAGGAAAGTGCTGCCGGAACTGCGCAGGCAGGTCCCCGCCTCCATCGAGTTCAAAGTCCAGTACGACCGTTCGCAAAGCATCCGCGAGGCCGTGCATGATGTGCAGTTCACCATGTGCCTGACCGTGTGCCTGGTGATCATGGTGATTTTTCTCTTTCTGCGTAACCTGTCGGCAACGATCATACCCAGCCTGGCCGTTCCCCTGTCCATTGTCGGGGCCTTCGCGTTTATGTATGTACTCGGGTTTTCCCTGAACAACCTGTCACTCATGGCTCTGACCTTGTCCGTCGGGTTTGTGGTGGACGATGCCGTGGTCATGCTGGAAAATATCGTCCGGCACATGGAAATGGGCAAAAAACCGGCGCAGGCAGCTCTGGACGGCTCCAAAGAGGTCGGCTTCACCATTCTGTCCATGACTCTTTCCCTGGTAGCCGTTTTTATTCCGGTGCTTTTTCTCGGCGGGATCGTGGGCAGGCTGTTCCATGAGTTCGCGCTGACCATAGCTCTGGCCATACTGATGTCCGGCCTGGTTTCTCTGACTCTGACGCCCATGTTGTGCAGCCGATTTCTGCGTCCCATGAACCACGCCGAACGCCAGGAAGGCCTGTCCGGCGGGGCGGAGCGGCTGTTCGGCAAGGCCCTGGCCTTTTATGAAAGAACCTTGCGCGCCGCCGTGCGGGCGCGTTTCGCCTGCCTGCTGGTCTCTTTCGGCATCATCGGCCTGACGGGTTTTCTGTTCGTCGCGGCGCCCAAAGGCTTTCTGCCCACAGAAGACATAGGACAGGTCGTCGTACGCACGGAAGGCCAGCAGGGCAGTTCCCTGGCCAACATGCAGGCGCATCAGGAGCAGCTTGTGGACATAGTCCGCAACAATCCCTATGTCGACCGCTACATGTCCGTCATCGGCGCGGGCGGAGGCGCCAACTTCACGCATGAAGGCTTCATAGGCA
Organism: Desulfovibrio sp.; assembly: GCA_031276485.1. Taxonomy (GTDB): domain Bacteria; phylum Desulfobacterota; class Desulfovibrionia; order Desulfovibrionales; family Desulfovibrionaceae; genus Frigididesulfovibrio. The sequence continues at coordinate 10,810 of JAISMY010000043.1, read as the reverse complement.
TCAGCCTTGTCGACAGAGCGAAACGGCCTCACGCTTCGGAAATCATTCGGCAGCTCAGACCGCTGTTCGAACAGGTTCCGGGCATCCGCGCCTACACGGCCATGCCGCCGCCCATCCGCATAGGCGGAGCGGCCACCAAGAGCCTGTACCAGTTCACCATGCAGAGTCCGGACATGGACCTTCTGTACCGTGATGCGCAGAATTTTTACGAGAAGGTGCAGGACCTTGATGAAGTACAGAATGTTTCAACGGACCTTTTGCTGTCCAACCCTGAAGTGCGGGTCAAGATACTGCGCGACAAGGCGTCTGCTTTGGGCATCACCGCCGGGCAGATTGAAACCGCGCTTTCCCTGTCTTACAGTACGCGCGAAGTATCCACCATTCTGGCTCCCAACAACGATTTCCAGGTCATACTGGAGCTTGAGCCCAAGTTCAGGGACCATCCGCGCACCCTGGAACTGCTGCGTGTACGTGCGCCTTCCGGCAGGCTGGTGCCCCTGTCCACACTTGTGGAAATGAGTACGGGCGTCGGCCCTATGGTCGTGAACCATCTCGGGCAGATGCCCGCTGTGACGGTATCCTTCGACCTGCGGGACGGCGTTTCGTTGAGCCGGGCTGTGGACAAGGTGCAGGAACTGGCGCGCACAACGCTGTCCGATTCCATAAGCACCAGTTTCCAGGGCACGGCCCAGGCATTCCAATCCTCTTTTCAAAACCTGTGGCTGCTGCTGGCCATGTCCATATTCGTCATCTACATCGTTCTCGGCATACTCTACGAAAGCTTCATACATCCGGTGACCATACTGTCGGGCCTGCCCGCCGCGGGGGTCGGGGCGCTGGCGACCCTGCTCATTTTCGGAAAAGACCTGGACATATACGGTTTCGTCGGCATCATCATGCTCATAGGCATTGTCAAAAAGAACGCCATTATGATGATAGATTTCGCGCTTGAAACCCAACGCGGCCAGAGCGTCGATGCGTCGGCGTCCATCATCCGGGGCGCGCTGGTGCGCTTCCGGCCCATTATGATGACCACCATGGCCGCCCTGACGGGCACTCTGCCCATAGCTGTCGGCTACGGCGCCGGCGGGGAAGCCAGGCAGCCTCTCGGGCTTGCGGTGGTCGGCGGTCTTTGCGTTTCACAGGTGCTGACCCTGTACCTGACGCCCGTATATTACACATATCTGGATCAGATACAGCGGTTCATCAGGGAGCGGGCACGAGGCAAAGCGCATGAAGCCGCACATACGTTTTGACGGGGCGTCAGGAGCGTTGATCCTGTTGGACCAGCGCAGGTTGCCGGCAAGCAAGGAATATTTTTACTGTCGGGATACGCGCGACCTCATATACGCGATACAGGAAATGGTCGTGCGGGGAGCGCCCGCCCTCGGCGTGGCGGCTGCCTTCGGTTGCGTTCTGGCGGCTCGGGAAACGGCGGCCGGCTTCAGCAATCCGCGGGAAGGCGCGGAAGCCCTCGACGCGCTGCTTGACGCCCTTGCCGCGGCCCGTCCTACGGCCGTCAATCTCCGGCGGATGATTGAGCGCATGCGCTGGGTCCGGCTGGACCGCGATCCTCCAGGCTTCGCCGAACTCATTGCGTTGTGGGAAGCCGAGAGTGAGCGCATACACAAGGAAGACCTGGAAGTTAACCGGCGCATCGGCGCACACGGGGCCGAACTTCTGGATTCGGGCGATGTCGTGCTGACGTACTGCAATGCCGGCGAACTGGCGACGGCGGGTTTCGGAACGGCCTTGGGCGTAATTTATGAGGCTCGCGGGCAAGGCAAGGACATCAGGGTCATCGCCTGCGAGACGCGGCCCTTGCTGCAGGGCGCCCGGCTTACAGCCTATGAACTGCACAGAAACGGCGTACCCGTTACGCTGGCCTGCGACAACGCCTGTGCCCTGCTCATGCGCAGGGGCTTGGTGAGCAAAGTGCTGACCGGCGCGGACCGCATAGCCGCCGATGGAGACACGGCGAATAAAATCGGCACCTACGGTATCGCCCTGGCGGCACAGGCGCACGGCATTCCGTTTTATATAGCCGCACCGCTGTCCACCGTGGATCTGTCAACGCCGGCCGGCGACGATATTCCCCTGGAGGAGCGCCCGGAAAGCGAAGTAACCCATTTCGGCAGCCGCCGCATCTGCCCGGAAGGTGTCGGCGCCTTTAATTTCGCGTTCGACGTCACCCAGGCCGCTTTGATTTCAGGCATTGTCACCGAAGCGGGCGTCTTGTTCCCCCCCTACGGGCAAAGCCTTGCCCGCGCCGTTGAACGCGGCTGAAAACAGGAATCTTGCTGAGCGAGTCCGGTAATTCTATGTATGGACCCGCCTCGCGAGTCAAGGTTTTTATGCGGGAGTTTGCATCAATATATAGAATTTCTGTGCATAAAAGCAATTAACTCAATGATTTATAAGTGAAGAACGGCGAATCCGGATCTTAAATAAAAAAGTTTAATATTTCATACTGTTATTATGTATTCCCCTATATATATATATATATATATATAGCCCCACTCTCTAAAATTTGACCTGACGAACGGGAGGTTATTATCTGTAATCCGAATTAGACATTATAAAAAATTTTCCGTATCGTTTGCGGCTGCAAATGATGTACCCGCAATCGAAAAGCCCCCGGAAACCGCCGTGAAAAAACTTGAAGACATGTACAAAACCATTGTCCGGGAGGATTTTCCGGAAAGCATAACCCTGGGATTCGGAGACGCGCGCGTTGTCTACCGCCGCCGCTCCTGGGACATCGGCGGCGAACGGCGCGGCCTGCGCTACGGCGAGAACCCGGACCAGCCGGCCGCCCTGTACGAGGCTGCGGAAGGAGCGCCGTGCATCGGCGGCGTCCGCTGCAAGGGTCCGGAACACGGGCTGGTCTCCGCGCTGAACGAGGAAAATATGCTCCAGGCGGGCAAACATCCCGGCAAAATCAACCTCACGGACGCGGACAGCGGCATAAGCATTCTGCAATACCTGCACGCGAAGCCGGCAGCCCTCATCATCAAGCACAACAATCCCTGCGGAGCCGCCTGGACCGACGCGGGTATCGCGGAAGCCCTCGCACGGGCGCAGCGGGCCGACCGCATCGCCGCCTTCGGCGGCACAGTGGTCGTAAACCGCTCCCTGGACAGCGATGCCGCAGTGCTGATCAACTCCTCGTACTTCGAAGTGGTCGCCGCCCCGGACTTTGCGCCGGGCGCCGCGGCAATCCTCAAACAACGCAAAAACCTGCGCATCCTGCGCATCCCCGGCCTGGCGGAACTGGAAAAGTTCTCCCGCATCCCCGTTCTCGACATCAAATCCCTGAGCGATGGAGGACTGATCCTGCAACGCGGCTTCTCCAACAGCATCCGCGCATCGGACGATTTTCTGCCCGCGCGGGCGGAAAAGGACGGCAAGATCGTTGAGGCGCGCCGGCCTACCCCGGCCGAAGCCGAGGATTTGCTGTTCGCCTGGGCCGTCGAGTCCGGCGTGTCCTCCAACTCCGTCATTTTCGCCAAAAACGGCGCGACCGTGGGCATAGGAACCGGCGAACAGGACAGGGTGGGCTGCGTCGAACTTACCATCCACAAGGCATATACCAAGTATATGGATATGCTGGTCTTTACGGAATGCGGCAAATCCTTGTACGAAGTGAGAAAAGACGCGGCCGCGAACGCGCGCTCCGCCGCCCTGCTTGCGGACGCCGAGGCCGCCGCCGCCGCCGCCAAGGGCGGCCTGTCGGGCTCGGTACTCGTTTCCGACGGCTTCTTTCCCTTCCGTGACGGCGTCGATGCGGCGCTTGAGCAGGGCGTGACGGCTGTCGCCCAACCCGGCGGCTCCCTGCGCGATGCCGAAGTGATTGCCGCCGTGAACGAAGCCTCCCCGCCCGTTGCCATGGTCTTCACCGGCCGGCGCTCGTTCAGGCATTGATTTACCGTAACTTCCTGCAAGGTATGCCCGGCTTTGCCGGGGGTTGCGCGGGCATCTCCCCGGAGCGGGAGAGTTCGGAGCATAAAGGAATTTCTGATGACAGCGGCTAAAGTCCACTTCCCGTCCGAAGGCTGCCTTGTGGAATTCATGCAGGGCAACAGCCCGGTGCCGGCCATAGTGCTTGAAGCCCGCAACGACCGCCTGCGCCTGTACTCCATCGCCAAACGGGAACTCACCTTGTCTCCGTCCAGGCTGCTGCCCTGGTCAGGGCCCTTTCTCGGCGCAGGGCTTTCCCGGCAGCGCATGGACGAGGCCCTGGAAGCGCACCGCGCTCTGCGCGATGCCGCAGCAGCCGGAATTTCCGCCCTGGAACTCTGGGAACTGGCCCAGGGAGAAATTTCCCGGGCTTCGATCGAGTGGCTGGCCGGGCTGCTGTGGACCGAGGCGGACATAGACCGCGAAGCCGCCCTGGGGCATGCGCTGCTCTCGGCCAAAGCCTATTTTCGTTTTTCCCCTCCGGATTTTGAGGTCTTTGACCGCGCGACCGTCGAGAAACGCCTTGCGGAGGCGGAAAGCAACCGCCTGCGTGAGGTTGCCGCCGCCGCCGGGGCGCGATTTTTCCACAAGCTTTGGGAAGCACGCAACAGGAAACGCGGCGAAGCGCCGCCGGAACCGCCGGAGGAATTCGCCGCCGACGGACTGGGCGACCGGCTCAAGGCCATGCTTCTTGCCCGCGCGGTCGAGCCCGAGCAGAGCGACGAGGCCGCGCTCTGGAAAGCGCTGGTCAAGGGCTTGCCGGACCTGCCGCATTTGGCCCTGGTTCTGGCCGAAAGCTGGGGGTTGGTGCCTGAACACTATAATTTTCTCCTCGACCGCATAGGCTACGGGCGGGGCGAGGACTGGGCGCGGGACTTCGCCGGCGAATGCGGGGCGCTGGCAAGGGCTGCGGAACTTTTTGCAGGATGCCTGGAACCTGACGACACGCCCTACGTCAGCGTGGATGCCGCTGATGCAGCGGATCGCGACGATGCCCTGCACGTGGAACTGAAGGACGGCGTTTTTCTGCTGCGCGCGGCCCTGGCCTGCCCGGCCGCCGTCTGGCCCTTCGGAGGTCCCCTGGACAAAGCGGTGCAGAAGCGCGCCTCAAGCCTGTATTTGCCGGAAGGCAACGAACACATGCTGCCCTCGTCCATCGGCCGGGCCTTGTTCAGCCTGGACGAAGGGCTGCCCCGTCCTGCCCTGGTTTTTGCCCTGCGCCTTTCGGAGCAGGGGGAACTCCTGCAGGCCGCGCCCGAACTGCGCCTGGTTCGGGTCGCCGCCAACCTTGACCCGGCAGGCTGCGAGCCGGCGCTCGCCGATGGAGGACAGGAGGCAAACGCCGCTCCGCCGGCGGCAAAAGCCGCACTCCACACCCTCATGCTGCGCAAGGCCCTGGCTCTGGCCCGTATCCTGCGCCGCGCGCGCCTTGCCGCCGGCGCGGTAATCACCGAACGCCGGGATCCTGAGCTGTCGCTCACGGAGGATGAAGACGGCGTGTACGTCGACATCGTTCCCGGCCCGCATGCCCCCCTTACGCACATGCTTGTGGAAGAGATGATGGTGCTATGCAACGGCACGGCTGCCGCCTGGGGCCGCGAACACGCCGTCCCCCTGTTCTACCGCACCCAGAACGTCGCTCTGCCGCGCGAGTTCGCGGGCGTCTGGAGCGAGCCTCATGACCTCGCCCGCGTGATCCGTTCCCTGCCGCCCGCAACGCTGGAGTGCGAGGCCAGACGTCACGCCGGACTCGCCCTTGAGGCCTACGCGATGGTCACTTCTCCTTTGCGGCGTTACACGGACCTCTTCAACCAGGGGCAAATCATACGCTTTCTGCTGCAGGAGGAATACAAGCGGGGAACCGGAGGGACTGCAAGAGCAGGCGGTGTAAATTCGGCCGAAGGAGTTGAAAAAATTGAAAAAACAGAAGAGACCGGAGACCCTGCGCCTTCCGCGGATCGGCCGGGTCTGCTCCGGGCGCAAGACGTACTCCTCCCCGGCCCGCCTCTGAGCCGGGAAGAAACGCTTGCCCTGCTGCCCCTGATTTCGGCCCGCGCCGAGGCCGCCGGCCAGGTGCAGCGACTGCGTCCGCGCTACTGGAAACTCTTGTTTTTTTGCCGGCACGGAGACAAGAAGTGGTGGGATGCCGTTGTTGCCGAAGAAAACGAAAATTTTGCCGTTGCCGCGCTTCCTTGGGCGCAGTTGATGGTGCGCGGGCGCCGCAGGCAGTTCGACGAAAAAATTTATCCCGGCATGCGCATCAAGGTGCGACTCGGCAAAATCAACCCTCTGACCGGAGAAATTCAACTGCTGGAATCGACGGAAGCATAATGTCGATATCGGATTACAAGGCACTCTATTATGAAATGGGTATTTCTATTCAGCGCTATAGTTTTTGAAGTTATTGGAACATCTGCATTAAAATATTCAAATGGATTTAGAAATGTAGTACCTTCAATTATTGCTGTAATTGCGTATGGACTTTGTTTCTTTTTTCTTTCTCAAACATTAAAGAGTATTCCTGTTGGAATTGCTTATGCAGTGTGGAGTGGTGTCGGCATATTTTTAATATCTATAATTGGTGTTTTTATTTTCAAGCAACAATTAGATTTTCCTGCAATCATAGGACTCAGCTTGATAATTTCCGGTGTAGTTGTTATAAATATTTTTTCAAAATCAATTCCGCATTGATCAGTGCGTGTCGGCTCCACCTGCGGTAATGCGCGCCACTTCGAGTACCGTATCCAGTTTGTGCAGGCGGTCTATGGTGAGGAGGAGCTGAGCGATGTCGGCGACTTCGATCAGCATTTCCAGTTCGGTTCGTCCGTCCACGTTGGAGCGGAAGCTTCCCGAGTCGATATTCACGCCGGAGAGTTCCATGACGCCGGCGATTTTGGCCAGTGTGCCGCGTTCGTTTTTGCACAGTACGCGGATCCGCGCGGGGAAAGGCTGCGCCTCGCCGCTGCCCGCCCAGTAGACGGAAATCAGGCGTTCAGGCTCCATGCGGCTGACCATGGGGCAGTCGGCGGTATGCACGGCCACGCCGCGTCCGCGGCTGATGTATCCGATAACGGCGTCGCCCGGCACGGGATTGCAGCATCCGGCAAAGCGGACAAGCATGTCGTCCACGCCTTTGATGACGACGGCATCGGATTTTTCGTCTGTTTTGGGCGGGCGTCCGGCACCTTCGAGCGCGGCCTGCGTTTTGTCCTCCTCGCGTTTTTCCTCAGGTTTGGGCAGAAGGACGTTCAGGATTTTACGCGGGGTGAGTCGGGCATAGCCGACGGCTGAAAACAGACCGTCCACATCCCGGAAATTGAGTTCGAGGGCCGCCTTCAGCAGTGAGCCGTCCCTGACGGCCTTCGATACGCTGAAGCCCAGCCTGCGGCCCTGTTTTTCCAGCAGTTCGCGGCCCAGGGAAATACTGCGCGCTTTTTCTTCGGTGCGGATAAAGTGCTGGATGCGGGTGCGGGCCTTGGCGGTTTTGACGAATTTCAGCCAGTCCCGGCTGGGCCGGCGGTTGGCGGCGGTGATGATTTCCACCGTGTCCCCGCTTTTAAGGGGAGTGGACAAAGGGACAAGCTTGCCGTTCACCTTGCCGCCGGCGCAGCGGTTGCCGACCTCGGTGTGGACCTGGTAGGCGAAGTCCACGGCCGTCGCGTTCTCGGGAAGTTCCAGCACCCTGCCTTTCGGGGTGAAAACGTAGATTTCATCCTTGAACAGGCCGAAGCGCAGGGAGCGCATGAATTCCCTGGAATCGCTTTCGAGTTTGGTCCAATCCAGGATTTCCCTGAGCCAGTTGAACTCGCGGATGTCCCCTGCCTTGATGCGTCCGCCTTCCTTATACAGCCAGTGCGAGGCCACGCCGTTTTCGGCCAGGTTGTCCATGGCCTCGCTGCGTATCTGAATTTCCATGCGCTCGCCCTTGGGGCCGACCACGGTGGTGTGCAGGCTCTGGTACATGTTGGCCTTGGGCATGGAGATATAGTCCTTGAAACGTCCCGGCACCGGCTTCCAGGCGGCGTGGACCAGCCCGAGTACGGCGTAGCAGTCTTTCACGTCCTTCACTATGGCCCGGAAAGCGACGATGTCGTGCATTTCATCCAGACTGAGACTTTGGGCGTGCATTTTGCGGTAGATGCTGTATATCTGTTTTATGCGCCCCTTGAGACGGGCCGTTATGCCGTTTTTCTCCAGGATTTTGCGCATGGTGCGAATGACTTCCTGAATGTACTCGGCGTCGGCGGCCCTGTTTTTTGCTATCCATTCCGTGATATGGCTGTAGGCGTCGGGGTGCAGGTAGCGGAAACTGAGATCTTCAAGTTCCAGCTTGACGCGGTGCAGGCCCAATCGGTTGGCGAGGGGGGCGTAGATGTCCATGGTTTCCCGGGCGATACCGCGCCGGCGTTCGGCGCTCAGGTATTCAAGCGTGCGCATGTTGTGCAGACGGTCGGCAAGTTTCACGAAAAGCACGCGCAAATCATCGTTCATGGCCAGGATCATCTTGCGGATGTTTTCCGCCTGGCGTTCCTCCTTGCTGTCGAAGTTGAGCATGCTGATCTTGGTCACGCCGTCCACCAGACCGGCGACGTCTTTCCCGAAGTTTTCCTCAAGGTCGCCGAGGGTGACCCCGGTGTCTTCCACGGTGTCGTGCAGGAGCCCTGCGGCCACCGTTGCGCCGTCCATGCGCATGGACGCAAGGGAATAGGCGACGGACGTGGGGTGGGAGAGGTAGGGTTGCCCGGAGCGGCGCATCTGCCCCGTGTGGGCGGCCTCGGCGTATGCGTACGCCTTGCGCACCGGCTCAAGCTGCTCGGGGCCGTGAAACTCGCCCATCTTGTCCATAATCTCCTGTATGCCGATCATTGCGCGCTTACCTTGTAACGTTGCTCATCCAGGGGAACCCACCATTGATCGACATTGTAAAAGACGCCCGCGGGCGCCGGGTCTATGCCGCGGAAGCGCCGCTGCACGGCGGTGAGCTCATAGGGAACGTAGAGAAAGCAGTAGGGTTGGTCGCGGTGCAGGATTTCCTGGAAGCGGTCATAGTATTTTTTGCGCTCGGCCCGGTCCAGCGTAGAGCGCGCTGCCTCCAGGCAGGCGTCGGCCTCGGTGTCCGCGTACCCCACAAAGTTCAGGCCGCCGTTGCGGCGTGAAGAATGCCAGACATCATAGCCGTCCGGGTCCTGGGGCAGGGTCCACCCTAAAATCACGGCGTCGAAACGTCCGGGCATGACGAACTGCTTGAGGAAAGCGGCCCATTCTACACTGCGGATCTTCACCTCAATGCCCAGTTTTTCCAGCATGCCGCGGATGATCACCGCCGTCTTGACACGCTGTTCGTTGCCCTGGTTGGTCAGAAGAGTAAAGGAAAAGGGCATGCCGTCTTTGCGCAGCGCGCCGTCCGGACCTTTGCGCCATCCGGCTTCGGCCAGCAGGTTGAGGGCTTTTTGCGGGTCGTAAGGATAGTCCTCAACGGCGTGGTTATAGGCCCAGGCATCAGGTTTATAGGGACCGACGGTCGGTTCGCCCTGGCCCATGAGCGCCGTTTTGACGACAGCCCGCTTGTCGACGGCGTGCGCCAGGGCTCTGCGTACGCGCACATCGGCAAAGAGCGGATTTTTCAGGTTGTAGCCCATGTAGGTATAGGCCGAAGCAAGGGTCCGCTGCACGGTGAATTCCCGCCGGAAAGCCTCGTCGCCGGTTTGGCGCGTGTATTGAAGCCCGGTGAGCGAACTCATGACGTCCAGTTTTCCGGCTTTCAGTTCCAGAAACATGGTGGTGATATCTGGAATGATGCGGTACAGGACGCGGTCGATGTACGGGCGGCCGGGGAAATACATCGGATTTGCGGCCAGGATCAGCTTGGCGCCGGGGTTCCATTCCCGCAGGGTATAGGGGCCGCAGCTCAGGGGGGCGCGTATCAGCGGCGAGGCGCGCAGGTTCTGCCCGGACAGAACGTGTGCGGGCAGGAGCGCTCCCATCCAGGTGTTCAGCGAGCGGGGGAAGGGGTTTTCATAGGATACTTCAAAACTGTAGCGGTCGAGCTGTTTGAATTCCTTGATTATTTTGAAGTCGCCGGCATAGGCGGTCGGGGTTTGCGGGTCAATCATCAGGGCGTAGGTGAACGCGGCATCCGCGGCGGTGAGTTCCACGCCGTCCTGCCAGAGTATGCCTTTTTTCAGGGTAAAGCGCAGACGCCTGCCTTCATCCAGAATTTCGAAACGCTCGGCGGCCCAGGGAACGACCTGCAGATCCCTGTCGTATTTTAAGGGGGCGACGAAAAAATTTCCGTACACCTCGCTTGAGGCGCTGTCCGAGGAAAGGTAGGGAATCAGGTTGCTCGGTTCACCGAGCATGCCGCGGAGCATGGCATCGCCGTAGACCGGAGCGTCCGCGGCAGGGGAGGCAGAGACCGCGCGGGGTTGCGCGGCCGCCGACATAAGAAAAAAAAGGCACAGTAAAAAAAACCGTTCCGCGCGCATGGGGCGCATTCCATCATTATTCATCGAAATGTTGCGAGCAGTTCCGCAGCATAACTATTTCTCCGTACAGGTTAACCGGTATACTTGTACGCCGGTTGAGAGTGTACGGCAACGGATAGATTTTCTGCACAAAAATATTATAAAATCAGCATGTTGTCAGGATGCTTTGCAACATTTCCACACAGCGCGGAAAAACTTGTAATTTTTGTGCGCCACTATGATCGCATCTATCCGGCGGTAAAAATTTGAGAGTGTACATCAACGGATAGATTTTCGGCGCAAAAATATTATAAAACCAGCATGTTGCCAGGATGTTTCTCAACACCTCGGCACAGCTCGGAAAAACTTGTAATTTTGAGATGTTA
>JAISMY010000024.1 GCA_031276485.1 Desulfovibrio sp. | reverse complement strand
AAGAGTGTCTGCGTCATAGGGTAGCTGCCGGGATTTTTTGCTCATCGTGCCCTCTTTTGTTGGGACACGAGTAGCATATATTCATAATTTTAGCAATTAGACACTAGAGACTTTCTACTCCCCCCCCCACCGTGAGCGCTTACAGAACTGCTGTATTCGAACAGCAATTCTAATTTTAGACTTTTTTTAGAAAATTTTCTCACCTGAGCCGATTGAGCCGAAGAAAAAATTCCATTATTCCCACAGAATAGGCGTTTTATCCCGCCGAGCGATGCTGCAAAACCACAGCAAAGGCCATAATGAGAACTGCTGTATGCGAAAATATGGACTTGACTTCCGTGCCGGGCAAGGTAAAATTTATCGTTCAGCGCCGGCCCGCAGGCCGCAGGCCGCCTGAACAACGAAGGGCCGCCCGAACAACGAACAACGCGGATCCATCCGGTCCGTTGCGTCCGTTGCCGTTGTGCGCCGCCGAACATTATATTCTGCGGGGGTTGTTTATGTCGCATATCTTCACGGCCAATCTTTCTCATTCTTCCGATGCCTGGATAGGTGTGGGCCTCATCGGCGTGTATTTTGTATGGATGCTGTATATGGCGTTGATGCGTATCTCCAAAGGGGAGCATCTGCATCATTAGGGCAGCGCCTGTACCGCTTTGGGGGCTGCCTCGCGTCCGGCCGCCGGCACATGGCTTCTCCCGTTCCACAATCCACCACGCAAAAAAGTAACCGGTTGGAACAGCTGGACTTGAGTAAATATTTTATCACCGGAACTTTTGCAAAAATAACAAATTTTACGCCATGTTACGTTTATGCGTGGCAGATTATGGCGTTGTCTGCTGCTTGACATACGCAACGGCAAAGGGTAAGTGCCGAACCCTATCTTTTTGGAGGAAGACATGTACGCAGTCATCGAAACCGGCGGCAAACAGTTCCGCGTCGTGGAAGGCACCCGCCTGCGCGTTGCAGCCCTTGATGCCGAAGTCGGGAGCGAAGTCGTTATGGACAAGGTACTCCTGCTGGGAGGCGAAGCCCTTGCCGTAGGCAAACCCTATGTGGAAAATGCCAGAGTTGCGGCTGAAGTGCTGGAACACGGACGAGGTGAAAAGATTCTTGTCTTCAAGAAAAGGCGCCGCCATGATTCGCGACGCACCAAAGGGCATCGTCAAATGTATTCCGCCGTCCGAATCACATCCATCTCGTCCTGACAGGGAGACCGGCCATGGCACATAAAAAAGCGGGCGGCAGTTCACGCAACGGCCGCGACAGCGCAGGACAGCGCCGCGGGATTAAACGCTTCGGCGGACAGTCCGTACTTGCGGGCAACATCATCGTGCGTCAGCTCGGCACCCGTGTGCATCCGGGGGCAGGTACGGGACTGGGCAGAGATTTTACCATTTTCGCCGTCAGGGACGGCATAGTGAAGTTTGAAAAATATGTGCGCAAAAAATGCGTACTGACCAGAGTGCATGTGCTTCCGGCGCAGGCCGGGTAGGCGCGCCGGTATGCCGGCAGGGGGAAATTTCCGCTTGTCGTCCGGTAGAGTCGGGTGTGGATTGAAACATGCGCTTTGTGGATGAAGCCGTGATTACCGTACGCTCCGGCAAGGGCGGCAGCGGCTGTGTTTCCTTCAGGCGCGAAAAATTCATCCCCAGAGGCGGCCCGGACGGCGGCAACGGGGGAGACGGAGGAAGCGTCATACTGCGTGCTTCTTCCCGCCTGCTTTCGCTGTATGATTTTCGCCTCAAACGTCTGTATGAAGCCGAAAACGGCAAGCCTGGGGAAGGGGCGCAATGTGGCGGGCGCAAGGGCCGGGATCTGGTTCTTGAATTGCCCGTTGGGACGCAGGTGTTTGTGTCGCGCAACGACCGCCGGGGTGAACTGCTCGGCGACTTGGCCGAAAACGGAGCGGAACTGCTCGTCGCCGTCGGAGGAAGGGGCGGCAAGGGAAACGAGCATTTCAAATCCGCCGCAGTGCGTGCGCCGCGTTTCGCCCAACCCGGCGAAGCGGGACAGGAGTTCACGCTGGGGCTGGAATTGAAAATCCTTGCGGATTGCGCCTTGCTCGGTCTGCCCAATGCCGGAAAATCCACGTTTATTGCAGCGGTATCCGCCGCCAGACCTAAAATCGCCCCGTATGCCTTCACCACGCTGGAGCCGAATCTCGGCGTCATGCTTGACGACGATGACTGGGAACGGCGTATGGTTATCGCCGATATTCCCGGTTTGGTGGAAGGCGCGCACCTGGGAAGAGGGCTGGGGCATCGTTTTCTCCGTCATTTGGAGCGCGCGCGTTTTTTGTTGCACCTGTTGAGCATAGAAGACATCAACCCCGCTGATCCCTTTGCCGGCTTTGAACTCCTGAACAACGAGCTGGCGCTGTTTTCCCCTGAACTTACGAGGCTCAGGCAGATAGAGGTCATAACCAAGATCGACTTGGCCCCGGGTGAGCTTCTGCATGATATATCCGAACATGCGCAGCGCGGGGGGCGCGGGATTTTTTTTGTTTCAGCCGTGACCGGCAGAGGCATGGAAGCGCTTGCGCAACACATGTGGACCGTGTGCGGAGAAACGCAGGCCGGTATTCCGAGCAGCGACTCCGCCGGACTCGATGCCTCCGCGCCGGAGCCGGAGGAAGACGTCTCCATCTCCTTCAGGGAGATTCCCACTTGACGCCGTGCAGTGCGGCGCATACTTTTCCCGCAGCCCCCGGCCGTCAGGAAGGGACATCAATCAGGCTCCCAATCCGCCGGTCCGGAAGCGCCGGCGATCGACTCCGGCCTGCGGATTGAAACACGAGAGGCGGAACGTTTGAATACAATGCCTTTCCGGCGCGGAGGGCGGCAGATAGAGCGCATCTGCGATGCTCTCTGTTCTCCGGCGCCCTATCAGACCATGATGCATGAGTCGCCGGGCGACACACCCATGCCGTCATTGGAAACCATGGGGGAAATCATGAGCCGGCTGCGGGCGGCGCTGTTTCCGGGGTTTTTCGGCAATACGCGGGTTTCCCGGCATTCTCTGCAATTCCACATGGCCGCCAATCTGGACTCCATCTTTACCCTGCTGAGTGAGCAGATTCGGCGAGGCGTCTGCTTTACCTGTGCCGAGACGAAGAGCATGCGTGCGCATTGCGGGTCTGAAGCCGAAGAAAAGGCCGCGGCCTTTTTGAAAGCTTTGCCGGGCATTCGGGATATGTTGGCCGGGGACGTCAACGCCGCCTATGCGGGCGATCCGGCCGCCAAAACCCCAGGGGAAACCATCTTCTGTTACCCGTCCGTGACGGCCGTTACGAATCACCGCATCGCCCACGCCCTGCATACGCTCGGCGTGCCCCTGATCCCGCGCATCATCAGCGAAACGGCACATTCGGCCACCGGCATAGACATTCACCCCGGCGCGAGCATCGGCGAACGCTTTTTTATTGATCACGGCACGGGGGTGGTGATCGGCGAAACCTGTATTATCGGCAGCGGATGCAGGCTGTACCAGGGCGTAACCTTGGGATCCGTTTCCTTCGATAAAGATGAAGACGGGGTGTTGATCAAAGGGTTGCCCCGGCACCCGATTCTTGAGGACGATGTCACCGTCTATGCCGGGGCGACCGTTCTGGGCCGGGTTACGCTCGGCAAAGGCTCGGTCATCGGAGGGAATGTATGGTTGACGCGCAGCGTGCCGCCCGGTTCCTTCATCAAAAATTCCTTTATGGATTGAAAGATCTTCCGACAGACGCAGCGATTTAAGGAAACATTGTTTAAGAAATTAACCGGCGTTTCCTTAATGCGTATCCCGTGCAACCGGGCACTTGAAAAAAACAGGACAAGGAGCGAGATATGAGCAAAGGATCCCCCATTCCTTATGAAGAACGGTATTTCGAAAACTTCAAACCCGGATCGGTGTTCGAGTTCAGCGAAACGGTCGGCGTGTCCGAAGAGGAGATCATTTCCTTTGCGGAGAAATATGACCCCCAGTTTTTTCACACGGACCCGAAAGCGGCCGAAGACAGCAATTTTCGCGGACTGATCGCCAGCGGCGCGCACACCATCAGTCTGACCTTCTGGCTGGTCGTCAGAAACGCCGTCTCGGGCAAGACCTCGTGCGGTTCCCCCGGCATAGATGAAGTCCGCTGGCTCAAGCCCCTGCGCCCCGGCGACACCCTGCGCGTCCGGCTGACGATCCTTGATGCGGTGCCGTCTTCATCCAAAAAAGACAGGGGCAGCGTGAAAATCTTTGTGGAAACCGTCAATCAGAAAGAAGAGGTGGTGATGACCTACAAAGGAATCAGCATATTCCTGAAACGCCTGCCGGGCTGATTCCGTGCAACGTTTTATTTTTATGCCGCCGGCGGCCGGGGCGCGGCACAGAGCCTGTGTCCGCGACCCGGGATCCTCGGCCTGAGCAGGCGCAAGGCCGAACATTCCGTTGTTTCGCAGTGTAAATGATTTCCCCTGCACCTGCTCATACCAATTTGCTTTCATACCAAGTTGGCGGCAATAGGCAGTTATTTTATAAAAATATGCTAAATTTGTCAGTATAATACGATGGATATTTCATCGAATTTACACTGTATTGATTGCAACTTGGTATTAGCAGAAAACAAATTGGTATGGCTGAGGCGAAGCCGCCGCCGGCAGTTTTTTGAAAAATCAGGCTTTGCCTGTTTTTCAAAAACTTTGGCGTCCTGCATTCAAACTCGTTTGAACGCAACATGGTATCAGGCCGACTTGCGGAAGGCGGCGCGGGCGCGGCAGGTGCGGTTTCTGCCTTGCCTTTTGGCGGCATACAGGGCGCCGTCCGCCGCGCTCAGAAGTTCTTCCTTCGACAGGGCGTCCGCCGGACCGATGCCGGATACGCCGAAGCTCAGCGTGAGGTGCAGGGGTACGCCGCCTTCATCTGTAAAAACGTGTTCCTCCGTATTTTTACGGATGCGTTCGGCCAGAGAGGCGGCCTCTTCCGTGTCCGTGTACGGGAGCAGTATGACGAATTCCTCGCCGCCGTAGCGCGCGCAGCAGTCGGTGCCGCGTATGCCGTCCGTGAGCAGGGCCGCAACTTCCCGCAGTACGGCATCGCCGGTCTTGTGCCCCCAGGTGTCGTTGACCCGCTTGAAATGGTCGACGTCCGCCATCAAAACGGACAGAGGGCGGCCGTGGCGTGAAATGCGCTGCATTTCGTCCTCAAGGAGTTCTTCAAAATGTCTGCGGTTGTATATGCCGGTAAGGGAGTCATATTCCGCGCGCGTACGCATTACGGCGAAGCGTTCGGCGTTCCTCAGACTCACGGCCAGATGCCGGACGGCGCAATCCAAGGTCGAAGCACCTTCTCGGTCCAGAACATAGGCCGGGTCCGTGAGCAGCAGGAGGCAGCCGAAGCATCTGCCGTCGGCGACCAGCGGAAGGGAGAGCGGAACGGTATTTCGCGTAAGGCGGTACGGGGCTGCGCTGTTGCGCGGGGGCAGGGCGCGTATTTTGCCGGTACGGCATGTTGCGCCAGGCCCGGCTGCGGCGTGCTCCGCAAGCAGGTCGCGGCAGAAAGCGAAGTCCGCGGAGTTTTCCTTGAGCCCGATATACAGGGAAAGCGTGTTTTCTCCGCCCGCGCCTGCTTCAACCAGCGCAGCATGCGCGGAACGCACCGGCAGCAGCTTGCCGAGAAGAGCAAAGGCGCTTTGCAGCATCTCGTCCGTGTTCAGACTCTGCCCGACGGCGGTGAGAAAATCCGCCAGAAAGCCGAGGGCAAACGTCTTACGCCGCAGGGTTTTGCGCTCAAGCCGCAACGCTCCGGCAAAATGTTCGGACGCTGTGCGGGCGGCGCGCCTTTCAACGGCCCTGAGCATGATTGCGGAAACCCGCTCCATGTCCAGGGGCGGACGCAAAACTTCTTTGATACCGTAATCGCAGGCCCGGTCAAAATCTTCCGGGCCGTAGCCGGCATCAAGAAGCATGACGATCTCCGCAGGGCAGCCGTATGAAGACAACGCTTCCGGCAGGCGGCTCATATCGCGGCAGCAGGCCGCCGATATCCACACCACGTACGGAGCGGGCCCCTTGTCGACCGTATCTGCCGCGCCCGGCACGTCCGGATGGAGAATCAATTCCCGTCCGTCGCCCAAAAATCTGCGCAGAAGTTCCGCCTGTCCGCTTGAAAGCCCTATGCCCCAACTGATTATGCGTGTCTTGCTCCGTAACATGTGCGGTATCCTTTATTGTGAGTATCCTGCGTCCGCAATCCGCAATTCTGTGAATGCACATTTGCGGATTGAAATCTTGCGCAGCTTTCCCATGCGTTTGCTGCGTTACTGCAAACAAAGTCATGCTGCTGCCGTTGTGCGGACTTTGCGGCGCGTTGCTTTGCACAGCTCGGGCATCGTGAGCGAAAATACATTTCTCAGGATGCATATTCGCCGGCGTCGCATTGTCTGCCCGGCTGGAATGCAACTGGCGTGCCAAAGCGAAAATGCGTGTATTCAAGCGGATGCCGGCGAGGAGCGACGTTTTTTTGACGGGTTGCTGCGCACCATTTTTTACGTTTCCCGAAGCTTGCGGTCCGCGCAATATCCGAATAGTGTAGTATGAGGGCTTTGCGCCGGAACAAGGACGAGGGAAGTTTTTCGGTGGTTTTGGGCGCAGGCCTGCCGCCCCTTGCCCGGCCCATGGACGACGGCGACGAGGATGCCCTGTTCGGTTGCCGTTGTCTGCCCGCATCGGCCCGGAGCGATCCGGCGTCGGAATTTTTCCGCCGTCCGGCCTACGCGGGATGCACCTTGCTGTGGAGAGAGCGCGACGGGCTTGATGTGTACGGACGCGCAGCCCGTATCGTTGCCTCCTGCGCAGGCGGAGGGGCGGCCGGATTTCCCCGCGGGCTTGATATGCCCGGCGTATGTTTTCTTGCCGGGGCGTGTTCTTCCTCCTTTCATCTCGCATGGCGGCTTTTCCGTGACGGTCTGCTGCCGGTATGGGGGAGTGTGCTTGCCTCTTGCCAGGAATCGGGCTACGGGCAGTTCCGGCGTGGTTGGTATTCTCCGCGCGGCAATCTGCATGTGTGTTTCCGTCTACCCGCGGACCCGCTGTTTAAGGATGATACCGCGGCGGTCGCCGTCGGCCTGCTGGTGTGCGGGGAGTTTCGTAAACTGGGATTTCCCCTGTCCCTGAAATGGCCGAACGATTTGCTTGTGGAGCAACGCGCCAAGGTAGGCGGAATGCTTGTGGAAGAACGGGATGGGGTGGTCATAGCGGGCCTGGGCGTCAACACGGCAGAAGCTCCCGGCGCTGAACTGCTGCGTGAAGAACACGCCCTTCCGGCCGCGGTGCTTCCGCGGCCGGAAGGGGCCGGATATGATGCAGGAGCGGCAACGGCGCCCTTTTATCTGTGGCGGGTTCTCGCAGGCGGACTTATCGTCGCCTGCGGCGCCGGGGCCGGGAGAAAAAAACTGTCCGAACTTGCCGCCGAGTCCTCGTGTCTACAAAGTAAGTTTCGGTAAACGGGACGGTTGCGCCGGCTTGTGTGTCGTTGCGGGAGAATACACGGTATGGGGATCAAGACCTTTGACGCGGTGGTACAGGAACTGAAAGGCAAGGCCGTTCTTGTGGCCAATCGGGGAATTTCCGCAAGGCGCATCTGCCGGTCCATACGCGAACGTTTCGATGCCGTGGCCGTGATGAGCGCGACGGATATAGACAAAACCGCCCCGGCCGCCTCCTCGGCTCAGGAGTTGCTGCTGCTCGGTCCGGACCCGCGCGCCTACCTCGACATCAAACGCATTGCGGAACTTGCCCGGCGCCGGGGCATTGTAGCCGTCCATCCGGGCTGGGGTTTTGCCTCGGAAGACGACAATTTTCCCCGCGTCTGCGCTGAAGCTGGACTGGTGTTCATAGGCTCCACGGCGGAGTCCATGAAATTGCTCGGCAACAAAGTGCAGGTGCGCCGTCTGGCAATGGAATTGGGCATTCCGGTGGTGCCCGGGTCCGACTGCGCGGTGGACGTACCCAAGGCGCGGAGCGTTGCCGGGGAAACAGGCTTTCCCATCCTGCTCAAAGCCGAGGGCGGCGGCGGCGGCAGAGGCATCTTTGAGGTACACGACAACTACGGCCTGGAGGATGCGTTCATCAAGGCTTCGGCCATGGCCCAGGCATCTTTCGGCAATCCGCGCGTATTTGTGGAAAAATTTCTCACCGGTGTGCGCCATATAGAAATCCAGGTCATCGCCGATGTCTACGGCAATATTTTTGCCTTTGACGAGCGCGATTGCAGCCTGCAGCGCAACAATCAGAAGCTCATTGAGATTACGCCTTCTCCCTGGCCCGCCTTCACCGAAGAACTGCGTGAGCAGCTTAAGGATTACGCCCGCGCCCTGGTCCGCAAAGTGGGTTATTATTCCCTGTGTACTGTGGAATTTCTGGTCACAGCGGAAGGCACCCCCTACCTCATAGAGGTCAATACCCGCCTTCAGGTGGAGCACGGCATCACGGAATGCCGCTACGGCATCGACCTTGTCGAGGAACAGATCGCCGTTGCTTTCGGCAGCAGGCTGCGTTTTTCCGAGGCGAATCTGCGCCCCGTGCATACGGCAATGCAGGTGCGCATCAACTGCGAAGATCCGCAAAAGAATTTCGCCCCGAATGCCGGTCTCATAACCCGCTACGTGTCGCCGGGCGGTCCCGGCGTGCGTCTGGATTCCAATCTGAGCGCCGGCTATGAGTTTCCTTCCAACTACGACTCGGCGGGCGCCCTGCTCATCGGCTACGGACAGGATTGGAGTAAGGTGCTGGGCATTACGGAGCGGGCGCTGGAGGAATACACGGTAGGCGGTCTCAAGACTACCATCCCGTTTTTCCGCCGGATTATCACCTACCCGACATTTCGCCGGGGCGAATGTGATACGCATTTTATTGCCGACACCCCGGAATTGATGGATTACACGGATCTTGATCCGGAATCGGAGCGCAACGCGCGCCTGATAGCCGACATTTCCGCGCGCGGCTATAACGAATTCGTCCAACTCGGCAGATACCGCACACGCGAAACGCCGCGCCTGCCGCGGCATGAAGCGGTCATGCCGGAAATACCTCCCGCCGTGCTCCGCAGACCGTCTCCCTATCCGCGCAACGACCGCAAGGCCCTGCTCGACTATATCCGCGATTCAGCGCTCGTCCATTTTTGCGACACGACATGCCGGGACACGACACAATCGAACAGCGGCAACCGTTTTCGTCTTGCCGAAGACAGGCTTATCGCTCCCTACCTGGACCAGTGCGGCTTTTTCTCTCTGGAAACAGGAGGCGGCGCGCATTTCCACGTGAACATGATGGCCAACATGACCTCGCCCTTTTATGAAGCGCAGGAACTGAACCGTATCGCGCCCAAAACCATGAAGCAGATACTCGTCCGGTCCACCAACGTGCTCGGGTACAAGCCGCAGCCGCAAAATCTCATGCGTCTCACGGCGGAAAAAATTTGCGTGGATTACCACGTCATACGCTGTTTCGATTTTCTCAACCATGTAGAAAATATGAAGCCTTTTGCCGAAGTCGTCCTGCACGATGCCCGCGCGCTCTTTGAGCCTGCCGTCGCTTTGACCTGCGGACGCGGGTTCACTGTCGACCACTACGTTGACACGGCCGGGGAAATGCTGCGCCAGGCCGCGAAAATTATGGGCGTCGGGCAGAAAGACGCCTCCCGACGGATCGTGCTCGGTCTCAAAGATATGGCAGGAAACTGCCCGCCGCGCATGATGCGCGATCTGGTCCAGGCCCTGCGCCGGAAGTGGCCGCATCTGGTGCTGCATTACCATCGCCACTATACGGACGGCCTGTTCATACCCGCCGTCGGCGCCGCGGCGGAAGCCGGAGCGCATATCGTGGACGTTTCCCTCGGCGCGGCCATGCGCTGGTACGGGCAGGGCGAAGTCCTCTCCGCCGCGGCGTATCTTGAGGACGAACTGGGCCTGAAAAACATCCTGAACAAACGCATGATCCGCGATGCGGGTTTTGTTCTAAAGCAGATCATGCCCTATTACGATCGCTATACGGCCCCGTATTTTCAAGGCGTGGACTATGACGCCGTGCTGCACGGCATGCCGGGGGGAGCAACGTCTTCGTCCCAGGAAGGAGCGCTGAAGCAGGGGTATATCCGGCTGCTCCCGCAGATGTTGCGTTTTCTGGCCGGAACGCGGCACATCGTGCATTATCACGATGTGACGCCCGGCTCGCAGATTACCTGGAATACTGCCTTTCTGGCCGTCACCGCCGCGTACAGGCGCGGCGGTGAACATGAAGTCGAATACCTGTTGGAAATACTGGATAATGTAGTCAACAACGAGGAAGATGCCTTGCCGCCGGAAATGAAGGAAGCGCGTCTTGCCGTGTACCAGGATTGCAACGATGCCTTCAGGGATCTGTTGCTCGGCAAATTCGGCAGACTGCCTCTGGGATTCCCACCCGACTGGGTGTACCGGAGCGCTTTCGGCCCGGATTGGAAAAAGGCCGTTGCCGAACGCACTGAAAAATCGCCTCTGGACATTCTCGCCGATGTGGATCTTGAAGCCGAAAGATCCGCTTTGAAAAGCATTATCGGCAGAGATCCGACCGACAATGAATTCCTCATGTTTCTGAATCATCCGGGAGATGCGGTAAAGTGCATCGACTTCAAACACAAATACGGCGACCCGAACAACCTGCCCCTGCATGTCTGGTTTGAAGGTCTGGAAGTCGGCGACCAGTTGAATTTCAACGATTCCAACGGCAAACCGCACCACCTGAACATCATCCGCATGCAGAATCCCGGCCCCAACGGGGTCGCGGTGGTCCGCTATGTGCTGGATTCCGAAATCATGAGTTGCGAGGTACAGGTGTCGAAACCGGCCGCCGGTGCCGAGCGCTCCGTACTCATGGCCGACCCCGGCGATGCTTTTCATGTGGGCGCGCCCTGTAACGGTGAACTCTGGATCATGTATGTCAATCCCGGCGACATTGTCAGAAAAGGCGAGGAGTTGTTCAATATTTCCATAATGAAACAGGAAAAGGCAGTAACGGCGCCGCTGGACGGCATAGTGCAGCGCGTGCTTAAAACCGCCGATTACCGGGAAAGTAAAAAAATGGTTCCGGTACTTGAGGGAGAACTCATTCTGGAGCTGGGGCCGATGCCCCGGCTGTGTAAAAATCCAGCTTGCGGCAAGGCCCTGGCCGCATGTGGATATGCTTTCTGTCCTCACTGCGGAACCGAGCAATAGAAATTTTCACATCGGGGCGCGGTCTTCCGGGAAAAGGCTCCGGCTCGTTGCAACTGGGAAACGCGCGCATTGACGCGGGGCAGAATCGGTTTTAAGCTGACACGGTCCGGCGGATAAGCCGGCAATCCGCCGGAGCAGTTCACGAGTGAACTGCTCCGCACGGATTTGCAGGCAACTCCGTGCCGCGAAACAGGAGCAGACGGGCTTTGCCCGCCGCCGCGAACTGTTTCAAGCGTTAATTGCTGTAGAGTCAAGGAGAGTACGATGGTCAAGCCTTCGACCGGTAAATCCTCCGACGCTGCGCCGGGTGCCTCGTCGGACGCAGCAGAACAAAATGTTTCCGGCGACACGGGAGACAAGTCCGTCGGCAAGCCGCGAAACGCCCAAGCTCTTAAAGAAAAACTTATTCTCACCGGCGCGGAAATCGCCGTCATAGGCGAACCGGCCGAGCTTCTGGTCGGCGGCAAAAATTACAACACAGCTATTATTAGTGAAATCAAAGGGATATGCGTACCCCAGTTCCGGGCTGTGTCTTCCCCGGCTTTTCATCTGCTGTTGGATCAGACCAGGGTCAACGCCCCCTTGACGCGCGCCGTCGTAGACAGAGAATACAAACGCATTGACTGGGGAGACCCGGAAATCAGCGGCGATCCCGAATTTCTGCAAAAGTTCGTCCGTAATCTCGGCAGGACAGTGCGCGCTGAAAACGAAGCCAAAGGCGGTTCTCAGGGCCATGTCAAGCTGCGGACCTTCATCAACAATGTGGTGGAGGGTTTCGCCACCTCGCCGGAAGGCATAGACCAGCTTCGACGCCGCGCCGTGCTGGTGCAGGCGGCGATCCTTTCCGTGCCGTTGCCCCAGTCCGTAAACGATGCAGTAGGCGCCGCCTACGCGGAAATTTGCGCCGAAGCCGGAGAAGAAGACGTGCCGGTGGCGGTGCGTTCTTCGGCTGCGGGAGAGGACTCAAGAAAAAAAGCCTTTGCCGGTCTGCAGGACACCTATCTCAACGTGCGCGGGACCGAGCAGGTTATACGCGCCTATCACTGGGATTGCGCTTCGGCCTACAATCTGCGCTCCATGACCTACAGACGCGAGGCCGTCCTTGATGCCGTTGCCCGCGCGGAAGCAGACGGCGACGAGAGTATTGCCGAAGAAGCCAAAAAAGAATGGGCCATAGAGAATACCTCCTTGTCCGTCTGCATTATGCGCATGATCAATCCGATCATTTCCGGCACGGCCTTTGCGGCCGACACTGCTACAGGCTGCCGTGGGACGGACCGCAACGATTTGGTGTCCGTTGATGCCGCTTACGGTCTGGGTGAAGCCGTGGTCGGCGGTATGGTCACCCCCGACAAATATTTTGTGTTTACCCGCGACGATGGGCGTGAAGTGGTGATTCGCCAGATGGGCAGCAAGAGCATCAAGATAGTTTACGACGAAAGCGGTGGAACGAAAAAGGTGGCGGTGCCGGAATTTGAAATCGGTCGCTGGGCCTTGTCCATGGCCCACGCCGAAAGCGTGGCCAAGGGTGTGCGCGCGATCAGCAGGGCTTACGGCGACATCATCATGGATACTGAATTTTGTATTGATAACGACGACCGCCTCTGGTTCGTGCAGGCGCGCCCGGAAACACGCTGGAATGAGGAATTCGCGCAGCATCCGGACATTATTTTCATGCGCCGCAAGGAAGTTGACCCTCATGCGGCTGCCTTGGCCGAAGTATTGCTTGAAGGCAACGGAGCGTCGCGCGGAGCGGGGCAGGGAACCGTCAAATTTTTACGTTCAGCATTGGAACTCAACAAGGTCAACAAGGGAGACATCCTTGCCGCCGAACGGACGGACCCGGACATGGTGCCGGGCATGCGCGCGGCCTCGGCCATCCTCGCCGACGTAGGCGGCGACACCTCACATGCCGCGATAACCTCGCGCGAACTGGGCATACCAGCCGTCATAGGCATCCAGCGCATTGAAGCCCTGCGTGCTCTGGACGGTCAGGAAGTCACCGTGGACGGCACGCGCGGCGCGGTATACCGCGGCCTTTTGCCTTTGCGTCAGGTCGGCGGAGAAATGGACCTTGCCGCGCTGCACCCCACCAAAACCAAGGTCGGCCTTATTCTCGCCGATGTGGGGCAGGCCATGTTTCTTTCCCGTCTGCGCCGGATTGAGGATTTTGAAGTGGGTCTGCTGCGCGCCGAGTTCATGCTCGGCAACATCGGAGTGCATCCTCTGGCGCTCGACGCTTACGACAGCGGCGAATTGGACGGTCTCATCCGGCAGCACCGCAAAACACTGGATGAAGAGCTGACCAAGGTGCTGCGCCGGCAGCTCAATGCCGGCATGGTCTTCGTCAATATCAGGATGCGCGAGTATATCGGCAGGATCACCGGCCTGAGCGGAGAAATCGAGAGTCTGGCCGAGCGTGAAGGCAGCGGCAACGAAGAGGAGGTGCTTGCTTTGCGCCGGCGGAGCCGTGAACTGGAACGCAAGCTTGACGAATACCTTGACGTTGCTTCCCGGCGTCTGGAAATTCTCAAAAGCACCACGGACATTGAGGCGCATATCCGCTTGGTCATGGGTTTCGACGACGAATTGGCGCTGCTTTCCGGTAACGACCCGGAAACGGTGCGCCGTCGCGGGGAGATAGCCTCCCAGGTTTCACGTATGGCCGAATCGGCTGCGGGCGACCCCTATGTGCGGGAAGTGTTGGATGAAATACGCGCCGTCATGGAGGATGTGGGCCATCGTACCGGCATGATTACCCGCATTGAAGAGGTGCAGAATATACCCGCCGTCATCGGCGAAATCATTCGTTCGCGCGGCTACCGTTCGGGGCGCGAACACTATGTGCAGACCCTTGCCCAAGGGTTGGCGTTGTTCGCCATGGCCTTCTACGGTAAAGACATTGTCTACCGCACTACTGATTTCAAATCCAATGAATACAGGAATCTGGTCGGCGGTCTGCTGTTTGAGCAGGAGGAAGCCAACCCTATGCTCGGCTGGCGCGGCGTGTCGCGCAACCTGCACGACTGGGAACTTGAGGCTTTCAAGATGGCGCGCGGAGTATACGGCGGGCACAACCTGCAGATAATGTTGCCCTTTGTGCGCACCATTGAACAGGCCAGAAGCATGCGGCGCTACCTTGAACAGGTACACAAGATGAAAAGCGGGCAGGACGGCCTGAAAATTATCCTGATGTCCGAAATACCCAGCAACGCCGTCATAGCCAAGCAGTTTCTTGAGGAATTCGACGGTTTTTCCATAGGGTCCAACGATATGACCCAGATGATTCTGGCGACGGACCGCGACAACGCCAGGCTGGCGCATATCTATGACGAGGAAGACCCGGCCGTTGTCTGGGCCATTCTGGTAACCATTTTTTCCGGGCAAAAATACGGCAGGAAGATCGGCTTCTGCGGCCAGGGCGTTTCCAACAGCCGCATTCTGCGCGGTTTGGTGGCCATTGCCGGTATTGTGTCTGCGTCCGTGGTGCCGGATACCTATTATCAGACCAAGCTGGATATGGCCGAAGTGGAAGCGGAGAACATTGCCCCCTCCGAACTCGGCAAATGGCTTCAGGCGCAGCATTATGAAGCCCTGTACGCCGTCATGACCGAAAAGGGCTACGGCCATATCCTCAAAAAATACAATCAGCCTGAAGATCTCAAAGAATGGTACGAAGGCGAAGCCGGACGCCTGCACGAACATCTGCGTGAGAGTCTGGATACGCCCAAGGAAAAATTTTACCGGGCTGAATTGGAAAATTTCCGTCTTACTTTCCACAAGGCGGTGATTTACGCTGCTTGGGACTGGAGCGAACTTGTTCTGGACGCCCTGCATCAGGCAGGTTTCGCCGACTTTTACGAGCAGGCGACAGCCCTGGAGGCGCAACGCGGAAAGAAATGGTAGACAGTGCCGTCACGGAACATCTTTTACTTGAGCGCATTAACAAAAGAATGTTTTTTTGATATGCTGCCTCCATCGGAAATTTCGGCGGTATACGCATATACAACTACTTTAATTTATTACATATCAAAAATGAAAAACAACAGTCGGAGCGACAAGGGACATCTGCCGCTATAGAAGTAGTGCGTAATGACGAAAACGCGCGTCTACCAGCCTTTGTCGGTCTTGTCGAACACCTCGGAGAGGTCTTTCTGCTGCAGATGTTTTTTCAACATGAATCCGCTGAATCCGCCGTCCTGCCAAGCGAGGAACGCCTCAAGACCTTTCAGCATGCCTCCGATAGGAGCGTCGGCGTGTACAATCTGTATGGCGGTCTTTTCTTTGTGTAAGGTATCCACCGACGGCATGTCGCCTTCCGCGCGAAGTCCTTCCGCGCTGATATCCATGACCCGCAGTAAACGCCGCCCGTGTCCGGGAATTTCCACCTGGATTCCACAGGGAGAATCAAGCCGGTATCTCCTGGAACGCCTTCTGTCGGACCCCATGGATTCAATCATGGTTTTCAGGTTATCGGAAAGAACGGACAGTTCCTTGACGGCATTCTCCGACTCGGACATTTTACGCACCGTCTGGTCCGCCAGTTTCATCATGTTCCGCATTTCATCTGCGATGTAGGTACCCATGCGGGACTGCTCGGCAGTGTCGCCTGATATGGCCAGAACGGCCACTGAGGCGTTACCGGCGGTTTCAACTATGCTTGCGAGACTGGCTCCGGATTTTTCCGCCAGTTCGGTCGCCGCCCGCGCCGCCTTAGCTGTCTGTGTGGTCATGTTGATGCCGGTGGAAACTTCCGCCTGCAAATCCGAGACGGTTCTGTTGACTTCCCCGGTCGCGGACATGGTTTTTTCCGCCAGTTTGCGGACCTCGTCGGCTACCACCGCGAAACCTCGTCCCGCTTCGCCGGCCCTGGCCGCCTCTATGGCCGCATTCAGGGCCAGCAGGTTGGTCTGGTCCGCAATATCCTTGATAAGATTCACAACGTTGTTGATGCCCGCCGTATGCTTTGAAAGTTCCTGAATGGCATTTTCCGTCCGTAACGCATAATCAGCCACCTGACTTATATTGGAGAGGCTGTCGTTTACAATGTTTCTGCCCTCCTCAGCCCTGGATATGGTAGCGCGTGAATCATCCGTGGTGCGGCGCGCCTTTTCGGCCAGAATTTCCAAAGTTTGGCTCATGGTAACAACGTTTTCCTTCATTTTGGAAAGGGTTTCCTCCTGCATTGCGGCGCTGTCCGCTGTTGCCTGCAGTTGTTCAAACAGATGGCTGAAGGCTTCGCCCTGCTTGGTTGAAATGCCGTGCGCCACATTGATTGAATCGGTGATGCGCTCGTTGAGCGCCATAATACGCTCCTGCTGCTCACGAATTTCAGTCTCGTCTATAAAAAATATGCAAACGCCTATAAACTCATTCTCCATATCCCACAGCGGAGAAACGGATATGCTCACGCATTTCTTGTCTCCTGACGCGTTTATCCGGGAATATCTGGCATGTAATATTTTTTTGTCGGCCACCACTTGATCAATCGGGGTTTTTATCGTTGAATCGCCGTCCAGGAACTCGCCGGATGTTTTGCCGTAATACGCTTCGGGTTTGCCGGAACGGCCCCACAACTCCATCAACTGACTGTTGATGAACGTCAATTTTCCCTCGACGTCGGCGACGGCAAACGGGATGACCATGCCGGACATAATCCCTTGGGAAAAGCCGATGCGAACTTCCAGCTCGTGAATCATACGTTGAAAAGACCGTGACAGTTCGCCGATTTCGTCTGCCGCAGAGCTGTGGACATTATGGCTCAGATCCCCATCCGCCACCGCATGCGCGGCGGCGTTCAGCCTGCGCAACGGCCGCACCAGACTCGCAGCGACCATGGCTCCTACTCCGGCCAGCACCACGGCTATGCCGCACGAAGTCAAGCCCAGAATGATAAAAGCGTTGAACGCTGTCCGGACGATGGTCTTTCGCGGCAGACCGACAAAAAACATGCCCGATTGTGTGCCGGTAACGTTTTGCCACGGCCAGTAAACGGCTTCATACTCCTCTCCGGCGATAATGTTCCGCGCGCGTGTTATTTGGCCTTTTACGATGGTTGATTGATATATGTCGTCATTGTTGAGTTTCGTGCCTGCCGAACTTTTTCCGTCCAGCCGGATGGTTGAGGATATGCGTTCATCGCCCAGGAAAATGCTGCAGTCGGCATTGATGCCCTCCTTGATGCGTTCGATGAAATTCTGGTCTGACAGGGACATGCCGAGAATAATTACCCCTACAATTTTATCGTCCAGAAAAATCGGCGCGCTGTTCATTTGCATGAGCTTCACAACCTTGCCTGTACCGAGCCCGCTGACCGTCTTCCCTTCCTTCAGCGGAGCGCGGGTACGCCAGTCGTCGAGGGTATCGCCGAATTTTTCCGGCTCATGAGCCCGAAGGATAACCTTGCTTGTACCGTCGCAAATGGTAACCGTATTAACGGCCGGGTTTTGCATGAAAATTGCTGCCTTGCGTTTCAGGCTCTCACGGTCGCCGGCGACTGTCGCTGCGGCGAGGTCGCGGTCATTGCTGATCAGCGGAAGCAGGGCTTTCTGTGCAGCATCCAGCGCTTTGACCTGCTCGCTGAAAATCCGCCGTCCGGCATCCAGGGAAGCCGCGACATTTTCCTCTTCAAACCCGATGATGATCAGCCCGCCGAAAACAGCCAGCAACAATCCCGTTATGCCGACGCCGGCCACGACAAGCGATATCAGCTTGAGATGAAGCGATATGGTAAATTTTCCGGCTGAATCTGTTTTCGAAGCGACTTTTTTTTCTCGCGCCATGGAAAATTCTCCTGAAATGAAGAAGGTTGCGCAAAGTCATTGCCGATGCGCGATAACAATCACGGGCGCTGAGGAAATTCAGGGTTGCCGTAACTGACCCCGCTGAATCCTTATTTGCCGTTAGGCATAGGGGAGGTTCACTTCGCAGTCAAGTCTTTGCGGAGAACTTCCAGCAATTCTAATTTTAGAAGTGGTATACGTTATAGTCGTGAAATATCACAATTTTTTATGATTACGGAGGAGGGACACCGGTTATGATTGTTCTCATCAGCATATTC
>JAISMY010000108.1 GCA_031276485.1 Desulfovibrio sp. | reverse complement strand
TCAATCGAAGGTTCCATTTGCCGGATCTTTTTACTCGCTTGGCCTATGTCGCCCTCAGAACTCCGCCCATGCCTTACAGACTCCTGAAATTGGCGGAGAATAGTACGTAATCAGGAAAGAATAAATCAGCGTTTCCCTAAGGAATGATTTCCACAGGTGTTCCCATTTCCGTGCGGGCGAACAGCTCTTCGATTTCCGGATTGGTGACGGCTATACATCCAAATGTCCAGTCCGTCAGGCGGTGCGCCTGTCCGAGATGGGCGAAACGCGGGGCAAGCCCGTGAATCTTGATGTTTCCGCCGGGTTTTTTGCCTGCCGCGGCGGCGCGGGCGCGGTCCTGCGCGTTCGGATAGGAAATGCCGAGATTTTTATGGTATGCGCTGCGCGTATTCTTGTCGTCTATCCGGTAGCGGCCTTCAGGCGTGCGTTTGTCGCCCTCGGATTCCTTGTGTCCCACGGGATTTTCGCCGAGAGCAACCAGGTATACGCGCACGGCTTTGCCGTGTGCGAACGCAGTGAGGCGCCGGCTGCTTTTTTCCAGAAGGAGTTTGTCGAAGCGCAGAGCAGCGGGCAGCGCCCCTTGGGGATATGCTTCCGAATCCCTCAGCTCGATCGGTCCCTCCGCGTCTGCGGCCGTTTTTTTCGCTGCCGGCGGCATGCGTTCCCCGCCTGCCGGGGCAAGCCGCACAACCGTGAGTACAATCATTGAGCACAGGAGCAGCAGTCCCGGCAAGAGGAGTATGGGGAGTGTACGCCTCTTTTTCGGATAGCGGGGTCTGCCGGCCGAGCGGTTTTGCATGGATGCCTGTGTGCCCTGTTTGCCTGACGGCGGCAACGCGCCCTCGTCCATGCAGGTATACGCGGAATCGGCAACGAAAGGAAGGGGGCCGAGCGTAGCTTGCGCTCGGAATGACTGCTGTCGCGCCAAGCGACATTATTGTATAACTATATGAATTTTCAAGTAATCATGGGAAGAGATTGCCCCTGACGGGCGCATTTCCGCCTTGCTGTCGCCCGTCCTTTGTGGTAGTCGCTCCCAAGCATGGACACACGAAACACGGCGGCGAACATGGAGGCAGACGCCTCGGCGGCCGGCCGGCCGGAGTCTGCGGACCGGCGGGACATCCTGCGCCTGAGCGGGGGCAGAACACTCTCGGCGGCGCCCTTTCTGGTTGCCGGGATACTCAACATAACTTCTGATTCTTTTTCCGACGGCGGACGATGGGCCGACCCCGACCGGGCAGCGGAGCGGGCGCGGCAAATATTACGCGAGGGCGCACATATTCTGGATCTGGGCGCGGAATCCACCCGCCCCGGCGCGGCTGATATCGGCCCTGATGAGGAACGCCGGCGACTCGCTCCCGTTCTGGATCGCATTTTCGCCCTGCGCGCGGAAGACGGCGCATCCTCCTTTTACCTTTCCATAGACACCCGGCGGGCGCAAACAGCAGCCTACGCCTTGGGAGCGCATGCCGGACACACCGGAGCGCGGCCTGCGGACATGATCAACGACATTTCCGGCGGCGCCTATGACCCGGCTATGGACGAGGTTCTGGCAACCTGCAAGCCCGCCTACGTCCTGGGACACTGCCCCGTTCCGCCCGAAAACATGCGCGGATACGCCTGTCCCGGCGATGTGGTCGATGTTCTGCTGGACTGGTTCACAACCCGCCTCACGGCCCTGGTCAAGGCCGGGCTGCCCGAAGAATGTGTGTGTCTTGACCCCTGCATAGGTTTCGGCAAGAGCGATGCCCAGGCTCTGCGCATCCTGGCTTCCCTGCCGCGTTTCGCCGCCCTCGGCCGGCCCCTGTATATCGGCATTTCCCGCAAAAGCCTGCTCGGCGCGACTACCGGCCTGCCTGCGGAAAGGCGCGATGCGGCCGCGGCCGCGCTGTCCGCCCTGCTGCTGTCCCGCGGCGCGCGCATACACCGCGTCCACAATGTGGAATACTGCCTCTCCGCCCTCAAGACCGCGTATGCGGTGCTCGCGGCGGGCAATCCGCAAGAGCCGCATGCAGCGCTTGACGCCCGGCCCGGCGGCGCCTGCGCGCTTTTTAGAGCAGTTCACGAATGAAACGAGTGAACCGCTCGGCAAGGATTTGCTTGCAAATCCTTGCCGCGAAACAGGAGCAGGCGGGCTTTGCCCGCCGTAAGCGAACTGTTTCAAGCGTTAACTGCTCTAACGGACAGCCGGTGACAACCGGCTCCGAAAGGGCGAAAAACGGGCAACTCGTCCCGCGCCTCTGCATACCGGCATACCCGAACATCATGGCAGCCTCCCTGCCGGGCGACTATTTGAACAACTGTATCGGCGAGATCAGAATAGGGCATTCCGGAAATATCTTCTTCATGGACGCCGGCGGAGCCATGATTTCCAATCACCGGCCGGAAATGGTGGAAAACCGCTACAATTTTATCAAGGTCGGCGATGCCGGCCCCAACCTTCTCTCCGTCAAACGGGAAGCCGGTGAATTTTTCAGTACGATGCTCCGGAAACGGAATTTTTGATGACGGACAAACGTCTTCATGCCCCGGCGCGCGCCTTCGCCCTGTTCCTGCCGGTCCTGCTCCCGGCGGTCCTGTGGGTGTTGTGCGGCTTGTGTCCCCGGCCCTCCGCCGCCTTCACCGGCACGGACATCCCGGTGCCGCCCGGTCTGGCGGCGGACCCGGCTGCCGGTCCCGATGCGGCGGGGGCGGCCTTTGTCGGCATTCCCTACAGGCAGGACGGGACCATCGACGAACAAGGCCGCTTCACGCTGTTCGCGAGGCCGGAACTGCGTTTCGCCGGCCCAGGCCTGAATTGCAGCGGGCTTGTGCTGGGCATTTCACGTTTTCTGCTGGGGAGAAACATCAGCTTGAAGGATGCCGCGCGCGACCGCCTCGGCGACAGCGGCCCCGGCGCGCCCGCAGGCGCGGATTGGGATTTCGGCTGGGACCTGATCCTCAATATCTCCCAGGGAACGCCCCGAACCCTGCTCCTGCCCGGATTCCGCATCGCCGACCCGCAAGCGGGATCGGGCAACGCCCCGCGCGGCTTCATCATCAACGAGACAGGCAGCCTTCCGGAACTGTGCGGGCGCATGCGCCGCGGGTTCTTTTACCTCGTGAGCTTCAGTGTGGAAGGCCACAGGAGAGGCTACGGCCTGCAACATTACCACGTGGGACTGATCCTGCCTTCGGCGACAGGCGAAGCCTGGTTTTACCAGACAAGCGGCAAACGCGGCCGCTCCGTGCGCTGGGACCTCAACAGTGAAGACGGACGGGCGACATTCCGGCGCGCCTTCGCCGATACAGGCAACAGGCGCAAAATGATGCTGGTGCTTGAAGTCGACCTGCCGCACAAGGCGTCCTGATACCAAGTTGCATTCAAACGAGTTTGAATGCAAGACGTCAAAGTTTTTGAAAAACAGGCGAAGCCTGATTTTTCAAAAACTTGTGGGCGTTGGCTTCGCCTCCGCCATACCTAGTTGCTTTCTGCTGAAAGCAACTTGGTATGAGGAAAAATTCCCCGCCGGCAACGTGCGCGGCAGTTCACTCGCATGCGAATGCAGGCCGCGAAGCCGGAGCAGACGGCCAAAGCCTGCCGTAAGCGGACTGTTCAAGCATTGCCTGTGCTATGGACCGACATGACGATTCCTGCTATACCCTTGGCGAATACACCACATCCGCTCAACAAGGAGGCCCCGATGGCAGAGCAAGAACACAAGAAAAGCGGCCGGTTCATGGGCTGGTACTTCGGCTCCAACCTGCTTATGCGCATTATGATCGGCCTGTTGCTGGGCGCGCTGGTCGGTCTGTTCCTGGCCTTCAACCCCAGCGCGGCCGCGCCGTACGTCGCCTACACCAAATTTTTCGGCGATGTCTTCATCCGCCTGCTGCGCATGATCGTCGTTCCGGTTATTTTCTTTTCGCTCATAACCGGGGCGTCAAGCCTCACCCCGCATCAACTCGGGCGGGTCGGCCTGAAAACCCTTGTCTATTACCTCGCCACCACGGCAATTGCCGTGTTGGTCGCCCTTATCCTGGCCGACGTCTTCAATCCCGGTTCCGGGCTGAACCTGGCAGGCGATGCCGCAGTGCAGGGCAAAAGCGCTGCCCAGACCCCCCTTGCCAAGGTTCTGCTCAACATAATCCCCATGAACCCCATGGAATCTCTGGCCAAAGGGGAGGTGCTTCCCATCATCTTCTTCGCCCTGGTCTTCGGCATCGCCCTTTCCGTGCTGCGCGACTCGGACAACGCCGATGTAGCCAAACACGCCGACACTCTTTTCCATTTCTGCTCCACCATCGCCGGCGTCATGTACAAAGTGGTGGCAGGCATCATGCAGTACGCTCCCGTCGGCGTCTTCGTACTCATCTCCGTAGTCTTCGCCCAACAGGGCGCCAAGGTCATCGGGCCGCTCGTCTTTGTAACCCTGCTCTGCTATATCGGCTTCGCCGTCCATGTCCTCCTGGTCTACGGCGGCATCCTGCGCGTCTTCGGCCTCAGCTTCATCAAATTCCTGCGCGGCGCGCACGAGGCTTCAATCACCGCCTTTGTGACCCGTTCCTCCAACGCCGCGTTGCCGATTTCCATGCGCGTGTCCGAAGAAAACCTGGGCGTGTCCCGCTCCATCACCTCCTTTGCCCTGCCCGTAGGCGCAACGGTCAATATGGACGGCACATCCATCTACCTGGCGGTGTGCGCCTGCTTCATCGCCAACGTCGTGGGCACTCCGCTGAACTTTGAACAGCAATCCACTCTGGTCATCGTGGCTACGCTGGCGTCCATAGGCACGGCAGGCGTGCCGGGCGCGGGCGCCATCATGATGCTCATGGTTCTGGAAGCCGTGGGATTGCCGGTGACTTCCGGGTCGCCCGTTGCCGCCGCCTACGCCATGATACTCGGCATCGACGCCCTGCTCGACATGGGACGCACCTGCCTGAACGTCACCGGCGACATCGCAGGCGTCGTCGTCATCGGCAAAAGCGAGCAACAAATCGACATGAGCAAGTGGACATAACGCTTGGGGGCGTTGCCCTGACCCCGCGTCCGGACTTTACCGATTTCCGCGGAAATCGGTAAAGTCCGGCAATTGACCGGGTACGCCTCCGGCCGCCGGATGCGCGGACGGTCAACGCCGAAACGGCGGGCAGAAAAATCGGCGCTCCAACTCGTCCAGCAGGGACAGGGGCACGCGCATGTTGCCGCGCCCTGTGCCCAGAGCGATGTTTTTTTTGTTTTTCCCATGATAGTCCGAGCCCCCGGTCACAGAGAGTCCGTGCTTGCAGGCCAGTTCAAGGCAGATATCCGTCTGTTCCGGACCGTGGTCGCTGTGGTAGGCCTCCAGAGCGGTCAAGCCGCAAGAGCGGAATTCGGCGAGAATGCCATCCAGTTCCGAACGGGTCATGGTCGGGGAAAGAAAAGGATGGGCGAGGGAAACAACTGGACTTTCCCGCCGGAGCAGGGCGATGCCGGGCTCCGGGGCGGACAGGCGGCGCGGCGCGAAGGCCGGGCAGCCGCGGCCGAGAAAGCGGACGAAGGCTTCGCGGCTGTCCGCAACGTACCCGGCGGCGGCAAGGGCGGAGGCTATATGCGGGCGTCCTGCGGATTTCCCCACGGCCCGGCGATGCACATCTTCGGGGTCCAAAGGCATGCCGAGATCGGTCAGTTTATCCAGAACGGCCCGGTTGCGTTTCTCGCGCAACGCCCTGATCCCGGCCAGAGCTTTTTCCAGCGCCGGGGAGGACATGGGCAGGAACAGCCCGAGGATATGCAGTTCCCGCTCGTCCCGGCGCACGGCGATTTCCACGCCGGGAACGAATTTCAGCCCCAGGCGCGCGGCTTCCGCGCCGGCTTCGGCCAGACCGGCCGTGCTGTCGTGATCCGTCAGGGCAAAGGCCGCCAAACCGCATGCCGCCGCCTTGCGCGCCAGAGCCGCGGGACTGTCCGTGCCGTCGGATGCGTTGCTGTGTGTGTGCAGGTCTATGCGGCGTGTGCGCATTTGCCTTTTCCGACGCTTTTGCGAGGTTGGGGCGGAACCCCACGGCAGGCCCGTCATGCCGGGAGGGCGCGCTTTTGCTGTGAACATAGTTTACGGAGTTCGTCAATAAGGGTATTAACCTGCAAATGTTTTTTGGGCATTAAACCGTTGCGCGACAGCGGTTTGGTGGAGAAATATCATTCGTAAGTCAACACTCTCAAATAATGTGCTGTTGACATTGCACTGTACCGGTGCCGGTCCGGCCCGGATTCGCCCTCCGTCGAGCCGCCGCCGGCAACGCCCGGCAGCCTTCATGCTCGCGCCGGCGCTCCTCTGCGCGGCCGTCCTGTTCTGTGCGCCGGCCTTGCCCGGCCGGGCGGCGTCCGCTCCGAAGAGTCTGGAACAGCTCCGCAAAGATCTTGCCGAGGAGCAAAAATACGCGGAGGCCCGCAAACAGAGCCTGCAACGTATGACCGCCGAGGAACGCAAACTCGACGCGGATCTCGCGGCGGCGGAAAAGCGCATTCTGGCGCTGGAAAGCAACCTGGCCTCCGAGCGCGGCAGGATGCTGGAACTGGGCACGGCAGGTGAAAAAGTCCGTCTGGATTACGAACGCCTGCTGGATGAACAGAAAAAAACCGAAGCCGCGCTGGCGCGGACCTTGCGTCTGCTTTGGGAAATCGACCGGCGCAGGGCGGCCGGAGGCGAAGCGCCGGACAGGGAACAGGCGGACGACGAACGCGATTTCGCGTGGTCCGAGGCGCTTTACGCCGCCCTTGAACAGTATCGCAAGGAACTGGATACCGGAGAAAAGAAACTGGCCGAAGCAGCAGGCAGGCGCGAAAAGCTTTCCGGCGAAATGCGGCGCAGGCTGGCGGCCGTCAACGCGGAAAAAAGCAGGCTGCTCAAGGCGCGTCTTTCTTATGACAAGCGCTTGGCCGACATCCGGCGCAGACGCGGCGACGCCGAAAGCGAACTCAACGCGGCCCTGAAGCTGATAGGCAGTCTGAATTTTGAAATTTCCCGCCGTTCGGGCGGTGATTTGCCCGCCATGAAAGGCCGCCTGCCCAGGCCCGTCAGCGGCAGCGTCAAGGTCCGCTTTCATCCCGATGCGGAGCCGGCGTCGCGCGGGTTGGGTTTCGCCGTTGCGGAAAAAGCCGAAGTACGGGCCGTGGCCGGGGGCAAAGTGGTACACAACGACGTGCTGCGCGGCTTCGGTACGGTGCTTATTGTGCAGCACGGCACAGATTATTATACCCTGTACGCCTTTCTCGGAGCCTGCCCGCTGAAGCTCGGCCAGGAAGTGCAGGAACGGCAGAAGGTCGGCACGGCAGGGTATTATCCTGCGATAAAAGGCCCCGGACTGTATTTTGAATTGCGTTTTAAGCAAAAAGCCATTAATCCGGAGCCGTGGCTCGCATCGTCGTGAGCGGGCTGAATCCACCCGGAGGATTGACGCCATGTGTCGCGCAACGGACAGGACATTGAACAGGCATTTTTTCAGCGCAGGCCCGCGCCGCCCGCAAAACGCGGGCCGGGGAACGCGTCCCGCGCGGCAGTTTTCAGACCGCCCCGGGCAAGGCCCGGTCAGGTATTTAAGCGGCATGCTGATCCGCCCCCTGTTTGTCCTGTATTTGCTCCTGCTGCCGGCGGGCGCGGCATGCAGCGCCTCTGGAGACCAGGCCGGCGGCAAATACGGTGATCTCAAGCGCTTCACCAGGGCCTACGATCTGGTGCGCAACAGCTATGTGCGCGAGGTCGGCAACGAAGAATTGATGAACGGCGCCGTCAAGGGCATGCTGGAATCCCTGGACCCGCACTCCACTTTCCTCAGCAAGGAAGACTTCAAGGAAATGCAGGAGGCGACCTCGGGCGAATTCTTCGGCATAGGCATTGAAATATCCACGGAAAACAACCAACTCATAGTCGTCTCCCCCATTGAGGATACGCCTGCGGACAAGGCCGGGCTGAAGGCGGGCGACCTTATTCTTTCCGTTGACGGGCAACCGACGCAGGACATGACCGCCCAGGAGGCCGTGTCTAAAATTCGCGGTCCCAAGGGCGAACCCGTGGAACTGCTGATCTTGCACAAAAACGCGACAACGCCGGAAAGCGTCAAGATAGTGCGCGATGCCATTCCCCTGATCAGCGTGAAAACGCGCTTTCTGGACGACGACGGCTTTCTCTGGGTGCGCCTGACCCGCTTCAACGACCGCACTACCAACGAACTGCAGGAAGCCCTGCGCAGCCAGGCCCAGAAAGCGCCGATCAAGGGCGTTGTGCTTGATCTGCGCAACAATCCCGGCGGGCTGTTCAAGCAGTCCGTGAGCGTGACCGACGTTTTTCTCAAGAGCGGGGGTATCGTCAGCATGCGCGGACGCGGCGGTCAGGTACTTGAAACGCACGACGCCAAAAGTTCCGCGGCGGACCTGGAATGCCCGTTGGTGGTGCTGGTGAACCAGGGCACGGCTTCCGCCTCGGAAATCGTCGCCGGCGCGCTGCAGGACCACAACCGGGCCGTAATCGTGGGCGAACGTACTTTCGGCAAGGGGTCGGTGCAGAAAATCGAACCCCTGGGTGACGGCACCGCCGTCAAGATGACCATTGCCCGCTATTATACGCCGAACGGACGTTCCATACAGGCCGACGGCATTGTTCCCGACCTCGAAATTCCCTTTGAACCGCAGCGGGAACAGGGCGCCAAGCCCGTGCGTTTCTTCGGCACGCGTGAAAAAGACCTCTCCAGGCACCTGGAAAACAACAGCAAAAAAGCTGAAGAAAAAGCACAGAAAAACAAGCCGAAGCTTCTTGACGACGATACCAAGGCTCTGCTGGACAAGGACAACCAGTTACGCATGGCCTTGCAGCTTGTCCGCAATCTGCCGAAAATTTCCACCGTACACGGAAACTGATCGGCGAGGCGCTCATGCGGCATGGCAGCCGGCGCAAAAAACAGCAAGGGCGGTAAACCGTCCGGAACAGGCGGAGGCCGGCTCTCCCCGCGCAAGGTCTCAGGCCGTTCCGGATCAGGTCTGCCTGTATCCTCATCTAAAAAGGCCGGCAAGGGACATCGCCGCAAAAAAAAAGGAACACGCGCGCCCGTGCTGTGGGCCTTTATCGCCGGTCTGCTGCTTGCGGGCTCCGGGGTGTTGTTCTTCCATCACTTCATGGTCGCGGATCCGGCAGGTCCTTTTGCCTCCCTGTTCCCTGCTCTCACAAAGTCTGAGGCGCCGTCTTCCGGAGTGAAGCCGGCAAGGCCGCCGTCTGGCGCCGGGCCGCAAGATTCCCGTTCCGTCGTAAAAAGCGAAGCGCCGTCCTCCGCAGCAAGACCCGAGGCGGATCCGCGCCAGGCAGGGCGCGGACTCCCTGATGCGGTCGGAGGCGCCGCCGACCGCAGGGATTGGCCCGGTGAAGCGTACGATACTGCGGGGCATCCGGCTCTGCGCCGTGACATGCGCGGCGCGGAGCCGGAACCCGTTGATCCGGCAACGGAAAAGTCCGTGGCTGCGGCCCTTGCGGATTTGCAGAACCTGCCCTTTGAAGAGGCGGGCACGCTGGATACCGTGCCCCCGCCGCTGCCCGGCATACCGGCCGGGCCTGATGCGCGCGGGCCGGTACAGTATTCTCCTGTTGTTCCGGCAGCGCCGGATACGGATGTGCCTGCCGCTGCCGCGTCCGGCACCGATGCGGCGGCGTCTGCCGGACAGAGTGCGCGAGTACCAGGTCCGGGCAGGGCGGATCCCGGCGCTGCAACGCCCTCCGCCGCCTCCGTGCCGCGCGGACGCGATGCGCGCCTGTGCATCGTCATGGACGATCTGGGCGCGAAGCGGCAGGCCACGCAACGGCTGCTGGCTCTGGACTACCCGGTGACTCTGGCTTTCTGGCCGCACGGCCTTTTCACGCGTGAGGGAGCGGAAGCCGCCGCCGCCGGCGGACGTGAAGTACTCATCCATCAACCCATGGAGCCTGTGGGGTATCCCGGCGTGCGCCCCGGCCCGAATGT
Organism: Desulfovibrio sp.; assembly: GCA_031276485.1. Lineage (GTDB taxonomy): Bacteria > Desulfobacterota > Desulfovibrionia > Desulfovibrionales > Desulfovibrionaceae > Frigididesulfovibrio. The sequence goes on along the minus strand of JAISMY010000108.1, from coordinate 52,419 downwards.
GCTGCTGACGGGCATGGATCCGGGCAGGATTCGCGCCGCGCTGGCCTCATCCCTGGCTGCCGTGCCTTATGCTTCCGGGCTCAACAACCACATGGGCTCGCGCTTTACCCGGTCTGTCGCGGGAGTGGATGCGGTCATTGAATTTTTGCGTGAACACAGGCTGTTTATGCTGGACAGCGTAACCCATCCGGATTCGGTGTTCGCCGCCGAGGGTCGGCGTCTGGGTTTGGAGCATTACCGCCGCGATGTCTTTCTGGACGTGGAGCGGTCGCGCGCCGCAGTGCTGAAAGCCTTGCGCAGGGCGGAAAGTCTGGCCCTGCGCAACGGCAGGGCCGTGGCCATAGGCCATCCCCTGCCGGAAACGCTGGATGCGCTTGAACACTTTGCCGAAATACGGAATAAGGGCATTCGCATTGTGCGTTTGCGCGACCTGAACCGCTGAGAGTCGGTCTTATACCAATTTGCGTTCAGCAGAAAGCGAGTTGGTGTGCCGGAGGCGAAGCCGCCGCCCGCAAGTTTTTGAAAACCAGGCTTCGCCTGTTTTTCAAAAACTTTGGCGTCACGCATTTAAACGCGTTTGAATGCAACTTGGTATTAGAGAATAAAAAGTTACAAGGTACTACGTCGCCGGGCGCACGGTGACCACGGGGATGGGGGAACTCTTGACTATCCTTTCGGCCACGGAGCCGAACAGAATGCGGTCAATGCCCACGCGTCCGTGCGTGCCCATGACGATGAGGTCGGCGCCGCAGCTTTCCGCCTGATTCAGGATTTCCTCGGCGGCATAGCCGTTTGCGACTTTGCCTTCCGCCGCGACGTCTTTAAAATTTTCTTCCACGAATTCTTTCATGTTCTGTTCGGCGCCGGTCACGATTTCCGAAACAAAATTTTCTATGGAACTCGGCGGCACATGAAAGCCGACATACTGCGTCAGGGCAGGCGCGATATACACGGCCACCACTTTGGCGGAAAAGGCTTTGGCGAAAGCGGCGGCGTGTTCGGCCACCACTTCGCTGTGCTGGGAGAGGTCCAGGGCGCAGAGTATAGTCTTGATGTTCCGCATGACGACCTCCTTCGGCAAAGGTTGGCGGATTGCGGCGTCCCGCTGCGGAGTAATCCGGCGGGCGGCGCGCTTCCGGACGCGCCGTATTCCGGTTCGTTCGGAAACCTGCTGTCCGGCATCGCAAGTATAGCGCATTGCCGGCTTCATCACAAGAGCGGCGGCATTCTTTGCCGTGCCGTTGTGGAATATTTTTCCCCAGAGGTGGAAAGTTCCGCTTGCGGATGTCGCGTATGTCGGGCAAGTATGCGGAATCACGCGAAGGCGCGCAGCCCGCGTTTCCGGCAAAGATTTTGCATAGCGTCTGTGCAGAGGTCTGCCCGGCCTTGCCGGGCGCCGAGCGGGAATCTCCATGAGGTGAGAGGTCTTAAACCATAAAGGAATCTCTGATGAAAATCAGCAATGAACAACTGCAGGCTGTTCAGGAAGTCCGGACGCAGCGCCCGGCGATGCAGCGCACGGAAACGGGATTCGATCGCATCCTGACCCGCGAAATGGACAATGTTCCCGCGCAGGGGGCGGCAGTCTCCGGGCGGGCCGATTTGCATATCCCTCCGCAGATTCTGCCGGAACTCGAAGCGGGTAAGGTCGGCGGCACGGGCGCGGCGCTGCCGGCGTTTTCGAAAGAAGCGGCGGACATGGTAGACGACGTGCTGACCGAACTTGAAGGATACGCCGCGCAACTCGGCCGCGCAGAAGGTGCCGACCTGCGCACGGCCTTTGCCTCTCTTCAGAACATGCAGGAAGGTATAGGCGGGTTCAGGGAACGCTTTCCCGGTGAATCCGCAGGGACGGCAAGGGAACTGATCGAAGAACTGGACGTCCTGGCCGTGACCGAAACATTCAAGTTCAACCGCGGGGACTATCTGTAGACCGCCCGGCGGTGGAAGCGGTATCCTGTCCGGTCGGGGCCGGCGCGGCTTGCAGCCCGGCCAGCGCGACATCGAGGGCTTCCAGCCCGGCCGGCACGGCGGCAAGACGGATTTCATCCCTGTAGCCTGAGAAGGTTCGGCAAAACGCAGCGATGGCCGGTCCCTGTGGATGCACCGCGAGGTGGCGGGAGGGATAGACCGCCGTTGCGAACCAGACTGTACCCACGGGTTTTTCCGCGCTCCCGCCTCCGGGGCCGGCTATGCCGGTGACGGCCAGGGCCGCTGCCGCTCCCGTTGCCGCCAACGCGCCTAAAGCCATGGCTTTGACCACGGGCTCGCTGACGGCGCCGTGCGCCGTCAGCAGTTCTTTGCCCACGCCAAGCAGGCGCGTCTTCACGCTGTCGGCATAGGCCACGATGCTTCCGCAAAACCAGCGCGAACCGCCGGGAACTCCCGTACACAACGCGGCGGCAAGACCGCCTGTGCAGGACTCCGCCGTACACATCGTCATGTTGCGGGCCAAAAGTTTCTGGCTCACCCGACCGATAAGCCATAGACATTCTTCTGGAAATTCCATATTGTATACCTTGTGTCGAGCGTCGTTTCCGGAAAACGCACCGGGAGGCCGCGCCGACCGCGCAGAGGTAAAAACAGATGCCGAACACTTGTTTCAGTATACCGCACAGGCGCGGACTTAGGCAAGCATTCTTTGCCCGGCCGGCATTGCCGCTGGAATCCGTTCACCACAAAGCCGCCGCCCGCGGGATCGGGCAGAGGCATTTTGCCTGCCCGGCACGGGCTTTACTTTCGGCAGCGGGTCTGCGGGGCGTTGCGGTCCTTGCATTCCTTGCCGTATGCGCGCTGTGGGGCGGAGCCGTCCATGCGGCAGCGGAACCGGTGCGTGTGGTTTACGGCTTTGACCGTGAATTCGCGCCCTTCACCTATGAAGAAGAAGGCGGCAAACCCGCCGGTTTCGAGATAGAACTGGTCGACGCGGTGTTCCGGGGCACCGAAGCCGAGGTCTTCCACCGGCCCATGCAGTGGTCGCGCATCGGCCTGGAACTGGGTAACGGCGGCATCAACCTGACCACGGGCATGGTGCGCACGGAACAGCGCGCCAAGTTGTATCTTTTTTCGGAGCAACCGCTTTTCCGCCTGCAAATTCGTCTGTTCACCAAGTTGTACAACCGCCGGCCGTCCATCGACCTGTTGCGCGGGCAGGAGGTTGCCGTGGAGCAGGGCAGTTACCCGGACACGCTGCTTGAACAGTACGGCGGCTTCAACATCAAGAAATTCAAAAGCCGGGCCGCGGCCGTGCGCGCTCTGCACAACGACGAAACGCAGGCGTATTGCGGCCCGGTGCAGAACACTTATTTTCTCATCAACAAACAGCGCTACGGGGCCATAACCACCATAGGCACGCCGCTGGGCATTACGGAAATGCGGGCGGCCTTCAATCGAAGCAGGGGGGACATTAAGAGTCTGTTCGACGAGGGATTGCGGCGCGTTGTCGCTTCGGGAGAATATGACCGGTTGTACCGCAAATGGTTCGTGCGCGAGCTGAATGACCGTGAAAAGGAATTGATGCTGCGGGCCGCGATCTCGGCCGCCGTGCCGGCGTATGTTCCTTACGGCCGCAAGGGTTCCGGCGCGGCGGTACTCACGGCTTCGGGTAAAGTCTACGCGGCCTGCAACATGGAAAACGCGGACCCGCGGCTGAACCTTTCCGCTTTGCGCGGCGCCGTTGCCAAGGCCGTGTCCGACGGAGAATTTGAACTGCGCGCGGCGCTGCTCACGGATCCTTCCGGCACGCCGCTCAAATTTTCTCCGGAAGATCTGCAGGTACTCAGCGAATTCGGCCGGGGCGTGCTGATTCTTACGGGAAAAGCCCAAGGCGGGCTTGAAAGCGTCATGCTCTCCCGTTTGCTGCCGAATCCCGTGTATCGGGATGTAGAAGGCGTACGGCCCGTCGCCGCGGAAAAGCACTGACCGGAGTTGCAGGAGCGGGCAAGTGTTTTTTGCAGCCTGACAACGGAAGAGAGGCTTGACTCCCGGCAAGGCCGGGAATATTTTTTTTGACAGCCGTCCCTTGTAAGGAGCGGCTATTCCAGCCTGTAACAGTATTTGTCCGCTCCCCGGAGCGGACAAATTACGGAGAACATAATGCGCATCTGCCAGTATGCCTGTACGGCGGCGTTGCTGCTCGCGTTTGCGGTACATCCGGCCGCGGCCGGTCCCGCCGGCCCTGAAGACGTCAAACGCATCGACGCATCGGGCCTGGTCAACCTGATCGCCGCAGAAAAAGGCAAAGTTGTGGTCGTCAACATTTTCGCTTCCTGGTGCCCGCCCTGTCGGGAGGAAATTCCCGGACTGATCAACCTGCGCAAAGATTTCTCCTCCGACAAGGTAGCCTTTATCGGTGTTTCGGTAGACAAAGAGCCTAAGGCGTTGCATACTTATATGGGTGAGATGCATATCAATTACCCTGTGCTGCTGGCCGCGGGCGACTTTCTGCAACGAACGGGAGTGACTGCCGTGCCGCAGCTTCTGGTCTATGACCACAAGGGCGATTTGCAGATCAAGCATCGCGGACTGGTGCAGGAAGGCGTCCTCCGTTCGGCGCTGAACCGCCTGCTGAAAAACGCGCCGCCGCGCCCGTGAAAACGCTTTTGTGCAGCGCCCGTGTTGCTGATATCAAGTATATCCACGCCCTGCTGCTGACGGCGGCGGACAAGGGGAGGTTGCTGCCCCGGTCTCTTGCGGACCTTTACAGGCACACGCGCGACTTCTATGTCCTGAAGGAACAGGACGGCCTGGTGGTCGGTTGTTGTGCCCTGTCCGTGGTCTGGGAAGACTTGGCGGAAATACGTTCGCTGTATGTGCGCGAAGAGGCGCGCCGGCGCGGCTCCGGCAGCCTGCTGGCCGAGGCCTGCATGAAAGAGGCGCGCGACATGGGCGTCGCACGGCTTTTTACGCTGACCTATGAAACAGGCTTTTTCGCCCGCCTGGGGTTCAATACAACGGACAAGGACGTTCTGCCGCAAAAAATCTGGGCTGATTGCGTGCATTGTCCCAAGTTCCCTGACGACTGCGACGAAACGGCCATGGTATACCGCCCGTGACCGGGGCAACGGGCGGAAAGGATGGTGATGTAGTGACCTGCAGGCGTGAAAAAAGCGTAATGTTCGAAGCCGGGGCCATTCAGGAACGCATTGCGCGGATGGCGGAAGACATCACAGCCGACTATGCCGGCAAAGATTTGACGGCGATCTGCGTGCTCAAGGGCGCCTTTATGTTTTTTGCCGATCTGGTGCGGCGCATCTCTTTGCCTGTGGAAACGGACTTCGTGCGCGTCAGAAGTTATGGAGCGGGAGATGTGTCGTCGGGCAGGATCGAATTGATCAAAGATGTGGAATGCTCGTTGACGGACCGTGATGTGCTGATCGTTGAAGACATTGTGGACTGCGGATTGAGCATGGATTTTTTGTTGCGCGCATTTCGCGCGCGCGGGCCGAAAACATTGCGTCTGGCCGCATTGATTGATAAGATGGAGCGACGATGTGTGCCGGTCCGCGTCGACTACGCGGGCTTCGTCGTGGATGCCGGCTTTCTTGTGGGCTACGGACTGGACTATGCCGAACAGTACAGGACGTTGCCGGCGATTTTTCGATTGAACATCCAACCCTGACCCGCTGCGCCATGCTTGTCACCTGCTCCAGATGCGACACCACCTTTTCTCTGCCGGACGAACTGTTCAAGCCTGGAAGGAAGGTGCGCTGCTCCAACTGCCGTTATGTTTTCCCTCTGTATGTCCAGCCGGTCGCGCAAGTCGGGCCGGCGGACCTGCCGCCGCTTTCCGCCGGTGCCCGACCCGACCCCGCACCTCAAGTCCGCTCCGGCACGGCAAAAAACGCGGCACTTTCGTTGGCGGCGGCTGCATTGCTGGTACTCCTCGGTTACGGCGGCTACCTGCTGTACGGTGTGCTGTTTTCGGCTCCCGGCAACGCTCCCGACCAGGCCTCTCCGGTGCCGGACGCCGCGCGGGCCGACTACGAACGCCGTATCAAGAGCATTGCGCTGGAGGACATCCGCCAGTTTCATGTGGACAACGCGAACGCGGGCAGGATGCTGGTCATTCAGGGCATGGCCGCGAACCGCTCTGAAGTGAACAAGGATTACATCGCCGTGGAGGCCGCTCTGCTGAACGCGGACAATAAAGTTCTGGACAAAGCGGAACAACTGTGCGGAGTGCCGCTGACCCTTTTCCAGCTTCAGACCCTCAAGCCCGCGGAACTCAAAGAGGCCCAGAACAGCCGCGTCACCATCCTGACCAACAATACCGACATCCCGCCGGGCGGCAAGACGCCTTTTGTCGTCATTTTCCCTTCTCCTCCCAAGGATGTGCGGACCTTTGAGGTCCGTGTCATTGAAGCCCGCGATTCTCCGGCCCGCCGGCAGGGCGGCTAGGGCACGGGGCACGGGCGTTTGTGGTCAGACTTCGCGAACAGTACCGCTGCTCGGCCTGCGGCGCGCATTCGGCGCAATGGCAGGGACGTTGTCCGGAGTGCGGCTCCTGGAACACGCTTGAACCCGTGCAGGTTCGGGCAGGCGCAGGCCGTGCGGAGCGGACGCGGGGGCTGCCGGAAGCGGTTGCGCCTCTGTCCGAAGCCCCTGACGCCGCCGGAACGGTGTTCAGCACCGGCACGGCCGCCCTGGACCGCGTTCTCGGAGAAGGTTTCGTGCCCGGATCCTGCATGTTGCTGGGCGGCGAGCCGGGCATCGGCAAATCCACGTTGCTCTTACAGGCCGCAGGGGCTGTTGCGGCTTCCGGGCGGCGCGCGGTCTACCTTTCCGGAGAAGAATCCCTGTCCAGGCTCCGGGCGCGGGCGGAGCGCCTCGGCTTGCTGCACGAGCATCTGTACGCCCTGTCCACGACCAGGCTGGAAGACCTCTACCCCTTGCTGGACGGCGACCCGCCGGATTTGCTGATTATTGATTCCGTGCAGACGCTGAGCACCGCAGCGGCGGACGGGCTGCCCGGCAACGTGAGTCAGGTCCGGGCCGTGGCGGCGGATCTGGCTGAACGGTGCAGGCGCTGCAATACCGCCGTGGTTCTGGTCGGCCATGTGACCAAGGACGGCAGTCTGGCCGGACCGCGGCTGCTTGAACACATGGTGGACACGGTGATTTCCCTGGAAGGCGACAGGGGACGGGAATTCCGCATCCTGCGGGTGCTGAAAAACCGTTTCGGGCCGAACATGGAGATGCTGGTGTTCAGGATGCTCGGTAAAGGTCTGGAGCCTGTGGAAGACCCGGCCACGTTTTTTCTCGGCGCGCGCGACGCTTCACTTTCCGGGGCGGCCGTCGTCATGGCTATGGACGGACGCAGGCCGTTGGCTGTGGAGGTACAGGCGCTGGTCACGCGCAGTTGGCTGCCGGCCCCGCGCCGGGCGGGGATGGGCTTTGACGTGAACCGCCTGCACCTGTTGCTGGCGGTATTGGAAAAGCACCTGCGCCTGTCTTTTGCGCAGTCCGATATCTACGCCAAGCTCGGCGGCGGGATGAAACTCATGGAGCCGGGCATGGATGCCGCATTGGTGGCGGCGGTACTTTCCTCCTACTATGACGTCCCGTTGCCGGAAAAAGCGGTGTTCTGGGGCGAAGTGGATCTCAACGGCAGGCTGCGCCCGGTGGAAGGGCAGGATTTACGGGAGCGTCAGGCCCGGCGCCTCGGCTATTGCCCTCTGGTGCGGCCACCCGTTGCGCCGGGAGAGGAAAACGGGGGCTTCGGCAGCATCGCGCAGATACGTCAGGCGTTTTTTGCCCGCAAAGGCGGTCCGCCGTCCCCCAAAAACGCATCGTAACCGGCATCTTATCCGTTGATAACCGCGTCAGCGGGAGTGTAGGCATCCATGATGCCGAAAGCTTCAGCCACAGGCTTGCATGTAATCGTACCCTTGTACATGTTCAGGCCGTTTTTCAGTCCGGGGTGTTCCCTGCACGCTTTTTCCACACCGTGGGAGGCCAAGAGCAAACCGTAACGCAGCGTTGCGTTGTTCAGGGCAAAGGTGGATGTGCGGGCATACGCGCCGGGCATGTTGGCAACGCAATAGTGAACGACATCGTCAAGCACATAGATTGGGTCGCTGTGCTTGGTCGCATGCGTGGTTTCACAGCAGCCGCCCTGGTCGACGGCAACATCCACCAGCACCGACCCGGGTTTCATGAGTTTGAGATGCTCACGCCTGACAATCTTGGGCGCCGCCGCGCCGGGCAGCAACACTGCGCCCACTATGATGTCCGCCGTTTTCAGACATTCTTCAACATAAACGTGGTCGCTGAAGAGCGGCCGAACGTTCGCCGGTAAAATTTCGCCCAGATATTCAAGACGTTCCAGGTCGACATCCAGAACGGTCACGCGGGCGCCGAGCCCTGCGGCAACGCGGGCGGCGTTGCCGCCCACGACTCCGCCGCCGATAACCAGTACCTCAGCTGGGGGCACGCCGGTAACGCCCGCAGGCAGCAAACCCCGTCCCCCGTGAGGCTTCATAAGATAATATGCCCCCATAAGGGGCGCCATGCGCCCGGCGACTTCGCTCATGGGTTTGAGCAGCGGGAGCGTGCGGCCTTCGGTCACGGTTTCATAGGCCAGGGCTATGATTTTCCGCTCCATGCAGGCTTCGCTCAGCGTCCTGTCCGCCGCGAAGTGGAAATACGTGAACACAAGCTGGTTTTCACGCATCCTGCCGTATTCTTCAGGCAGCGGCTCCTTTACCTTGACGATCATCTCCGCGTTTGCCCACACGGCATCGGCTTCGGGCAGAATATCGGCTCCCGCCGCCGCATACTCCCCGTCGCCGACGGCAGAGCCGAGCCCCGCGCCTTTTTCAATGCATACCGAGTGACCGGCTGCTACATAGGCATGTACGGCGTTAGGGGTCAGGCCCACCCGGTTTTCATTGTCTTTGATTTCTTTCGGACAGCCGATTTTCATCAGAACTTCCTTTTATTCAAGTTATTAAAGGTATACAACAGAATTTACGGAATCCGTATGCCGGCTTTGCGGCAACGTCAAACGTTTTTTGCGGTTCTGACGCCGGCCGGGGCCGGCGGGCGACAGAAACAACGCTTCCCCGCTGCCTGCGCAAGCAAGCAGCGAGGAGGCGTTGTCATCTTCTTTTCAGGAAACCCCGTTCCCTTGATTTTCCGGCAGGTCGGACCGGGCCTTCCCGGCGCGCCTGTCGCCTCCGTCCGCAAGTTTTTGAAAAATCAGGCTTTGCCTGTTTTTCAAAAATTTTGGCGTCTTGCATTCAAATTAGTTTGAATGCAATTCGGTATCAGTACGCGTGATCCGACTGCAGCGATTTTTCCGTGACCCGCTCGGCAAAGAGTTTGTACGCCCATGACTGGTATATGATAACCAGCGGCACACAAACCAGGGCCACGCAAAGCATGATGGTCAGGGTAAGCTGCGAGGACGAAGCCTCCGTAACGGTTATGCTGTATTCCGGTTTGATGCTGGAAAGAACAATGTTAGGGAACATGCCGATGACGCCGAACAAGGTCACGCAGAGCATAAAGCCTGCGCTTGAGGCAAAGGCGCTGATGTGTTTCCCGGCCTGCAGCATGATGCGTACGGAAAACAGCAGAGTGACCGCCAGCAGAGGGATGATGCCCAGTACACGCGTCTGCAGGTAGGCGGAGTACAACGGCGTATAAAAGGCCGTAGCCACAAGAAAGGCCACCGCTATGCCGGTCAGAGGCAACCACAGTTTGTGCGCGCAGGCCTCGGCCCTGGCGCGCAGGATTCCTTCGGACTTCAGGTTCAGCCAGAGTGCGCCGTGTACTGCAAACATCAGGACAAAGAAGACGCCGCCCAACAACCCGTAAATATTCAACAGGCTGAGCAGGTTGCCCATATAGACGCCGTTTTCGTTGATGGGGATGCCCTGAAAGAGTCCGGCAAAGGCCACACCCAGCAACAGGGCGGGGACGAAGTTGCCCAGAAACTGAAAGACATCCCAGACTTTTCTCCACAGGGGGTCGTTTATCTTGTTGCGGAATTCAAAGGATACGGCCCGGAAAATCAGGGCAAAGAGCAGAATGAGCAGGGGCGCGTACAGGGCGCTGAACAGCACGGCGTAGGCGGTCGGGAAAGCGGCGAAGGTGACGCCGCCTGCGGTGATCAGCCAGACTTCGTTGCCGTCCCAGTACGGCCCGGCCGCATTATACACCGTGCGGCGCTCATTTTCCGTGCAGGCCAGGAAGGGCAGCAGCGTTCCCATCCCGAGGTCGAAGCCGTCCAAAACGAAATAGATGCCCCAGAGCAGGCCCCAGAGCAGGAACCAGATGATCTGCAGGAGTTCGTGCGAAAGTATGTCCGTCATATAACTATCCTTAACGGGATCCGGAAGTTCGGATGCTTGAAGGTCAGGCAACGCCGGCTGCATGCCCGGCCGGTTCGGGGCCTTTCATGGCATATTTGCGCAAAAGCCATATATCAAGGACGCCGAGGCAACCGTAGACGACGACAAAAGCGGCGAGGGACAAGGCCACAGAAGAAGCAGGCACCGCCGATATTCCCTGCACGGTGAGCATGGTTTTGTGTACTATCCAGGGCTGGCGGCCTACTTCGGCCACGGTCCAGCCGGCCATCAGGCAAATATAGGGAAGAGGTATGGCCAAGGCAAGGGCGCGGGCAATTTTCGGATGTTCCCCGATGTCTTTGCGCCGGAGCCAGGCGACCACGGCCAGAACGAGGAAGACACCTGCCAGCCCTACCATGAGGCGGAAGGAGAGGAAAGTGGGCAGCACGGGCGGAACGGCGTCTTCGGGTTTAAGAGGGCGAATAATTTTTTCGCCGTCGGCCATGACGGCCACCGGGGTATCGGCCCTGTAACCTGTTTTTGCGACGAATTCCGCAAAATCTGCGGCTCCGATCTGGTTGAGACCGGCCACCTCAGCCTGCGTATCGCCGTATGCCAGGAAACTCAGCATACCGGGCACGGGCAGGGCTTGAAAATAATTGCGCCTGTTTTTCTCGTCCGGAAACACCAGCAGGTACAGAGGCGCGGACTTGGCGCTTTCCCAGTGGGATTCCATGGCGGCGAGTTTGGCCGGCTGGTACTTGGTCACGGTTACGCCGTGGCTGTGTCCCTGCAGAGGCAAGGCGACGGCGAGTACCAGGGTCCAGGTCGCGGCCAGTTTGAAAGAGCGGCCGAAAAAGTCCTTTTCGTTGTTCCTGACCAAGTGCAGGGCGGAAATGCCGAGGACAAAGAAGCCGGCCAGCAGCCATGCGCCCAGGATTGTGTGCGCGTACTGGCTCCAGGCAAAGGGGTTGGAGAGAACGGTCGCGAAATCAATCAGCACGGCCTTGCCGTTGACGAATTCGGAACCTATGGGATTCTGCATCCAGCCGTTGGCGATGATGATCCACAGGGCGGAGAGGTTGCTTGCGAAGGCTACGGCCCAGATGGCGAAACAGTGAACTTTTTTCGACACCTTGTCCCAGCCGAAGTGCCAGACGGCGATAAAGGTCGACTCCAGGAAAAAGGCGAGGGTGGCCTCAATGGCCAGAATGGAGCCGAAAATGTCTCCGACCCCCTTGGAATAGTTCGCCCAGTTGGTGCCGAACTGAAACTCCAGGCTGATACCGGTCACCACGCCCAGGGCGAAGTTGATCAGAAACAGTTTTCCCCAGAATTTCGCCATCCGCTTGTACTGCTCGTTGCCCGAACGCACATACAGGGTCTCCATGACAGCCAGAAGAACAGACAGGCCCAGAGTGAGCGGTACAAAAATGAAATGGAAAAAAACCGTTACCGCGAACTGCAGACGCGACAACATAACTACATCCATACTCTGACTCCTTGGCTTGAGGTCGGCGCGGTCGGAAAACATTTGCCTTCGCGCATTTTTTAGTATACTGCGCGCCTACAGGAAACCGCACCCGCAGGACTTCCTTATCAGGAATTCATCTTGTTTGTCTGCATAACATGTATCAGCGCAAGAGGCAAGAGGTATTCGGCTGCGTATACGGTGAGGCAGAGCGACTTCTTACGCTCTGTCAAGGGGGGGATTACGGCACAGGACGCTTTAGCGGCAACCTTGGACGAACTCTGTAAATATGTAAAATTATTTAATAATTGATGAAATGTAGGGTCCTTTTGCCTTTCAGGCAGGTAACGATTCGGAGTGTTTTATGTTACTGCGCGAAGAAAATATTTTCCCCCACTTTCAGCCCATTCTATGCGCAGATGCCTGTGCTGTCAGTGGTTATGAAGTTTTGGGGCGCTATAGGGATGAAAACGGCAACGTCGAATCTTTGGGTAAATTTTTTCATGATCCGTCTGTACCTGCGGACATTTCCCTTCATGTAGATCGTGTAATCCGTAAAAAAGCAATGGAAAGATATGCTGAAGAAGGATGCAATAAAGATATTTATCTCAATATGCGCCTTGACTGGCTTGCTCATAAAGAGTCTAAATATGAAATATATACTTTGCGATGGGCACATGAATACGGTATCGCACCTGAACATTTAATTATCGAGATAACTGAAGAAGAATTCAACGCAAGTGAGGACTATATTAAAGTTCTCTCCTTATTTACTGAGGCAGGTTGTCGTATAGCCCTCGATGATTACGGAAAAAGCGCGAGCAATATAGACCGGCTGGCCTGCTTGTCTCCGGCCGTAATAAAGCTTGATATGGAATTTATACAGAAGAGTCCGGAATCATTCCACCATCGAGCCTATATACATTCGCTCACATCCTTTGCTGAACATGTCGGCATCGAAGTGCTGTGCGAAGGTATAGAAACGCAAGCGCAACTGGATGTATGCATGGAGACCGGGGGGCGGTATTTCCAGGGTTTTCTTTTTGCCTACCCGCAGCCTATTGTGTGTGATGCCGTTGTCGACGGTAATGTCTTTATGCATTCATCGGACAAACTGATTTCTTCCCTGCACAATAGAGTGACTCAAGCCAATGCCTTGCGTCACACAATGGACATCAATGTACAACGCTTTGTTGCCGAGCACGTTTTTGTCATGGGGAAAATGGATATAGATCTCTACCTGCTCGATCTCATGCGCACTCTGCCCGCTCATGTGATGCGTGTCTTCCTGTGTGACAGAAGAGGAACGCAGCTTTCCGGCAACATCGAACGCCGTGCAGGTGATTTCTCGGTTACTGCATTTCGGGGCGCAAACTGGTTGTGGCGCGGATTCTTTCAAGAAGCGATGAACATGTTTGAAGCAAGCCGACAAAGCGGAGTCACCGGCGCATACCGGGACATGACGTCGAAAGAGCGCATCTTTACCTACTTCTGCGCATTGAGCAGTGATCTGTTTCTCTTTGCCGATGTCAGGCGTGTGCCGTTGAGCGTCTCCTCGCTTGCCGTCGCTGCTGAAGCATCAGAATAGGATTGTACATCAACTCACAGCTTCCGCAGCCTTGAAGAGAACGCGGCTTGGGCGGCAGTCGCCCGCGCAGGTCCTTTCCGCGCCGACCTGTCCATAAAAATGTACACAACAGGCGTAGTATAGAGAGTCAACAACTGGCTGACCAGTAAACCGCACACGATGGTGATGCCCAGCGGCGTACGCAGTTCCGCGCCGTCGCCCCTGCCCAGCAGCAGGGGGAGCGCCCCGCCCACCGCAGCCATGGTCGTCATCATGATGGGCCGGAAACGCAGCAGGCAGGCTTTGTATACGGCCGCTTCCGCCGAAAGTCCCTCGCTGCGTTGCGCCTCCAGGGCAAAATCTATCATCATGACGGCGTTTTTTTTGACGATCCCTGCCAGCAGCAAAACGCCTATAAAGGCGATGACCGTAAATTCCGCGCCGAACAGCATCAATCCCGAAAGAGCGCCAACTCCGGCCGACGGCAGAGTGGAAAGAATGGTCAAGGGATGGATCAGGCTTTCATACAGGATGCCCAGCACGATATACAGGGTCACCAGCGCTGCGAGGATCAGCAGAGGCTGATCGCGCAGGGCGGAGGCAAAGGCCCCGGCCGTGCCTGCAAAGGAACCGCGCACCGCTTCCGGCATCCCGATTTCTTCCATGGCTTCACGAATCCTCTCCTGAACCTGGGAAAGAGCGATGCCCGGCAACAGGTTGAACGAAACGGAGGAGGCCGTAAACTGCCCCTGGTGCGACACGGAAAGCGAAGTCAGGGAGGGGGAAAAGTCGGCAAAAGCGCTCAGGGGAACCAGGCGTCCCGTGACGCTTTCCGTTGCCGAAGCCGCATACAGCGATGACCCGGCATTACCGGAAAACCCGCCGCGCGCGGCATCCTGCGCGGGCAGCGCAGCGACGCCGGCCGGAACATACAGGTAAAACAGCCCTTCAGGACCCTGGAGATAGGGGTCGGCATACTCGATAACCACGCGATACTGGTTGACGCCGGTGTATATGGTCGAAGCAAAGGCCTGCCCGAAAGCCAGCCCCAGCGCCGTATCCACTTGCCGTTGCGTGACGCCCAGCCTTGCGAGCATCTCTCTGTCGACGGTGACCAGAGTTTGCAGTCCGCGCGTTTCCAGATCCGAGTTCACATCCGCCAGACCGGGAATCCGCCGCAAGGCTTCGGTTACGAGCGGGGTCCAGCGCCGCAGCAGACCCAGATCGTCGCTCTGCAGCGTGAACTGGTACGCCGCGCGGGCGCGCCTGCCGCCGATGCGCAGGTCCTGCATGGGAGAAAGAAAAAGTTCTCCGCCCGCGACTCCGGCGAGTTGTCCGCGCAATTCGTTGATGATCTGCGCGGCTGTTTTTTTTCGCTCCTGCGCAGGCTTGAGCGTGATGAAGACCATGCCGGAATTGCGCTGCCGCCCGCCCGTGAATCCCCCCACCTGCGCCACATCCGGATGGGAATGCACGATGTCCATCAGCCGGACCAGCTTGGGCTGCATGGCCTGGAACGAAATGCTCTCGTCCGCCCGGATCATGCCGAAAATCTGCCCCACATCCTGCTGGGGGAAAAAGCCCTTGGGTATAATGATGTAGAGGTACACGTTAAACGCCACGGTCAGCAGGAGGAGCAGCAGGGTGACGCGCTTGTAACGCAGCGCGACGGCCAGAGTGCGCGCATAGGCGTCGAGCAGCCGGTCCGCGAAGCCGCCCGGAAAATGTTTGAAGCCGGCGAGCAGCGCATGCGCCGGGTTGCGCCGGATTCCGGCTCCGCGCTTTGAAACGCGGCGGGCCTCCGCTGCGCAGCTTCCGGATCCTGCTTTGTCGTCCCCGTGCTCCGGAAGACGTCCGGCATGCCTGCCGGGCTTCAGCAGGGCTGCGCAAAGCATAGGCGTAGAAATCAGGGAAATCGCCAGGGAAACCAGCACGGCGGCGGACAGGGTGACCGCGAATTCCCGGAACAGCCTGCCGAGGAGTCCTCCCATGCCGAGGATGGGAATGAAGACCGCCACCAGGGAGACGCTGATGGAAAAAACCGTGAACGCGACTTCGCGGCTGCCCGCCAGCGCGGCTTCCACGGCCTGTTTCCCGTTTTCCATGTGCCTGACGATGTTCTCCGCGACCACGACGGCGTCGTCCACAACAAAGCCCGTGGCCACCGTCAGCGCCATGAGTGAGAGATGGTTCAGGCTGAAGCCGCACAGATACATGACGGCAAAGGTGCCGGCCAGGGAGGCGGGCACGGCGACGGCGGGGATAAGGGTGGCTCTGGCATTGCGCAGGAACAGGAACACCACAAGAACGACCAGGCACACGGAGAGCAGCAGGGCACGTTCCACTTCCCGCACGGAAGCGGCGATGGACGGGGAGCGGTCCATGGTGATCGTAAAATCCACGCTTTCCGGCGCCCATGAGCGCAAAGCAGGCAGCACGTCGCGCACGCGGCGTACAGTTTCTATGATATTGGCTCCGGGTTGCTTGTAGATTACCAGGAGAATTGCCGGTTTTCCGTCCGCATAGCCTATGTTTCTTTTGTCTTCGACGCCCTCGGCGACTTCGGCTACATCGGACAGACGCACTATCGCCCCGTCCGTACGGCGAATAATCACCGCGGCGAAATCTTCAGCCCGGCGCAGCCGATCCCCGGCTCCTATGCTCAGGCGGCGTTCCCCGTCGTCGAGCATCCCTTTGGGACTGTTGACGTTTGCGCGCATAACTGCGGAGCGTACCTCCTCCAGAGAGAGTCCCCGGCTGTGCAGGGAACCGGGGTCGATTTCCACGCGCACCGCCGGCAGAGAAGAGCCGCCGACCGTCACCTCGCCGACGCCGTAAACCTGCGCGAGCTTTTGCGCAAAAATCGTGGAAGCCACGTCGTACAGCTCGCCGAGTCCGAGGACGCTCGACGTCAGGCCGATGACCATGACCGGGGCGTCCGCCGGGTTGCTTTTATGGTAGCTCGGGTTGCGCGGCATGGAGGGCAGGGTGGAGACAGCCGCATTGATCGCCCCCTGTACGTCGCGGGCCGCCCCGTCGATGTCGCGGGAAAGGTCGAACTGCAAAACGATGCTTGTGCTGCCCTGCGAACTGGTGGACGTCATTTCCGTGACGCCCGCGATGCGCCCCAGGGCGCGTTCCAGGGGAGTGGCCACCGTGGCCGCCATGGTTTCGGGGCTTGCCCCCGGCAGGCTCGCCTGTACCCGGATGGTGGCGAAATCCACCTGGGGCAGGGGCGCCGCCGGCAGCAGGGCGTAGGCCGCCAGACCCACCAGGACGACGGCCGCCGTGAGCAACGTGGTGCCGACGGGACGGAAAATGAAGATTGCGGACAGGTTCACGGCCTACTGCGAAAGCTGACGTTTTTTATGAGAGCGGTGCCCTGGAGCATTTCATGTATGAACTGCCCTGATACGCATCCGGCTCCGTTTGCCGGTTGAGGATTGAACCGGTACAAATTTTGCATACAATCCGGGGACGGGAATTTTTTTCCGTGAATGTGCGTCGGTCCCCCTAAAGGCTTTGCTCCATGAACCGATAAAGGAGGTGACAACGGCCTGAAGATGAAGAATCACGGCGCGGTTGCGGCTCCCGGTGTGGGAGAACCCTGTGAGAAATATCCTGTGCGCTCTCAAGGGTCAGGGCAAAGCGGCCCTGGACGGGGAAACGTAATGTACCCCGCAAGGGCCGCCGACTATCAAGCGACAACGTTGTGTGGGCGGCAAGGCCGCACGGAGGCGGCCGGCATAAAGCGCCGCTTGAATCACGTAATATTCAAGGAGGAATATTATGTCACTGTCAATCAATCATAACCTTATGGCGTTGAACGCCGCGAGAAACCTCAGCAAGTCCTACAGCAGCCTGGCCACCTCGGTAAACCGCCTGTCTTCGGGCCTGCGCGTATCTTCAGCAGCCGACGATGCGGCCGGACTGGCCATCCGCGAACTCATGCGGGCAGACATTACCGCGCTGAATCAGGGCGTGCGCAACGCCAACGACGCCATTTCCCTGATCCAGACGGCGGACGGCGCCCTCGGCGTTATTGACGAAAAGCTCATACGTATGAAGGAACTGGCCGAACAAGCCGCCACCGGCACCTATACTTCGGACCAGCGCCTGATGATCGAATCCGAATACCAGGCCATGGCCTCGGAAATCACTCGTATCGCCAACGCCACCGACTTCAACGGCGTACACCTGCTCAACGGCAATTTGTCTTCAGCAGAACACAACGGGACGCTGATGACGTCTACCGGCAAGCTGAAGGTCCACTTCGGACCGGCCAACGATTCCTCCGAGGATTATTACTACATCCAGATCGGCAGCGCCACGGCGTCTTCACTGGGCGTCGGCAATCAGACCGATAAGCCTTTCAAAGGATACACCGTATCCACGCAGCAACGGGCGCAGATGGCTCTCGAAGGTATAGCCGACGCCATCCTTTCCAAGGACAAGATACGTGCCAATCTCGGCGCCATGCAGAACAGGCTGGAAAACACGATCAGCAACCTGCAGATTCAGTCCGAAAACCTGCAGGCAGCCGAATCGCGCATATCCGATGTGGACGTGTCCCTGGAAATGACGGAATTCGTACGCAACCAGATACTCACCCAAGCCGCGGTAGCCATGCTGTCACAAGCCAACTCCCTGCCGCAGATGGCCTTGAATCTTATCGGTTAGCGTGGCGCGGGGGTGGGGATCACCCGGAACACGCAGGAAAGAAGCCAACGGGCCGCTCACGGGCGGCCCGTCTGCTTCCTTTTCTCCCGCAGCGCCTGCCCGACCTTGACGGCCAGACCCATACCCAGCGGCGCGGCCCAAAAGAGCCACATCTCAAGAAAATGTATGAGCCAGGCGCGTTCCGGATAAAGTAAAGTCAGTTGCCACGCCGCCAGGGAGGCCAGTACGATGCCGGTGACGCCCCACGCGAGAAAGGCGTTGCCGCATTTTCGCACGCGCGTTTCCGTTTTTGTGGCGCCCGGCTTTTCCGCTGTACGACGCCATGCGATAATCGGCACGAGAACATAAACGCCGATGACTATCCACTTCAGCATTATAGGTCTCAGCTCCGGCGCAGAGCCGGGCCTACGCCGGACCTTGCCGGGGACCGGAGCGCGCGGCGCAGGTCGATTTTCATGCTGCCCCGCATCAACGCCCGCGCAGCGACAGGCGCACGTCGGCTCTTTGCAGAGACTGCAGGGCGCGCTGCAGGTCGATTTCGGCGCGGTGGAAATCCAGTCGTTCTTTTGCGCGTTTGCGCGCCTCTTCGGCCCGCCCGAAATCTATGTCGCGCGTTTCTTCGGCGCTTTCAGCAAGGATGGTCACTTTGCCGTCCGCAACCTCGGCAAAGCCGCCGGATACAAACACCCAGTTCGTCCGCCCGTCGGCTTTGTAAAACAACCTGCCTGTCGTCAGCGCCGCCAGCAGGGGCACATGGCCGGGCAGGACCCCGAATTCGCCTTCCAGGCCCGGCGCGCCCACATAATCAACCTCTCTGCTCAGCACGAGCCTGTCCGGAGTGACGATGTCCAGTCGGAGCGAAGCCATAGTGCCGCCTTATTGTTCCGCCAAACGTTTCTTGTATTTTTCTTCAGCCGTTTCAATGGTGCCGACCATGTAGAAGTCCGATTCGCCCATGTGGTCGTAATCGCCGTTCAGGATGGCGCGGAAGGCCTTAATGGTGTCCTCCAGCTTGACGTAGCGGCCGGGAGCTCCGGTAAACACTTCGGCCACATGGAAAGGCTGGGAGAGAAAACGCTGGATGCGGCGCGCGCGCGCCACAGTGAGCTTGTCGTCGTCCGAGAGTTCATCCATGCCCAGAATGGCGATGATATCCTGAAGATCCTTGTACTTTTGCAGGATTTGCTGTACCCCGCGCGCCACGCTGTAATGTTCCTGCCCCACGACCTGCGGGTCCAGAATGCGCGAGGTGGAGTCCAGGGGGTCGACGGCGGGATAGATGCCGAGTTCCGCGATTTGACGCGAAAGCACCAGCGTTCCGTCCAGATGCGAAAAAGTGGTGGCCGGGGCCGGGTCCGTCAGGTCGTCGGCGGGCACGTAGATGGCCTGCACGGAAGTTATGGACCCTTTTTGCGTGGAGGTGATGCGTTCCTCCAGGGCGCCGAGGTCCGTGCCGAGGGTCGGCTGGTAGCCGACCGCGGACGGCATGCGCCCGAGCAGGGCGGAAACTTCCGAGCCGGCCTGGGTGAAGCGGAAGATGTTGTCTATGAACAGCAATACGTCCTGGCCTTCTTCATCCCGGAAATATTCGGCGCAGGTCAGGGCGGTAAGGGCTACGCGGGCGCGCGCGCCGGGCGATTCGTTCATCTGCCCGTACACCAGGGCGGCCTTTTCCAAAATACCCGCTTCCTTGAATTCGTGGTAGAGGTCGTTGCCCTCGCGCGTTCTTTCGCCGACGCCGGCAAAGACCGACAATCCGCCGTGCTGTCTGGCGATGTTGTTGATCATTTCCATCAGAATGACCGTCTTGCCGACGCCCGCTCCGCCGAACAGCCCCATCTTGCCGCCCTTGGGGAAGGGGATCAGCAGGTCCACCACCTTGATGCCCGTTTCCAGCAGCTCCACCTTGGTGTTCTGTTCCGTGAGCGTCGGCGCGGGGCGGTGTATGGGCATGTATTTTTCCGCCTCGACAGGGCCGAGTTCGTCCACGGGACGCCCCACGACATTGATGATGCGCCCCAGGGATGCCTTGCCTACCGGGGCGGTTATGGGCGCGCCGGTATCCGTGACGGGCAGTCCGCGCACCAGACCGTCCGTGCTGTCCATGGCGATGGTGCGCACGACGTTGTCTCCCAGGTGCTGGGCGACTTCACAGATCAGGTCCGGCGCATCGGCGTTGTTGGGGTTGGCTGTTTTCAGCGCCGTGAAAATACCGGGGAGTTTGCCCGACGGAAACTCAACGTCCACAACCGCGCTTATGACCTGCACGATTTTACCGATGTTTTCGCTCATGTCCCTTGTGCTCCCTTGGTTATCCTTTGAGCGCCTCGACGCCGCCCACGATGTCTATCAGTTCGTTGGTGATGCCTGCCTGGCGTGTCTTGTTGAAAAGCAGGGTCAGGGCGTCGGCCATTTCGTCGCAGTTGCGCGTGGCGTTGTCCATGGCCTGCATGCGGGCCGCGTTCTCGCCCGCCGCCGTGTCCAGAAGCCCGCGGTAGATCTGGGCCTTGACATACCTGGGCAGCAGTTCGCCCAGAAGTGTCCCCGCCGCCGGTTCATAAATAAAATCCTCCGCCGCTCCCGCATGTTCCGGTCCGGAAGTCCCGCCGCCCGCAGGCAACAGCTTGAAACCCGTCGGCTGCTGCCGGGCAAGGCTGATGAATTCCCCGTAAAACATGTGGACTTCGTCCACCTGCCCGCTCAAAAAGTCGTTCATGACGGCAAGACCGACTTCGGAGGCCAGCGCGAAATCCACCGCATTCATGCGTCCGGTCACAGCCAGGGCCGTTTCGCCGCCGCGCGTCCGCACGGCGTCGCAACATTTGCGGCCAAGGCAGTAAAACCTGACTTTCCTGCCCGCGGACGTGTTCTCCCGCGCGAATCTGAGGGCCGCGGCAATAATGCCCGCATTGAAGCTGCCGCAAAGCCCGCGGTCCGAGGTGGCGACCACGATGCCCACGCCCGCCGTCCCGGGGCGCTCGGCCAACAGAGGGTGAGCCGCATCCTCGGCGGTTCCGCGCAGGGAAACAAGCATTTCCGAGAATTTGTCGGCATAGGGACGGAATCGCTCAATCCTCTGCTGCGCGTTGCGCAGTTTTGCGGAGGCGACCATATACATGGCCTTGGTGATTTGCCGGGTTTTTCTGACCCCGGCAATCTTGAGCCTGACGTCTTTGAGAGAAGCCATCCGCGCCTCCGTTCGCTAAGCCGCGAAAGAGCGTCCGAATTCCCGGACCGCTTCCTGCAGACGTTCTTCGAGCGCGGGGTCCAAGGCCTTTTTCTCTTTGATCTCCTTGAGTATGTCGGGCTTGGCGGCGGCCATGAATTCCAGCAGGCCTTTTTCAAAGGAACCGACCGCCTCCACGGGCACGTCGTCCATAAAGCCTCTGACGGCGGCGAATATGGAAATGACCTGTTCGTAGTCTTCCATGGGTTGGTATTGCGGCTGCTTGAGCAGTTCCACCAGCCGCGCGCCGCGGTTGAGCTTCTGCAAAGTGGATTTGTCGAGGTCGGAGCCGAACTGGGCAAAGGCCGCCAGTTCGCGGTACTGCGCAAGGTCCAGGCGCAGGGAACCCGCCACCTGCTTCATGGCCTTGACCTGCGCCGCGCCGCCGACACGGGACACGGAAAGGCCCACGTTGACGGCCGGACGCACGCCGGAGTTGAACAGACCGGGCTCCAGGTAAACCTGCCCGTCGGTGATGGAAATGACGTTGGTCGGAATATAGGCCGAAACATCGCCCGCCTGGGTTTCTATGATGGGCAGGGCGGTCAGGGAACCCGCGCCTGCGGCGTCGCTCATTTTGGCCGAACGCTCCAGCAGGCGGGAATGCAGGTAAAAGACATCGCCGGGGAAGGCTTCGCGCCCCGGAGGTCTGCGCAGCAGCAGCGACATCTGCCGGTACGCGACGGCCTGCTTGGAAAGATCGTCATAGATGATCAGGGCGTGTTTGCCGTTGTCGCGGTAATGCTCCGCCATGGTGCAACCGGCGTAGGGGGCGATGTATTGCAGCGGCGCCGGGTCGGACGCCGTGGCCGAAACTATCGTCGTGTACTCCATGGCCCCGTATTTGCGCAGGGTGTCCGCCACAAGGGCCACCGTGGATTTCTTCTGGCCTATGGCCACATAAAAGCAATGGATGTCCGTGTTTCTCTGGGCCAGGACGGCATCGATACACACGGCTGTTTTGCCGGTCTGGCGGTCGCCGATAATCAGTTCGCGCTGGCCGCGTCCGATGGGCGTCATGGCGTCGACGGCCTTGAGGCCGGTGGGCATGGGTTCATGCACTGATTTTCGGGCGATGATGCCCGGCGCTTTGATCTCCACGGGCCGCATCTCGACGGCGCCGAGCGGTCCCATGCCGTCTATGGGCCGGCCCAGAGGGTCGAGAACCCGCCCGGCGACCGAGTCGCCCACGGGCACGGAAAAGATGCGCCCGGTGCGTTTGACGGGATCGCCCTCTTTCAGTTCACCCGTCTCGCCCAGCAGGGCCACGCCGACGTTGTCTTCTTCAAGGTTCAGCACCATGCCCATCAGGCCGCCGGGAAACTCCAGCAGTTCCATGGACATGGCGTTGCCGACTCCGTACACGCGGGCAATGCCGTCACCGACGTAAAGCACCGTCCCGGTTTCGCTCATCTCCACACGCCGGGAATAGTTCTTTATCCGGCTTTCGATGATTTTGCCGATTTCTTCCGCTTTAATCTGCATGACCCTACTCACCCTTCTTGATGGTGTCTTTGAGGATGGACAGTTGCGCGCGCAGGCTCGCGTCCATGACCATATCTCCGAACTTCAGCACTACGCCGCCGAGTATGGAAGGATCCACGCGGAAGACAAGGGCCGGTTTCCGGCCGCTTTTTTCGGCGAGCGTCGCAATCACTTCCGCTTTTTTGGCCTCGTCAAGCGCCGTTGCCGTGTAGATTTCGCCGCGCGCGACGCCTTTTTCCGCATCCAGAAGCGCGTTGAACGCCGCCGCCGCGGCGGGAAGCTCGGGCAACCGCTTGTTGTCGGCCATAAGACGGCAAAAATTCAGGACGGGACCGGATATTTTCAGCCTGTCCGCAAGGGTGTCGACGACCGACGTCTTTTCCGCCGCGCTGATGACCGGGTTGCCCATCAGGCTGCGCAACGCTGGTGATTCGCCCAGAGCGGCGCTCATCACCCCCAGTGCCGCGGCGTACCCTTCCAGTTCGGGCAGACCTTTTTCCCTGCCCAGGGAATACAGCGCCCGCGCGTATCTGCGGGCCGCGATGCTGCTTCTCAATGGAATACCGCCTTTGCCGAATGGTTAGCGGGGCGTTCGTTGCGAAGGCGCGCGGCCGGCCGTTCCGCAAGCATGCCTTCCGCTCCGGAGGCGCGCATCAAGGCCTGACCGGGGCTGTTTTTCAATGGAATACCACCTTTGCCAGATATTTGTCGACGAGTTCCGCGTGATCGCCCGCCGTCAGTCGCGCCGCAAGCATCTTTTCCGCTTCGGCGACGATAGTTTCGGCCAGTTCCGCGCGCACGGCTTCCACAGCGGCCCTGATTTCGTTTTCGGCCGCCGCTTCGGCCCGTGCCGCTATGCGTTTTGCCTCCTCTTCCGCGCCCGCGATGATCGCGGCCCGCAGACTTTCGCCCTGGGCCCTGTATTCGGCCGTCAGCGCCTGTCGCTCCCGCTCCAGGCCGGCAATGCGTTTTTCCACTTCTTCGAGTTTTTGCGCCGCTTCGGCCTTGGCGGTCTCAAGGGCGGCCAGTTCCGCGGCTATGCCTGCACTGCGGCCTTTGAAAAAAGCGACGATTTTCTTGCCGAAGAAATGCCGGATGACCGCAATGAACAGGATGAGATTGGCAACCCGCCAGGCCGTGTTGCCCCAGCTTCCGTGCGCTTCCCCGCCCGCCGCATCGGCCAGGGCCGGAAGGGCGGAGGCAAGCAGAACGAATAAGACGGTACACCATAGTTTCACAGCATGCATGGGAACCTCCGGAATGTCGCGGAGCATAAAAAAGTCAGTCGAGAATGTTCCGGACGACCAGTTCGGCGTATCCGTCCGCGCCGGCCAGAAGCGTAGCGGCGGCGGTTTTGCATTCCGCGGCGCAGAGCCGGCGTGACGACGTCAGGAACGCGGCTGCGGAGTCATTGGCTTTGCCTATCGTTTCCCGTTGCTGCGCTTCGCTTTCAGCCTTGATCGCATCGCGGGCCTGTACGGCCGCGGCGCGGGCCTCGGCCAGAGCCGTCTCGTAACCGCGCAGTTTGTCGGCGGCGCGGCCGACAAACGCTTCCGTTTCGTTCACAAGCTGTTCCGTCAGGGTTTTGCGCCCGGCCAACTGCCGGCGTACGGGTTTGATAAGCAGGAAATTAAGAACCACCACGGCGATAAGAAAATTCAGCAGTTGGATAAAGAGGCTGTGATCCAGGCTGATCATATTGTCCATAACGGGCCTGCCTCCAGTGCCGTCGTGAGGTGTCTTTGCGGGGCAAAAAATCGGCTTGCGGCAATCTACCCCCGGCTTGCGGCTTTGTAAAGCATTTTTTTGTCTTATGGCCTGTCGAGCAGGTGATATGACCTGCCGAGCAGGTAATATGACCGAAATCAGTAAGGCCCCGGCCGTATATCGTTATACGGAATTGGTAGTTCCCACAGTTTTTTGCAGTCCTGTATGCTTGCGGAAAATCGTTTACCCGCAGCGACGGCAAAGGCGGTCGGAGCATGCATCCGGAAAAAACATCATTCGGCAAAGGACGTGCCGTTGCGGTAAGTCTGGCTGCAGTCACGCTTTTCGTGCTGTTGTGGTCCGCCGGCGGACGCTTCGGGCTGTTCAACCCGTTGCTTCTCCCGCCGCCGGAGGAAATTTGGGCCACAGGGCGGGAAATGCTCACGGACGGTTACCGGCAGTTGCCCCTGCTGTATCATGTCGCGATCAGCCTGGGCAGGGTAATCGGCGCTTTCATACCTGCCGTGCTGGTCGGCGTGCCTTTGGGTCTGGCCATGGGTCTGTTCCCTGTGTTGCGGGCGATCCTGGACCCCTTTGTCCAGTTTTTCCGTCCGTTGCCCAAACTGGCGCTTATTCCCCTGGTCATCCTCTGGCTGGGCATAGGTGAAGTCTCCAAGGTCTTCCTGATTTTCATTTCCGCCCTGTTGACCGTTCTTGTCGGCTGCGCCGCCGCGGTGGGCGGAGCGGACCGGAACAGGTTGCGCCTCGGACGCGCGCTGGGGGCCACGAACCGCCAACTGTTGCGGTATATCGTGTTCCCGGGCGCCCTGCCGGAAATATTCACCAGCGTCCGTCTTGCCGTAGGAGTGGGGTGGACGACGCTGATAGCCGCCGAGATGGTGGCGGCCGACACCGGCCTCGGCTGGATGGTACTCAACGCCTCATCCTATATGCGTACGGATATCGTCATGCTCGGCATCATCCTGCTCGGACTTACCGGGTACATGCTTGATATGCTCATCGTCGCTCTGCAGAAGGCAGTCGTCCCGTGGGACGGCAAAGCCTGATTCGGATACGCGCGTTTCAAAACCCTGAATTTTTAACCGGCAAAGGAGTTCCCCATGTACTCTCTGTTTCTCCGCATTACGGTTCTCGTCGCGCTGTCGGTCGTTTTCGCGGCATCCGCCGCTTTCGCTGCCGGATCTTCCAAACCGGCGGAAGTCCGCCTGGCCTACCTGAACGGCCCCCGGCCGTGGATTCTGGGCAAGGCGGACGGTTCATTGCAAAAGGCGCTGGCCGTTCCCGTGAAATGGGTTAACTTTGCAAGCGGGCCGGATGCCCTCAAAGCCGTCGCGGCCGGCGAGATAGACATCGCAAGGGCGGGTTCCGTTCCGGTGGCTGCGGCCCTGGCCCGCAAGCTGCCCATAGAAATCATCGCCGTTTCCGGAGTCATTGACTCCAGTGAACGGCTTATTGCCCGCAAAGACATTACTTCCGTCAAAGGGCTTGAAGGCCGGACGGTGACCTATCCCCCCGGTTCCACCGCGCATTATGCCCTGCTCGCGGCGTTAAACGTCTACGGCGCGGACGCGTCCAAAGTGAAACAGGCGCCGCTTAAACCCGCCGACGAACTTGCCGCCTGGAAACGCGGCGACGTAGACGCCGCCTATGTCTGGGGGCCTTTTTCCAATCAACTTGAAGCCGAAGGCGGGCACGAACTGCTGAAAAGCGGACAGCTTCAGAAGGACGGGTATTATCTGTTCAATGTGTATGTAGTTTCCAAAAAGTTCGCCGCGAGCTACCCGGACACGGTCAGCGCTTTCCTGCGCGCGTTCAGGGATACGGTAAACCGCTACAAGGCGGACCCCGATGCGGCGGCGAAAAGCATAGCCGCCGAACTGGGACAGGATGCCGCTGCGGCAAAACAGACCCTCGCCGGGCTTGAGTTCCCGGACCTCAAAGAGCAGCTTGACACGAAATGGCTTGGACTCGGCAAAAGCGAGTCGGGCATCAGCAAGAGCTTTGCAGATACGGCGCGGTTTCTTGTGAATCTGGGTGAACTGAGCCGCCGGGATCTTCCGTCCTCGTTCGCTCCGTTCATCAATTCCGCCTTCATCGCTGCGGCGGTGCGCTGACGTGACTGTTCCCGCCTCCGATCCGGCCGGCAGCGGCCGTATTGTTTTCGACAGGGTTGCGCACAGTTTCCCCGGCGGGAGCGGCGGGAACGCAACGGAAGCCGTGACGGATTTTTCTCTGGACGTTGAACAGGGCAGCTTTGTCTGCCTGCTCGGCCCGTCCGGGTGCGGAAAATCCACAATCCTCAACCTGGCCGCGGGGTTTGAACGTCCCACGCGCGGCAGCGTGTCGGTGGGCGGCAGGCCGGTAACCGGCCCCGGCCCGGACAGGGGCATGGTATTTCAGGATGCCAACCTTTTACCATGGCGGAATGTGCTGGAAAACATCACCCTGGGTCCGGAACTGGCGGGCAGACCGCGGGAGGAAACCCTCGCCGCAGCCCGCCGCTTCATAACACTGACCGGACTGCAAGGATTTGAGCGCCACGCGCCCTACGAACTCTCCGGCGGGATGCGGCAGCGCGCGGCTCTGGCCAGGGCCTGGATTACCGAGCCTGCCATCCTGCTCATGGACGAGCCGTTCGGCGCCCTTGACGCCCAGACCAGACTTTCCATGCAGGAACTGCTGATGTCCGTCCGGCAGGTGACAGGAGCCACCGTGCTTTTCGTCACGCACGATGTCGATGAAGCCCTGTTCCTGGCGGACGAGATAGTCGTCATGACGCCGAGGCCGGGCAGAATCCGGAAAAAAATTGTTTTGCCTTTTACCCGGCCGCTTGTTTATGAACAATTGATTCTCAACGCGGCCTTTACAGAACTGAAACACGACATCCTGTACACGATCCGCAGGCCGGAGTATGATATATGACAACCTGCCGCGGCTCGGAATGACTGCGCTCTTGTCATTCTGGGCATTGCTCCGAATCCGTCTTGAGGTTTTTCAAAAGAATAAATCCGTGTATCCTCAGGTTTCTACATCAGCCGACCCGGAAATTGGAAGGCGGCGACGGCAACGCAGTACGCCAGGGCCAGATTGAAAAAGAGGCTGAAAAAAAACCAGCGCCAGCCGCCGGCTTCCTGCCTGATGACCGTCAGGGTCACGAAGCAGGGAGAATAGAGGAGGGTAAACAGCAGGAAAGCCATGACCTTGGGTTTGGTCCAGCTTTTGTCTTCCCGGATGTACTGCTCAAGGCCGGAAGTATTTTCGTCGTCCACTTCTCCGAGGGAATACGCCGTACCCAGGGTGGAGATGACCACTTCCTTGGCGGCTATGCCGCCGATAAGGGCTATGTTCACGCGCCAGTCGAAGCCCGCAGGGGCCGTGACGCCTTCCAGCGCGATGCCGACGCGTCCGGCATAGGAAGCGCGCAAGGCTTCCGCCGCCCTGGCATTCTCCATGTCCGCAAGTTGCTGCTCAATCCGTTCACGGGCCGTTGCTTCCGTGCCGCCGTTTCCGTCCGCCGGCGCGGTCTTGTCCGCCGGCGCCCGGGCATCTTCGGGCATCGTCGACTTAGACGCCGGGGCTTTGCCGCCCTTTCCGTCCGCAGCGGAGGCATCGGCCGCCGGGTCGCGGCGGTCGAACCGGTCGGGCCAGGCGCCGTCTTTTACGTGGGTGCCGCCTGCCGGCAGAGCGGCCAGACGTTCTTCAAGGGCGCTCTTTTGCGCCTCGTAAGCCGCCTCTTCGGTATCCGAAAGTCCCGGATAGGTCATGCCGGCCCAGATGAGTATGGAGATGGCCAGGATGACGGTGCCCGCCTTTTTGACATACTGCCAGGCGCGTTCCCAGGTGTGGATGAGAACGCCGGCAGCGGTCGGCCACCTGTACGGAGGCAGCTCCATGACAAAGGGGGAGGCATCGCCCCGGATGATGGTGGAGCGCATGAACAGCGCTGCGAGCATGGCGACGCCCCAGCCGGCCAGGGTAAACAGGAACATGGCCAAGGTTTTGTCGCCTTCAAAAAAGACGGTTATAAACAGCAGGAAAACAGGAATTTTCGCGCCGCAGGTCATGAAGGGCAGGGTCAGCATGGTCGCCAGCCGCTCGCGCGGCGAGCGCAGGGTGCGCGTGGCCATGACCCCCGGCACGGCGCAGCCGCCGGCTATGCCGCCGGCAATGATGAAAGGCATGATTGAGGCCCCGTGCAGGCCGAAAATACGGAAAATTCTGTCCATCATGTACGCTGCGCGCGCCATGTAGCCTGAGTCTTCCAGAATCGCGATGAGCATGAACATAATCACAATCAGCGGCACAAAGCCGATCACCCCGCCCACGCCCGCGATGATTCCGGAAATCACCAGCGATTTCAGGGGACCGTCCGGAATAAGGCCGTCGGCTGCGGTCTGGAGCAGGTCAAAGGCGTGCTGGACCAGAGCGAGCGGATAGGCGCCGACCTCTATGGTCAGAAAATACATACCGTACAGAACGGCCAGCAGAAAGAGCGGACCGGCGATGCGGTGGGTCAGGACCGTGTCTATTCTGTCGGAAAGATCGATGCGCTGTTTTTGCTCATCCTCAATGCACACGCCCCGGCGCAGGATGGAGCGTATCCAGCCGTAACGGTAATCGGCCGCGACGGCTTCCGCATCCACGCCGACGGTGTTGCGCAGGTGGGCCAGGGTTTTGTCCGCCGTCGCCTGCAGGCGGGCGGCGACCTCGGGGGCGGCGGTCTGCGCGCTGCGCAGCATATCCCGGTCGCATTCGAGAAATTTCATGGCGACCCAGCGGGGAGGATAGGTGTCGGCGAACAGGCCTGTCTCCATGATCACAGGCACCATTTCGGCCAGGGCGGCATCCAGATCCGGCCCGTAGGATATTTCCAGAGGGGTAATCCGCCCCCCGGACTTTTCCGCAACTTCCACGGCGGCGCGCAGGGTTTCCTCAAGACCTTCGCCGTTTCTGGCCACCGCAGGCACGGCTTTGGCCCCGGTCAGTTCTTCCAGCAGTTGCACGTTGACGGTCAGCCCCTGGGCCCTGGCCTCGTCCATCATGTTCAGGCAAATGACGACGGGCAGGCCCATTTCCAGAAACTGCACGGTCAGGTACAGGTTGCGCTCCAGCACCCCCGCGTTGACCACATCAATAATCGCGCCCGGGCGTTCCTCGGCCAGGGCCTGGCGGGCCGCTGTTTCCTCCGGGGAATAGGCGCTCATGGAATACATTCCCGGCAGGTCCATCAGGATGATGTCCCGACCGTCCAGATGCGCCGTGCCGCTTTTCTTTTCCACCGTGACGCCGGGGTAGTTGCCCACATGCCGGCGCGCGCCGGTGTAGCGGTTGAAGGCCGTGGTTTTGCCGGAATTGGGATTCCCGGCTATGGCGATGAGTACATGTCCGCCGGGAGCGCCCGGTTGCGCCTGCGCGGTCATGACGCGCTTGCCCGCACAAAGACCGTTTCGCGGTTGCGCAACAGCGGGATGAACGCCGTACGGCGCAGTCCCGCCGGAGCCTGCCGCGCCGCGCGTCCCGCGCCGCGCGCGTCAACTCCCGGCATCAATTCAAGACGCCGTATGCGCCGCCCCGCGGCGCCTCCGACCTCGACGCCGGCGATAACGGTCTTCTGTTCTCGTAAAGAAATGATTTCGCCCATAATGACTTCTCCCGTCAGCCGATTGTTTTTTCAAATTTATCCGCGGAGGCAGCTTACTGATATTGACATCCTATTTCAAGTGGGAACAACAAAAAAAATTTCGGCCGGTCCTGCCGCAAGAGGGGGCCGGGCTCGGCCTTATGGATTCGGAGCACTGCTCGGCACGGTAAAAGCGTAGTCATTCCGGGCCTCGGCCTGAGCAGGGCGAAAGGCCGAACATTCGCCGTCAGGTGAAGAATCCGTCTTGATGCCTTTGGCCTTTCCTGCATTAATCAGCCTTTCCCTAAGTTTTTGAGAAATCGGGTATTATCCGTTTTTCAAAAAATTCGGCGCTTTGCGATAACGCCCCCGGCGCAGCCGACTTGGTACGGCTTGTCATTTTTTCGGGGTGAGAGTATGAGTTCCGGGGTGGGTGGAGCCTGATAAGGATTTAAGGATTGAACCATGAAAATCGTATGCGTTACGTCAAGTCCGCGCGTGAACGGCAATTCCGCTGCTCTGGCCGGCATGTTGCTGGAAGGTCTGCCGGATGCGGAACTTCGCCGTTATCATCTGTGGGATTTACAGTTCAAAGGGTGCCGGGGCTGCATGGCCTGCAGAAAAACCAGCGAAATATGCGTGGCGCGCGACGATGCCTCCCCCGTGCTGGAGGATATCGCCCGCGCCGATGTGACCATCTTGGCCTCCCCCATTTACCTGCACGCCGTCAACGGCGAAATGAAATCCCTGGTGGACCGCTTTTTTTCTTTCATGGCCAAGGATCATTTCAGACGTCTCGCCGCCGGCGAAATGTATTTTCCAACCCGTCTGGCCACGGGTAAAACTATCGTGCTGGCTCTGGCTCACGGCCGTCCCGCCGACTTTTACCACTTTCTTGATGCGGCGCTGCGCGACATAATGCTGGACAAAGGGTTCTCCGCGGTGGAAATCCTGCGCGGCGGTCTGCTCAACAGTGCCCGCGACATTCACTCCCGTGAAGACTTGCGGGAGAAGGCGCGGGAACTGGCGGCAACCCTGCGCGCGCGGTACGGGGCAACGGCATGAGGCGCTTGCGGAGCGCAGCCGTTCCGGACGCAAGCCTCCGGACAAGATTATCTTTGCGCGCCGGAGCGTACGCTTTCGATTTCCGCCAGTATCTGCGGCAGACGCCGCCTGGCTTCGCTCTCCGCCGCATGGTAAAAAAAGACCATCAAGGCGCCTTCCCGCGATTCCCTGGCTATGCCCAGCCCCTGGTCGGGGCCGAGGTTGCGCAGGGAAAAGGCCATGCGCCTGCCGGATGTGCATTCCAGAACGCCGTTCACGCGTCCTTTCCTGTCCGGCAGGACATCCAGCTTGGCTGAACAGGAGAATGCCGGCGCAGGCGTGTCGCCGGCATTGCCGGTTTCGTCCGCGCCGTGCCCCGTACTCCATTCCCCGCTTGTCGAAACCTTGCCTTTTGCCTCGGCTTTTCCTCCGGGCACGGCCGCCGTTGCCTTGCCTCCGGCATTTGTTCCGCCGTGTTCCCCGGTGCCTGCAGCATTGCCCTTTGCAGCCGTTTTGTCTGTTTTTTCCGTATCTACCGCTGTGCCCCCGTGCTTCGTTTTCCCCTCCGCGGTTGCCGTTTTGCCCGGTATCGCGGTATCCTCAGCTTTGCTTTGCTCCGCAGCGGCCTCCGCCTTGTCGGCGTCGGCAACCCCCACCGCCCGCAGGCTCATGGTCCCGACGCCCGCCATGCAGCCCCGGTCCATAACGCCTTCAAGGCTCATGCCGGAATAGACGCCCGCGATATGCAGGGCAGGGCCGTCAAGCACCAGGGCGGGCAGGCTCACCCTGACGGGGGCGCAGGACATCGGAGCCGCAAGCAGCAAAACAATGAAGGTCGGGATTGCCGGAATACGAACCATCAGCATCTCCTCCTGATCGGCGTCAGGCCGCCGGAGCGCGTAAAGTTCAATAGAAACGCCGCGTTATTCTTTTGAAAAACAAAACGCTACGCGGTACAGGCGTTGCCGGCAAAGCGCCGGGAGGCTTCTTCCACGCCGCGCGCCATAGCCGCGCGCTCTTCCCTGAGACGCGACGCCAAATTTTCGTCGTCCAGGGCCAGGATCTGCGCCGCCAGCCAGGCCGCGTTGCGCGCGCCGGCCTTGTCCAGAGCCAGCGTCGCCACCGGGAAACCGGGGGGCATCATCAGCGTGGAAAGCACCGCATCCAGTCCGCCGAGGGCGGAGGCGGTCACCGGGATGCCTATGACCGGCCTGATAGTCCGGGCCGCCACCGCTCCGGCCAGATGCGCCGCCATGCCCGCCGCGCAGATAAAGACCCGGCAGCCGTTCCGCTCCGCCTCGCGCACCAGCGTTTCCGTGCGCTCCGGGGTCCTGTGGGCGGAGCTTACGGCCATACTGAAGCCGATACCGAGCTTTTCCAGAAGTTCCGCGCAGGGACGCACCGTTTCCTCATCCGAAATGCTGCCCATAAGTATAAGCGCCTGCATCATTTAAAGGCCCTCAATCCGCCGTCGCCTATGTCGCGCCGGAAAAAGGCCCGCTCAAGCCTGATGCCGGCAACGGCCGCATAGGCGCGTTCCTGTGCCTCCCGCAGATCCGCGCCGAGGGCCGTAACTCCCAGCACACGCCCGCCCGAGGCCCGGATCCGTCCCTGCTCCGCAACGGTTCCGGCGTGGAAGATCTTGATTTTTCCCGGCACGCCGGCCTCGGCTTCGTCAATGCCCCCAATGGTCATGCCTTTGCGGTATTCGCCGGGGTAGCCCTCGGCGGCCATGACCACGCACAGGGCCGTTTCATCCGTCCAGAGCGGGGAACAAACGCCGGAGTCCGCAGGCCCCGCGCAGGCTTGCAGGCCGTTCAAGGCAAGCGCCGAAGGCCGTGTTGAACCCGTCCGGGGGAGCGTATTGCCCGGTCGTCCGGACCCGCAGCCGGCCGCCTGCGGGGGGTGCGCTTTCCCGGCTGTACCCCGGGCATCGTTCAGGCGCCCGCTCGCGCAGTCGATCAGGAGTTCCAGCAGATCGCCCTTGAAACGCATGAGCAGGGCCTGGCATTCCGGGTCGCCGAAGCGCACGTTGAATTCCAGCGCCCGCGGCCCGTCCGCGGTCAGCATCAGGCCCGCATACAGCACGCCGGAGTAAGGAACGCCGCGCTTTTTCATGGTTTTCAGCACGGGGCGCAAGACCAGGTCGGCAATCTCCTCCATCCGGCTCTCCGGCAAAACCGGGGCCGGACTGTAAGCGCCCATCCCGCCGGTATTGGGCCCGTTGTCTCCATCCAGGGCTCTCTTGTGGTCCCGGGCAGCGGGCAGGAGGACAAGCGCTTCTTCACGGCAAACGGCCAGCAGGGAAACTTCCTCGCCCGTCAGCGCGTCTTCGATGACTACCGTTTCCCCGGCCGGGCCGAACCGTTTCTCCAGCATCATGCCGCGCAGGGCGGCAACGGCGTCTTCAGCGCCTGCGGCCATAACCACGCCTTTGCCGGCCGCGAGACCGTCGGCCTTGACTGCCAGGGGGCGCTTCCTGCCCCGCGCATACTTTTCCGCAGCGGCGTAATCGTTGAAGACCGCGAAGTCCGCCGTCGGCACGCCGGCTTCGCGCATGACTTCCTTGGCAAAGGACTTGGAACCTTCCAGGCGGGCGGCGTAGGCGGCAGGCCCGAAGCAGAGCACGCCCGCGCGGGCGCAGGCATCGGCGATGCCGTTTACCAGGGGCAGCTCAGTGCCTGGAATGACGAAATCCACCTTGTGCTCACGAATGAATTCCATGAGCCGGTCGACGCCGCCGGACGGCAGATCCGCGTTGCGGGCTTCCAGCGCCGTGCCGCCGTTGCCGGGCGCGACGAGTATATCGGGTTTTTCCCGGCTTTGTCCCAGTTTCCACGCCAGGGCATGCTCGCGGCCGCCCGAACCGATTATCAGAATCCGCACACCCGGCCTCCCTTGCCGTGCGGAAAAGCCGCCGCCGGCCGCGGGGCTTTTCCCCGAAAAGGTTTTATGCTAAAGCTCACGCGCGCTGTACAATGTCGTGAGCGCGCATCCTAAACCAGGCTGCGGATTTTTGAAAGAGGCCGGCGCGCGCTCTGCCGGAAACGCGCCTTGTGCCTTCGCCGACACGCAGGAGGGCGCATGCGCCGGTTCATACCCCAACTCAGTGCTGAGGATCTGCGCCGTATCCAGGATGACGGCGTGCGCCGGACCGTGCTGGATGCCTGTTCCCGTTCCCCGGCGTACCGCGCCAAGTTCGCCGCCGCCGGGATAGACCCCGGCGCGGTGCGCGGTCTGGACGATTTGGACAAGCTGCCCTTTACGGATGCCGACGATCTCCGCATGGGCTATCCTCTGCCTTTGCTCTGCGCGCCGGAGGCGGAAGTGGTGCGCGTCCATGCCTCCAGCGGGACCACCGGCAAACGCAAAATCCTGGCGTATACGCAGGAGGACGTGGATACTTTCGCCCTGCAGACGGCGCGCTGTTTCGAACTGGCCGGCCTGACGCCGCAGGACCGGGTGCAGATCGCCGTGGGCTACGGTCTCTGGACAGCGGGCGCCGGCTTCCAGGCCGGCTGCGAACTGTTCGGCGCCCTGGCCGTGCCCGTGGGCGCGGGCAACCTTGAAATACAACTGCAGATGCTGACGGATCTCGGCTCCACCTGCCTGTGCAGCACCGCCTCCATGGCCCTGCTCATGGGAGAGGAGGTACAGCGGAATAAGCTGGCGGACAAGGTGAAACTGCGCACGGTCATTTTCGGTTCGGAAGGCCACAGCCCGAAGATGCGCCGTTCCTTTGAACGCGCGCTGGGCATTGAAGAGAGCTTCGACATCGGCGGCATGACCGAGATGTACGGCCCCGGCACCGCGCTGGAATGCCGCGTTCACGAAGGTCTGCATTACTGGGCCGACCTTTTCGTCATCGAAATTGTGGACCCGGCCGGCCGGCAACCCGTCCCGCCGGGACAAACAGGCGAGATGGTGGTTACCAGCCTGCGCAAGCAGGCCTGCCCTCTGATCCGCTACCGGACCGGCGACCTCAGCCGCCTGCTTCCCGACCCCTGTCCCTGCGGATGCTCCATGCCCCGGCACGACCGCCTGTTCGGGCGCGCCGACGACATGATCATTTTCCGCGGCGTCAACATCTATCCAGGGCAGATCACCGACATCCTGCAGGGTTATGCCGACCTCGGCTCCGAATACCACATCAATCTGAGCCGCAGGGACGGTCTTGATTCCATGCTGCTGGAAATTGAGCGGGCGGAAGACGCGGGCGGCGATGCGGATGCGCTTCTGGCGGCGCGCGTGGCAAAAAGCCTGCATTCAAGGGTGCTGGTCCGCGCGGAGGTGAGGATCGTCAACCCCGGCACACTGCCGCGATCCTTCGGCAAATCGCGGCGGGTAACCGACACGAGGCCGTGATGCGGCCGGAAAAACGCAAGGAGGGGCAAGGCCGTGACAAAAGAATGGAAAGCTGATGAACTTTTGAAAATGTCGGGCGCCTACTGGGCCGGATGCGCCCTGCAGGCCGGCGTCGCCCTGGATCTCTTCACCCTGCTCGGCAGAGGCCCCATGGACACGCCTGCCCTGGCCCGCGAACTGGACTGCAACGAAGAAGCTCTCGCCGTACTCGTAACCGCCCTGCGCGCCCACGAACTGCTGGACATGCGCGGAGACAGGGTGTCCGTCCCGGAGAGCGTTCTGCGCCTTTTGTCGCGTGACTCGCCGGAATACACAGGCTTCATCGTCAGCCACCATGCCCAAATTATGAACAACTGGCTGCGTCTGCCCGAAACCGTGCGCAAGGGCCGCACCGCAAAACGCTCCGAGTCGGTTTTCACCGAAGACGAAAAGCAGCGTGAAGACTTCCTCATGGGCATGTTCAACGTGGCTTCCCTGCAGGCCGACGTCGCAGCTTCGGGGCTGGATTTTTCCGGGCGCGCCCGCCTCATCGACATAGGCGGCGGACCCGGCGCCTATGCCGTCTATTTCTGCCGGCACAATCCCGCACTGAAGGCCGTCGTTTTCGATCTGCCCGGCAGCGAACCGACGGCGCGCAAATGTATCGCGCGCTTCGGCCTTGAGGAGCGCATCACCTTTCACCCCGGCAATTTCACGACCGACCCGCTGCCGGGAAACTTCGACGTAGCCTGGATTTCCCAGGTCATTCACGGCGAGAACGCCGAAGACGCCGCCGCCCTGATCGCCGCGGCCGCGGCCTGCCTGAACCCCGGAGGACTACTCTGCATTCAGGAATTTACCCTGTATGACGACAGGAGCGGTCCCCGTCACGCGGCCCTCTTCGGTTTGAATATGCTGGTGGGGACGCCGGGAGGCAAGGCTTACACCGGTCGGGAAATACAGGATATGATGAAGGCGGCCGGGGCGGTCGCCGTGCGCGACGCCGGCCTTGACCTGCCCATGGACTGCCGGGTGTTTATCGGAGAAACGCGCAGGCAGGCGTGACGTCTCATACCAATCGGCTTTCAGCAGAAAGCAAATCGGCGTCAATAGATCCTTCTCAACGGTTGACATGTTGCAGGAATGACAAACAGCCGGGGGTGTTGCCGTGGATATGCGTGAAATAAGAATCAAGGCCAGGGAAAAACTCAAGGGTGTCTGTCGCGTATGCGCGAACTGCGACGGGCGGGTCTGCGCCGGTGAAGTGCCCGGCATGGGCGGCACAGGCAGCGGCGCGGCCTTCATGGAAAACGTGCGCGCGTTCCGCGCCGTCAAACTGAACCTGCGCGCCCTGCACAGCTCGCCTGTACCCGACACCGGCACGGAACTCTGGGGACACAGCCTGTCCCTGCCGGTCATGGCCGCGCCTCTGGCCGGGGCCGCCGTCAACA
Organism: Desulfovibrio sp.; assembly: GCA_031276485.1. Taxonomy (GTDB): domain Bacteria; phylum Desulfobacterota; class Desulfovibrionia; order Desulfovibrionales; family Desulfovibrionaceae; genus Frigididesulfovibrio. The sequence goes on along the minus strand of JAISMY010000108.1, from coordinate 15,505 downwards.
TGGGCGGGGCTCTGAGCGAGAAAGAACTGGCGGACGGCCTGCACGCGGGCAGCCGCGCGGCAGGAACCATTGCCTGGAGCGGAGACGCTTTTGTTCCCGGCATTTTTGAAGCCGGTCTCGCCGCCGTCGCCGCGCAGGGCGGGTGCGGCATCGTGACCGTCAAACCGCACGGCGTTGAAGAAAGCATCAGGCGCATCCGCATGGCCGAAGACGCCGGAGCCGTCGCCGCCGCCGTGGACGTGGACGCCGCCGCCTTCCGTCCGCCCGCGCCCGGATTGTCCGTCGGCGCAGGAAACCCGGCGGACCTGGAAAAAATAGTCCGCAGCACGAAACTTCCGGTTATCCTCAAGGGCATCATGACCCCGGACGAAGCCGTCGCCGCGGCCGCCGCGGGCGTCAGCGGCATTGTGGTGTCCAACCACGGCGGCCGGGCTCTGGAAGCCTGCCCGGCAACAGCCGAAGTCCTGCCCGCCGTGGCGGCGGCCGTGCGCGGCAGGATGAAAATTTTTGTGGACGGAGGACTGCGTACCGGGGCGGATGTACTCAAGGCCCTGGCCATGGGCGCGGATGCCGCGCTCATCGGCAGGCCGCTCGTGCCGCCTGTGGTCGGCGGCGGCGCGGAAGGCGTGGCCCTGTACTTCAAAAAACTGGCCTCGGAACTGTGCGCCGCCATGATTCTGACCGGAACAGGCGCGGTCCGCGCCGTCAGCCCGCGCATCCTGTACGGATCGGCGTGACGGTCTGAAGATTTGCCGGCTTTTCTCAATTCTCAGCGCAAAAAAACAAAAGCGGCGGCCGCGCCGGACGTGAAAGGAACTTTCCGCACCGGCATTTTTACGAAAATGACAATATTTACACAAGTATTGTGTACACTCACAGTGGATTACGGCTTTCAGCCCGTCTTGAATTGTGCCGTGCTTCGGTGTAAGATGTAGTCGCGTAAATGACAGTTTCCCGGCGCAGCCGGGAGCCAATCGAAAATCTTCCTGAAGGGAGAGGTTTCAAACCATAAAGGAAATTTTGATGAATACGGCACCAGCGTGTTCCCGCTTTACCGGAAAGGTCGCCCGCGCAGCCTGCCTTCTCGCCCTGTTTTTTTCGATTGCTTCCTGCGTGCCGAAAGACGCGGCGCAACAGGAAGCAGGCCCCGCCGACCCGAACCGCAAGCATCTGGCTTACGGAGTCAGTCTCAGCCTGCCGTCGACCTGGACCGTGGCCGGCGAACTTGCCCCCGATGCCGCCTCCAAAACAGCCCTTGACCAGCGGCGCAGGGGAGGGGAACGCATCATGCTTTTCGGCGCTACGGCTCCTCCGTCGACACGGGGCCTTGAATCCGTAGCCGCCTTGTTCCTGCTCAACGAACAGCGCAACTTCATGCCCCGCGATTTTGCGGAAAAACTGCCTCCAGCGGAATTCGACAGAATCAGCGCGGAACTGTTCGAGCAGGAAAAAGCGGCCGTCAAAAAGAGCAAAAACAAGCTCACCCTGATGGAACTAAAGCTGTCTCCCGAAAGAGTGGACGGAAAATTCGCCCTGCTGCACAGGGTGCTGATTGCCGACGCCAATGGCGTGCCCCTGCGCTCCCTGCGCTGGGACATCTATCTGCCGGACGGCGCCGGGATCGCCGTGCGCGCGGAATGCGACCCGGACAACGCGGCAGCCGAGCAGGATATACGCAAAATCGTCAGCTCACTGAAAATTCAGTAAAGGGAACCTCTAAAAACTAAATTTATGTCACATGCCGACCTGACGGAGACTGGATTTACAACGCTCAATTCAGTCTGGAAAAGAGTTTTTAGAGATTCCCTAAATACAAGCCGGACGGAGCGCACGGTCCGCGCCGGCCCGCGGACCGTCCCGAAATTCTCTCTATGGCAGGCGTTTCGCCTTGGGACCCAAACATTATGGAACCTGCCGGCTTTGCCTGCTTCAAGCTTCTGCTGATTTTCGCAGTTATCGTTCTGCTGCTGCGCCGGGGCTCGATTCTGGTCGGCGGTTGTGGAGCGCGATATGGCGCATTCTGGTAAACTCCCTCCGGCGGTACGGGTTCCGCCCGCGCGGGCGCAAGGTTTCCGGCGCTTCGGAGCGCTCCGGGTTCTCGGACAAGCGGCGGCATCCCTGCTGCTGCTCCTGGTTTGCGCTGCGGCGGCCCTGTATATTCTCTGCCTGGTCAACCCGGATCTGGTTGCGTCCGAGGCGCAGAGGATGTTGAGCGCGGCTTCAGGGCTGCCGTTCCGCATTCGCGGCGGCGTACGCCCCGTGCTGCTGCCGGCGCCCGGCCTGGAAGCGTCGGATGTCCTCATAGCCGCGCCGGGCAACGGCCCGGGCGCGCAGGACGGAGGGGATAAACCCTTGGCCCGCGCGCGGACCCTCGGCGTGTACCTGGACCCGTCAAGCCTGCTCCACGGCAAACTCGGCATCGGACGGGTCGAATTCTACAAACCGGTCGTCAATCTTTCCTTCGACGGCGCAAGCGGGCGCTTGCGGCTGCCCGGCCCGGCGGGATACGCGGAAAACACGGCAAACGAAAACACGGCTCAAGGCAGCGCGGCGCGGGATGACGGCGCGGGAGCAAGCGTCGGCCGGGACGGCGGTCCGGGAAAAAACGCCGCGCCCGCTGACCGGGCCGGTGAAGATACAGGCCGGGAAGCGCGCCTGAAGACGCTGCGCCACGTTGCCGAACTGCTCTGCGCCCCGCCCGGCGAGGGTATGCCGCCCGTTGCCGTCAGGGAAGGCAGGTTTTTCATGTATACAGGCCGCGGCGATCTTCTGTTCAGCCTGCGCGAAGTCAACGGCGGTTTCGCGCCGGAGGCGGAAGGCGAGAATTTTCACGTTTCCGCAGCCTTTGCCTTGCCCGATGCCGGTCTTTCTCTGCGTTTTTCCCTGGCCGCGGGCATAGGGCGTCCAGCTTCGCCCGCGCAGGGGCGCATCAGCGGCGCTCTGGATATGCTTCCCCCCGGCAGCCGAACGATAACCGCGGAATTTTCTTCCGGCTTTGCCCTCGACGCGGACGGTTCCGTTCTGCATCTGCCTGAATTTTCCCTGAACAGCGAAGGTGATGCCCTGCGGGCGGACTTGCGGGTGGACCTCGCCGCGCCGGAATGCACGGGAAAGGTGACGCTGGACAGGTTAAGCCTCACCCGCTGGTTCGGCTTCGGGCGCGTTCTGCCGCCGGGTTTGCGTGAGGCCCTGCACTCCATGCGCGGGGAATTCGACCTGTTTTTAAGCAGCGACAGGGTTGAGGCCGGCAACCTGCGCGCAGAGGCCGGGGGGTTACGCCTGCAAGGTAATGTCGGCACGCCGGACTTCAGCGCTCCGGTTGTCGTGGTGCAGGCCGCGCTTCTGGGCAAGCTGGACGCGGACAGATTGTTTCCTTTTCTCGGCGTTGCCGGGCGGTCTCTCCCGGTTCCGCAGCCTCCGGTCTTCGATCATCCGCCCCTGGCCCCGTACCCCGATGACCCGGCGGCGCCGCCCTCCCAGGCGGGCGAAGGGATAAGCGTCGGGTACGACATAAACGTCCACGCGGACGAAATACTGTTGCACGGCGTGGAAGGCGGGCCTCTGGACATACGTGTGCATCCGGCCCCGGACGGCTCGGACAGGACGCGCGTGGACATCAGGGCCGCTAATCTGCTGCGCGGCCGGGCCGAGGGATATATCGACGTGGATGCCGCGGGCCTGCGCATGCACTACGCCGTTGCCGGGGCCGAACTGGGCTTGCTGCCGGAGAACGGCGCCGGCAGCACGCGCATCGCAGGCAGCGCGACCGGAATCTGCGAAATCGACATGCCTATGGCGCAGGACGGGAGCATTGCCGACGACTGGCCGCTGCGCGCGGATGTCCAGGTGAAAAATATGCGGATAAGCGGCAGATTTCGAGGCAGGGAATGGTTCCTTGACTGCGGGAACGCCGCCGCCAAGGGCGCCGGCTCCATATACGCCGTGCCCGAACGGGGCGTCGTCATCGGCGGCGAATGGAACCTGGGCGCCCAAACCCTGCGTACCTCCCGGCATCCCGTGGGAGACGACGCCCTCAAAGGGACCTTTGCCGGAACCGTTATCTGGCCGCCCATGCCCGCGCGCGACGCCGCAGGCGTCGAGCTGAAGACGCAACGCTACTCTGTGGAGCGGGTGGAAGGCAAAAGCGTCCTGAGCGGAGTTATGACTCTGCCGTCAGCCTCCCACGCCCTCCCTGTGAAAGGCAAAATAACGGCGGACTTTGTCTGGAACGTCCACGCCGAAACGCTGCATATCCGGAAAGCTGCCTTTGAAGGCATGGACAGCTACGCGGAAACGACGGCCACCCTTGATTTTTCCGGGCCGGAAACCACCGTGCAGGCCGCGCCCTCGTTCAAGCTCAGCCTGCGCGAACTGCTCGCGGCCTGGAAAATAACCATGCCCGAGGCCGTGCATGCGCCGAAAGTGCTGTCCGGACGGGCGGAACTGTTTAGCGGCGCCGACGGCGTGCGTCTTGAAAAAATCAGGGCCGAGATTGATTCCTCTCCCCTGAGCGGAGAAATAGCCGTGCGCGGCGCGCCGTTTGCCGCTGCCGGCGGACCGGCGGCGGGCGACCCCGGTCTGCGGGAAATGTGGACGGTGCGGCTGAAATCGGAACAACTGGATCTGGACAGTTTTTTTCCGGACCGGCACACAAGCGGGACGCCGCCGGACCACCGCTCCGGGCAAGTCGCCGCCGCGCCGGTTCGGCCCGCAAACGCGCGGACCGTTGCGGGCAGGGAGCGCGCCGCGGAAGACAAACGCCCGGATCTTTCTTTTGTCAAAGGGCTGGCCGTGGATGCGCGCATCCAGGCCAAACGCCTCAGGAAAAGCAAAATGACGGCCGAAGACGCCGTTTTCACCGCCGTCTTGAATAACAGCGCATTTTCCCTGCGCTTCACGACGGATAAATTTTACGGCGGCGTCTGTGATCTCGATTTGCAGGGGACCGTGCAGCCGGATTCCGCGATCCGGCTGCAACGGGGAGGATTGCGCCTGCGCGGCGTTGCCCTGGAAGGGGTGCTGGGCGATTATACCGGCGAACAATCCTGCGCCGGCACGACGGACCTGGATGCCGAACTGCACGGGGTCTTCACGCGCGGCTCGGATTACCCGGCCGGGCTTTCCGGCTCCTGGAAACTGAATATCAAAGACGGCATGTACCCGGCCTTTTTCTCCGGTCCCGACTCGCGGCTGCGCAATACCTTTTCCCTGGCCTCGGCTTCGGGGCCGCTGGATCGCGGGGTCATCCGCTCGGACAACTTCAAGCTCGGCGGCCCCATGGTGGATATGGCGGGCGGCGGCTGGTATGACCTGAACACCAGGGATCTGGATATCAGGGTCAGCGTGACCTTTGCCAAAGTGCCGACGCTGCCCGTGCAGTTTTACGGAAACATCGACTCCCCGCGCATGAATATCCGCGGCGTGGACATGGTTATGGAAACAATGCAGGCCGCCGGGTCCGGGTTGTTCGGCCTGATTCGGGGCGTGCTGGAGCTTCCCGCCAAAGCGGTCACGGGCATAGGGTCGCTTTTTGAAGGATCGGGCGCCCCGGCGCGGCAGGCGCCGCGAAGGCAGAAGCCCGAAGCGGGCAAGACCTCTTCCGACAAGATTCCCGTCCGGGGAAGCACCATGCCCGTTCGCCGCTGACGGAAAACGCCGCCCGGCATTCAGGCATTGCTGTTGAAAAGGGCGGGAAACCCCGCCCTTTTCAATGCTTCGCTGCGGCTCAGTATGACTACGTTTTTGTCATTCTGAGCGCAACCAGAGCAAGTTCGCTTACGGCGGGCAAAGCCCGCCTGCTCCTGTTTCGCGGCAAGGATTTGCAAGCGAATCCTTGCCGGGCAGTTCACTCGTTGTTTCCCCGGTCGTCAGGCGGGAGCCCCCGCCGCATTCAGTTCAAGCGGCACGTTGTTGCGGAACCACGCCGCCTTGGACAGAAAAACGGCCAGCGCCAGGGCAGCCGCGGCGCACCCGATGCCTACGGAAAGGGTATAGCCGAGCCGCAACCCTTCCGGGGCTATGCAGATGTACGCGATAACCGTAGCCGTCATAAAGGTGGCCGGCAGAGAGATAAGCCAGTGCATGCCGCCCCTGCGCACAACATAGGCCGCAGCCGACCAGAGTACCACTGTGGCCAGGGTCTGGTTGGACCAGCCGAAATAACGCCATATAATGTTGAAGTCCACCTGGGAAAGCACGATGCCGACGACGAAAAGGGGCACGGCAATCAACAGACGGTTCAGGGGTTTGCCCTGCGGGACGCCGCTGAAGTCGGCTATGACCAGCCGCGCCGCCCGGAAGGCGGTGTCGCCGGAGGTCACGGGCAGGGCCACGACGCCCAGAATGGCCAGTACGCCGCCCACCGGGCCCATAAGCGTAAAGCACACCTTTTCAACGACCACTGCCGGTCCGCCCACGCTCATCAGTTCGGGGGCGCTGTGGTACAAGGTCATGCCGGCCGTGGCCCAGACCAGGGCTATGAGGCCTTCGGCGATCATCGCGCCGTAAAAAATGCCGCGTCCGCATTTCTCATCGGGCACGCAACGGGACATCAGCGGAGACTGGGTGGCGTGAAAGCCGCTCAACGCGCCGCAGGCAATGGTAATGAACATCATGGGCCACATAGGCAGCCCCTTGGGGTGCTGGTTGCCGAACAGGCTCGCGCCTTCCACCGTAGGCCAGTTGTAGAAGGTATAGCCTTCGATAATCATTCCGCCCGCCACGCCGAAGGCCATGATCAGCAGGACTATCGCAAACAGCGGGTACAGGCGCGCGATGATCAGGTCTATGGGCAGGATGGTCGCCAGAAAATAATAGGCGAAAATGACGATGACCCAGAACGGCAGATTCATCCAGTCCGGCGTGAGCTTGGCCAGAAGGCCGGCCGGGGCCGTGACGAAAACCACGCCCACCAGAACCAGCAGCACGATGGAAAAGCCGCGCATGAACTGTTTGAAGCCGTTGCCCAGAGTATATCCGACGACGTCGGGCAGTGAAGTGCCTCTGTAGCGGATGCTCATCATGCCGGAAAAATAGTCGTGTACGCCTCCGGCGACAATGGACCCGATGACGATCCAGAGCAGGGCGCTGGGTCCGTACAGCGCGCCCAGGATGGGGCCGAAGACCGGTCCTACTCCCGCAATGTTCAGCAGTTGAATCATGAAAATTTTCCAGCGCGGCAGGACGATGTAGTCCACGCCGTCGGCCATGGTGTGAGCCGGTGTAGGTCTGTCGTAGTTCGCGCCGAACAGTCCTTCGATAACCCGGCTGTAAACAAAGAAGCCCAAAAGCAAAGCCGCAAGGGCCAGCAGGAAATAAACAACGTTCGGCATAGTTATCCTCCCTGTATATTGTCGGTAAAAGGTGAATAAAGTTTTGCCTCTCGATAGGGTGCGCCGGCGTCCCGATACAGAGTGCCGAATCCGCACTGATGTCCCGGATGTCCCGACGGCGGCGCATCCTTATGTCAGCTATACGCTTCTTTGTAATTTAGTCAATCGTACGCCGGCAAAGTGTGTCGGGAGCAGATTATATGACCGGAATAGGCAGCACATGAATTGACCGATGAGGAACCGCGAAACAGGATGCGTCCCCCCTCGAAGCCGAAAGCGGAATTTCATGAGGTCGTAAATATGCGGAGAGTGTGCGTCAATATATAGAGTTCCGGCGCATAAAAGAAATTAACTCAATGAGTTATAAGTAAAGAGCGACGAAACCGGATCTCCGGTAAAAAAGTTTAATATTTCACACTGTTATTATGTATTCATCTGGATATAGGGCGCCGTTCTCCTCTTCCCTTTGAAGCGCGGGCCCGTCCGGTTCGGTTCCGCCGGAACGCGACAGGCTCATCCATGCAGTCAATCCGCTCTCAGCCATTTGTTGACCGATGCAATGAGCTGTTCAATGTTGATCGGTTTGCTGCAATAAGCATCCATTCCGGCTTCCATACATTCCTTCTGATCCGCCTTGGTCGCATTGGCCGTCAAAGCGATAATCGGCGTATATCGTCCCGCCGCCGTGCCGTTTTCCAGTTGACGGATTTTTCTTGTCGCTTGAAAACCATCCATTTCCGGCATTTGGCAGTCCATTAAAATCAGTGAGTACTGTTTCTTTGTAAACGCTTCAACGGCAGCGTTCCCATCAGCGACGATTTCGTAGGCAAAGCCGAATTTTTCAAGAATCTCGCCGATGACAATCTGGTTGACGGCATTGTCCTCGGCGACCAGCAGCAGGTAATCGGCATTGCGCAAGGGATGCGCCGCTGTTTCACGATCATGGGGAACGTCGTCCTCCAGACCGTCTTCAGCGACATATTCGGGCAAAGGCAAGGTAAACCAGAATGTGGACCCCACATTTTCAATGCTGTCGACGCCTATTTCTCCGCCCATCAACACGACGAGCTGTTTCGAGATCGCAAGGCCCAGACCGGTGCCGCCGAATTGCCGGGAAGTCGAGGCGTCGACCTGTGAAAAAGAAGCGAAAAGGCGTCCGGTTTTGTCTTTCGGAATACCGATACCGGTATCCGACACGGAAAATTTGAGCAACCGGACACCGCGTTCGGCGTCCGGTTCCTGCGTTTCCTCACTTACGCCGATTCGTACGGAGCCGTGACCGGTGAACTTGACGGCGTTGTTCATCAGGTTGACCAAAATCTGCCGGATACGGACGGGGTCGCCGGCAAGGGGAGGAAGGTCTTGAAGCGCGCATTCATTTTCCAGGCGGATGCCTTTTTCGTCAGCCCGCGGAGTCAACATCGCCACGGCGCTGTCAACCAGTTCTTTCAGATCGAACCTGATTTTTTCAATGTCGAGTTTTCCGGTTTCAATTTTTGAGAAATCAAGAATATCATTGATAATCGACAATAAATGGCTGCCGGAGGTTTGGAGCAATTCGGCATAGCCGCGCTGTTTGTCGTTCAGTTGCGTACCGAGCAAAAGACCGCTGAGTCCGATGATGCCGTTGAGGGGCGTGCGGATTTCGTGACTCATGTGGGCGAGGAACTTCGATTTTTCTTCTGTGGCCCGTTCCGCTTCAATCCTCTGGATTTGTTCGGACAAATCGTGAAAGCACATTGCCGAAAACGACTCGTCGCCCTGGGCGATATAGTCTACCAGTATCGTACACGGCAGAAGTGTGCCGTCTTTCCTGACAAGCGTCTCATGATCAAATTTGATGTGCGAATCCTGATGGAGCGTTGCAAACGCCGCGCTCCAGATATCGGCATTGCCGTCGCCGAAGCGGCGCGTTTGGTAAAAATGCTGTATGGTATTGCCGATAATTTCCTCAGGTCCGTCATAACCGAGAGCTGTGCAGGCCGCCTGATTGACGTAGGTAATTTTTCCCCGGAGGTCGGACCAGATAACCGGTTCGGACAAATTATCCACCGTCAACTGCATGGCATGCATTTTTTGTCTGCTGTGGACTTCTTCGGTAATATCCCGGAGTGTGTAAATTTCCAGCGCTCCGCGCCGGATAAATGCGGCATTCACCATCTTGCCGGACATATGAATAATCCGGCCGTCCTTGTGGTGAGTGACCGCCTGCCGGTATTGCCCGGTTTGCCGCACCTCGGCGACCAGATTAACGTGTACTTCCCAGTCGACAAGATACCGCGAGAAGAATTCCGCGACCTCCTGCATGGGCTGACCGTAACGCAGGGCTTCTTCCCAGCCCGGAAAGATTGAGGAATATTTTGCGTTGGCCAGGGGTTCTTCCAGCCCTTCCACAATGGTAAAAACGGCGTCGTTGGACGCGTCAAGCACTGCCGTAATGAGCTGAAGACGCAATTGCAGTTGTTCGTCCTGCCGGCATTGTTCGGTAATATCCCGGTGGGTCCATACTTCGGTTTCAGCGCCGTCCCGGGTTCTAATAACCTTGCCGATGACATGCAGGACGCTCCCGTCACGCCTGTATATTCTTACTTCGCGAAGTTCCCGCGTCCGGCGGACTTCGGAGATAATCTGAATGAGCTCATCAGCGTTGGTAATGTATTGCGCGTAAAAATCACGAACAATGTCAAGCGGGCCGTTGTATCGCAATGTTTCCCAGCCGGGGAACAATGCGGAATAGACGGAGGTGGCATAGGGTTTTTCTATCGACGCCGACAGGGCAATGATGCCGTCCAGCGAAGCGTCGAGAACGGCGTTCAGCAGCTGCTTGTGCGTGTTCATAGAGATGCGCGTCTCCGTATGGCTGTCAAAACGACCGGCCCGAGGCGACGGTCACGCCGGAGTTGCGGCCCGAAGCGGTCTTGTTGAAGTCGTCACGCAGTTGAAAATGATGCGCCCTGATGCGTCCTGTCGCTAGTGCCGGATATTCCTTCCGCTGTTTACTGATTTCTGCTGAAAAATGCCGATGCTATGTCCTTTTTCCGACAAACGCAAGCCCCCGGCTCGGGCCTCGCAGGGGCGCCCGGGGCGCTCTCCTGCGCTTCCGGTTATTCCATGCCGGCGGAGCGGCCCGCCTCTTTTTCTTCTATCACCAGGCGCATCCGGGTGTGCCGGGGCAGGTCCGAGCCGCGGGCGACAAGTCTGCCGTCGATACGGATATCGCGCGTTGCCGTGTGCGAATTGAGCCAGTCCAGTTCGTCGAACGGCCTGTCGATTTCCTCCATGTGGATCAGGCCGTCCCGCACATAGCAGACGCGTCCGGCGTTCTCGGGAATACCCGCCCCGAAGGCGGGAAAGGTAACGGCATCAAGCACAAGTCGGCCCTGCCCGTCCACATGGTAGTATTCGTTCCAGGGAATCCGTTCCTGGGAGTGTGTCCAGCCGAAAAAAAGACGGCTGTTCACCCCGGCCGGAGCCTCGGCGTGCAGTTTGCCGCTTTGCCGTTCATAAATGCGTACCACGAACCCGCCTGCCGCGCACGGCGCGGGCAGCGCATACCCAAGGCAAAATGCGGCCGGAAGCGCAAACAGCACGATCTGACGCAAAACGCGCCGGACCGCGGGCAGGCGCGCAAAGCAGGCGGCCGGGAGCGGAGCAGGGCGGATGCGGCGCGCCTTTCCGGTAAAGGCCGTTCGGCCTTTTGCAGACATAGCCTACCTGAGCAGCCCTTTGTCGGTGTAATACTTCACCGCGCCGCTGTGCAGCGGCACGGAGGTTCCGACTATGCCGCGCAGGGCCGTTTCCGGCCTGATGTTGGCCGCTGCTGTGGGATGTGCGGCATGGATCGCTTCCAGGCCCTCGGGGGAATAAATAAGGTCCAGCAGGTCGTAGACCACGTCGTCGGACAGCGTGACGTCAACGAGCATGATGTTCATGACCGCGACGGTGGCGGTATCCTTGTCGGCGCCGTAGATGTCGGCCGGTATGGTGGCCTTGAAGTAGAAGGGATACTTGGCGGTGAGCCTGTCCAGTGCTTCGCGTTCCACGGGCACAAAGGAGATTTTTTTGCTCGTGCCCAATTCCCGTATGGTGGCGTTGCCGAGGCCGGAGGTAACGAAGGCCGCGTCGCAGAGGCCGTTTTTCATCTGGTCTATGGCTTCGCCGTAGCTGAGGTAGTCCACGCGGCAGTCTTTGTAGCTCATGCCGTGAGCTTCAAACAGCATGCGGGCGTTGAGTTCCACGCCTGAGTTCGGCGCCCCCACCCCGATCCGCCTGCCTTTGAGGTCGGCAAAGGTCTTGATCCCCGAATCGGCGGTGGTCACGATCTGACAGAAGTTGGGCCAGAGTCCCATCATGGCGCGCAGTTTTACGGCAGGTTCTTTGCCCGCGTAGGCGCCGAAGGCCTCCACCGCCTGGATGACCGCGTCGGCCATGGCAATGGCCATTTCACCCTGGCCCGTCAGCAGGGCATTGATGTTTTCCGCCGTTGCGCCGGTGGCCGTTGCGGACGTCTGGTAGCCGACGCTGCCCAGGAAGTTGGAAAAAGCTACGCCTATGGGGAAGTAGATGCCGCTGGTCGGCCCGGTGAGTATGGTGATGAAATGGTTGCCGCGATTGACCTCGGGCGGCGCCGCTTCCGCCGGGGCGCCTGCCGCAAGACACAGAAGCGCGGCCGAGAGGCACAGGAGGCGCGCTGTTTTCATTGTTTTTCCCCCTTGCAGTATGCTCTTTGGCTCCATAACAACAATTGTGCGCAGCGTCCAGAGTTGCGCGCGCCTCGCGTCCGCCCGGCGGCAGTGGAATCATTGCGCGGCGGCGAGCGCATCCGTACAACCGCGCACAGCGTCCGCTCCCGGCAGGACGGCGAGCCGCGCGTCCGGCCCGGTCCCGACAATACGCCGGGGACGTGCTTTGCACTATAAGACATAACCTGAATCCGTAATCACAGTTGCAAACGACCGACTATAGCGCTACAACGACATAGTTTATAACAAGAGAGTGTGCATCAATATATAGAGATACGGCACAGAAGCGTAATAAAAATAAAATGTTGTAGAAGAAATATAAAATTTGGGCCTGGTTCAGAAAAAACTCGATATTTCATGTAGTTAGTTGGCGACAATCTATATATGGGGCAACACTCTCACCGGCCGCAGCCGCTTTCAATTTCAAGAAGCGGATGAACGCCTTGGGGGCGGGCGCGTTTTCCGCTCTTTTTTTACTTTGCCGGTGGATATGCCATATGCTCACCAAACAGACCGCTAATGCCCGGTAGTGCATTTTCAGAGCCGACTCTTTAACTTGCGAATGTTCATGTACCTTGAAACCATTACGCTACAAGGTATTTCTGAAACAAAAAAATTCTTTGCATAATGCTCTAAAAATTCACATGCAGTAAATTAATCCTGATTAGTTAAATTTCGGTTTACTAAAACTGAAAAGGCATTTATAGAGATAGTCAACTTCGTATGCATGACAGGGTAATCTGAAAAGCTCGGATGATGTGCGATAACTGCCGTAAGGCAAGTGGATGTGATATTTACAATGACAGGCTACTTCGTTCTCGATGTACCAAAACTTGCGTGTGAGAAAGAACATCGCGATAAACAACCGTTTCCGCACCAGCAAAAATCATTCAATGCTCTGTCAAAAACATTAACACTGCCGATTTATGGGTATAAGGGTACGCTGCTTGTGCTTCCTACAGGGGGCGGCAAGACATATGCTGCTGTAAATTGGATTTGTCGCAATATTCTTACAAAAGGAACAAAAGTTTTATGGCTGGCTCAATCCGCTTACCTATTGGACCAAGCAGCAGAAACATTTTATAATGAAATTCATAATGCAAACGGACGGAGTAAAATTAACCTGCGCGTTATATCGAGTAATAAGGAACATGCAAACCAAGGAACTATTGAATCTACAGATGATGTTCTAATTTGTACTACTCAAACAGCAATAAGTGCCTATTCATTAGAATATCTTGACAGTTATGGTAATGCAGCCAAAACTCCTTTTCGACGTTTTATAGATAATTGTCGAAATACTCAGCTTTTTGTAGTAATTGACGAAGCACACCATACACCGGCATATGGTTGTCGTACATTGATGCTGTCTCTGCGTGAAGAAATAAAAAATTTATACATTCTCGGTTTAACCGCAACACCAATGCATATGGACAAACGCATTAGCGGCTGGCTGAAAAACATATTCGATAAGTGGATTTGTTATGAAGCAAAAAAAGAAGAGCTAGAACTTAACAAAATACTTGCAATTCCAAAGTACATTGAAAAACAAACAGGAATGGAATTTGAAGTTGACGATGGACTGTTTGACAGACTGGTAAACAAACATAAAGATCTGCCTGATAACATTATTGAAGAGTTGGCGGGAAATCAAGGTAGAAATAACTTCATTGTTGATGATTACCGCAAAAATCAAAATGAATACGGCAAGACACTGATATTCGCAGACCGTTGGTTTCAGTGCGAATATATCGTTGAAAAATTAAAAGAACTGGGAATCAAAGCAGATGCTGTTTATTCAACAGTTTCTGGACGGGAGTCGACTTATCAAAGCGGAGCAGGTCGAAGAAATAATGAGCATAATAATAAAGTTATGCAGGATTTCCGTGAGGATAAATATGACGTTGTTGTCAACGTCAAAATGCTCACAGAAGGCGTGGATGTTCCAGATGTGAAAACAGTGATGATTACACGTCAAACTACAAGCAGTATCTTGCTGACGCAAATGATTGGGCGTGCCCTGCGGGGCGAGAAATCCGGTGGAGGAAAAAATAAAAATTATGCAAACATTGTCTTCTTTCATGACACATGGAAGCGGGTACTGCCGTGGGCGGATGTACCCGGCAAAGCAGACACCGCACAACCGCCTGTACGGCGGCGTAACCCGATGGAATTGATTTCCGTTCAACTCATAAAATTAGCAGTCAGCGATATAGCATTTTCAGGCTTTGAGGATGCGGCGCATTTGACGTTCATTCCCGTAGGTTTTCTTGTGTGCGAATATACCGCTGCGTCCAATGAAAACGAAGAAATGCTTTCCTGCGAGGAAAGCGTAATTGTATACGAGTTCTGCAAGGATAAATATTTTGTGCTGCTTAATTTTCTTGAAAAACAAGATTTGGAAGCATACTCAGCCGAAGACATACCTGAAGAAAAATTGAACGACTACGCAAACAAGTTGGCACAAAGATTTTTCGATGTTGATCAAGACAACTTCAACGGACTATTACTCGAAAATATTGGTAATATTGTCCGGCATAAAGCACAAAATAATAATGACCCGAAGTACATAGACTTTGAGGAACGTGATAACTATGATTTGGACAAGATAGCCGAATCAATGCTGGAAACTCCGCCGAATGATGCATATATTATTCTCATGAATAAATTTAACAATACCGGGCTACATTGGGAGTTTCTCTATAAGACGTTCGATACTTTTTATAGTGCATATCAAAAAGCGCAGAAACGTGTACTAAACAAAATTTATGGAAGAGATAAACCTCCGAAATCTCCGCAAGAAGAAAATCCTAATGATGAATATTTAACTGATGAAATAAGAAAGCAAATCTTTACTCGCGACCATTTTACCTGTCTATGCTGCGGAAAAGAAAAAAGTAGATATGTTAGACTTTGTAGTGATCATATTTTGCCTGTCTCAATGGGAGGTAAAAATGAAATTTCCAACTTACAAACACTATGTGAATATTGTAATACTACGAAATGTATAAATGAGATAGATTTTCGTACAAACATAACCCCGCTGAATCGACCAAAGGAAGCATTTATACTTTATGATTCTGTTTATTCCGACAACATGCAGAACGCAATCAGGCGTATTATAAACGTATTTTATCATTGTTCAGCAGTTTATGAACTTCGTATGCATGAGCGCAGCAATGGATACTTCTATAAAAATTGGGAGATAATTTTATATTCAGGAAATAACCCTCAGTGGTTGCTGAAATTTAAGCAAAATTTGCTTCAATATATACGTTCTACACATCCGCATGTTGAGGATATTACGATAAAAGGTTAGAAGGAGACAAGGTAAAATAATCATTATTAATATTCCTGATTACGTACGATGTTCAGCTACTTTCGAGCCAGCGCACAGGGAAAGGTCATTCTGAGCGAAGCGAAGAAGCCGGC
>JAISMY010000008.1 GCA_031276485.1 Desulfovibrio sp. | reverse complement strand
TCTTTACTTTTTATATCCACAGTAGCATAAAAGGGATGACTTTCATAGCGAATGGAATTACACCATATTGCCTGATTTGTCAGCCTAAAAGTAAATGTTATTTCCAAGCACTTCCTAAGGAAGACCTGTGAGCAGCGAAACCGCGACATACGAACGCACGGCCCGTACCCTGCTGGAAAGCCTGCCCTATATGCGCCGCTTCAGCGGCGAAATCGTGGTCGTCAAGTACGGCGGCCACGCCATGTCCGACGCGACGCTGAAACAATCCTTCGCCCGCAACGTAGCCCTGCTGAAATACGTCGGGGTGCGCCCGATCATCGTACACGGCGGAGGACCCCAGATCGGCGACATGTTGAACAGGCTCGGCATACCGTCGTCCTTTTACAAAGGACTGCGCATCACGGACGACGCGACCATGGAGGTGGTGGAAATGGTCCTCGCGGGCCGGGTGAACAAGGAGATCGTGGGCCTGCTGAATCTGGCCGGAGCGCGGGCCGTGGGGCTTTCCGGCAAGGACGGGCGCCTTCTTGAAGCGCGCAGGAAAGCGACTGCAGCCGACGGAAGCGCGGGTGCGGGGGGGGCCGGAGCGGAGGACGGCGTTGATCTCGGCCGGGTGGGGCAGGTCGTGCGCGTGGACACGGAACTGCTGCGCACCCTGAGCGGAGCGGGCTACATCCCGGTCATCGCGCCCACCGGCGTGGATGAGGAAAACGGAACTTACAACATCAACGCCGACGATGCCGCCGCGGCTGTGGCCTCCGCCGTCCGGGCCAAACGCCTGTTGCTGCTGACCGACGTGCCGGGAGTGCTGGACAGTAACGGTGTCCTTCTGCGTTCCCTGTCTGCGCGCGAGATTCCAGACCTGATTGCCGACGCCGTCATCAGCGGCGGCATGATCCCCAAGGTCGAATGTTGCCTCGAAGCCCTGCGCGGAGGTGTGGAAAAGGCCATGATTGTGGACGGCCGCGTGGAGAACTGCGTTCTGCTGGAACTGTTTACCGATGCCGGCATAGGCAGTGAAATCACCACGGACTCCGGCGCGGCGGCATGAAAAAAACCCGGCATCCGCTTGCCTGTTGCCCGAGCCGCGGGCTGCGTTCGATGCCGGCAGCGCGGCATGAAAAAAGAACCCGGCATCCGATTGCCTGAGGGGCGTCCCGTCTGATAGTGACGCGTCAGACGAGGGGTTCTCCCTTCACCCCGGCCCTGTCGTTCCGACCTGAGCGTTGCGACAGGCTGCGCCGGACAACAGTCAAGGCGCCCCGGCCATGCAGGAATATACGGCGGATCTGCATATTCATTCACGCTTTTCCCTGGCCACCAGCCGCAAGCTGGGTATTCCCCTGCTCGCCGCCTGGGCGGAAATAAAGGGTCTGGCCCTCATCGGCACCGGCGACTTCACACACCCGCGCTGGCGCGATGAACTGCGCGCCGCATTGCGTTACGACGGGACAAGCGGCTTGTACTCCCTCAGCGACGAGGCGGAGGCCGCGCGGGCCGCCCTGCCTCTGCCCGTCCCCGCCGCGCCCTCCGGCGCGAAAATTCCGGCCCGCTTCATGCTTCAGGGTGAAATCAACCTCATTTACAAACGCGGCGGCAAACTGCGCAAAATACACAACCTCGTCTATATGCCGAACCTGGAAGCCGCCGACGCCTTTTGCCTGCGCCTCGCCCAGCTCGGCAACCTGGCCTCGGACGGCCGCCCCATGCTCGGCCTGGATTCCCGCGATCTCCTGGAACTGGTGCTGGAATGCCACCCCAAGGCCTTTCTCATTCCGGCCCATATCTGGACGCCCTGGTTTTCCCTCTTCGGCTCCAAATCCGGCTTCGACCGCCTGGAAGACTGCTTCGCCGACCTCTCGCCGGAAATTTTCGCCCTGGAAACCGGCCTGTCCTCGGACCCGGCCATGAACCGCCTCTGGAGCGCCCTGGACAACCGCCGCCTGGTGTCCAATTCAGACGCGCATTCCGGTGAAAAACTCGGCCGCGAAGCCAATGTCTTTACCGGCGAACTGTCCTACGACGGCATCCTGAACGCCCTTAAGCATCCTGAACAACCCGGAACGACATCCTTTACCGGCACCCTGGAGTTTTTTCCGGAAGAAGGGAAATATCATCTGGACGGGCACCGCAAATGCGACGTAGTCCTGAGTCCGGAAGAAACGCGGCGGCTCGGCGGGCTGTGCCCGGTCTGCGGAACTCCCCTGACCGTCGGCGTCCTGAGCCGGGTCAGGGAACTGGCCGATCGCGAAAGCCCGGCCTACCCCTCCGGCACGGCAGGCGGCGGGGACTTAGGCGGCCGCGGGTTCGCCTCCCTGGCGGCCCTGCCGGAAATTCTCTCGGAACTGCTCGGAGCTTCGCCCAAAAGTCGCCGGGTGGAAGAAATGTATGCGGACCTTGTACGCCGCTTCGGACCGGAACTGCTCATCCTGCGCACCCTGCCCGAGGAGGACGCGGCGCGCCTCTTCCCTCCCCTGGGCGAATCCCTGCGCCGCATGCGCAGAGGCGACGTGCGCCTGAGCGGCGGCTATGACGGCGAATACGGCAGCGTGCGCATGTTCGACGCCGCCGAACTCGCGGACGTCAGGCGCGGCCTCGGCCTGCCCCGGCGCGGAGGAAAAAGCGCCGGGACGCTCCCCGCCTCCGCCGGGAACAGCCCGGAGAACCCCGCAGAGGATACGGGTCCCCGGTCGTCCACAGAAACGCTTCAAGGCTCTGCCCGGAGCGGCCCGGAGCATGCCGCGGGAAGCAGGATTTCCCTGTCGCGTCCGCAGACCCTCGGCCTGACCCTGCCGGGAATGCCCGCTCCCGCGCCTGCCCCGGCGCGAAAAAAACGCTCCGGCAAGGCCGCTCCCGCGTCGGCGGGCGCCGTCCCGCCCGGTTCCCCTGCCTCAGCAGTCGCCCCAACTCCGCCGCGGACCGGGGTTCCGCAGCCGCCGACCCAGGCCGGTGCCCCTCCGGCTCTTCCGCGGACCGGAACCGCGGCGCAGGCCGGGAGCACGCCGTTCCTTGCGCGAACCGCTGCCGCAAACACGGAAACGCGGACGTTCAGCGCCGCGCCGGAGCTCCTTTGCCCAGCCGAGGGTCTGAACGAAGAGCAGGAACGCGCCGTACCGGCCGGGCCGGGCCCGGTCCTCGTCTGCGCCGGCCCCGGCACGGGCAAAACCCGCACCCTCATTGCCCGCGTTTTGTACCTGCTCAACGAAGGCATCGACCCGCGCCGGATAGCCGCCGTGACCTTTACGCGCAGGGCGGCTGCGGAAATGGACCGCCGGCTGGGCGAGGCCCTGGGACGTGATACCAGGCTCCCGCGCACGGACACCCTGCACGCCCTGGCCCTGGAACTTATGTGCGCATGCCGGGACGGCGCGCCTCTGCTGCTGGACGAAGCCGCCGCCCGCCGCGTGTTCGCCGAAGCCAATGCCGGAGAAGGCGCGCGGCGCATCGCCGATGCCTGGCAGGCCCTGAGTCTGGCCCGCGAGCGCCGCGAAGCTTTGCCGCCGGAACTTGCCGACTGCGCCGCGCGTTACCTGGCCCAGAAAAACGCCTGGGATTTCGCCGATTATGCGGATTTACCGGAATTTTTTCTCGAACGCCTCGAAAGCGGCCTGTACACAAGCCCCTACGAGCATGTGCTGGTTGACGAAATACAGGATCTTTCCCCTTTGCAGCTCATGCTCATCCGCGCCCTGGTCAACTCCGGAAACCTCGAAGGCGAAGGTTTTTTCGGCATCGGCGACCCTGATCAGTCAGTATACTCTTTTCGCGGGGCGCACGGCGACGCCTTCCGCTTCTTTCTGGAAGCCTGGCCGCATACGCAGGTCATCAGCCTGCGCCGCAACTACCGCTCGCGCCCGTGCATCCTGCGCGCCGGGCGGGCGCTGTTCTCCGAAGCCGCTCCCGGTCCCTTTGCCGCAAGCGGGCTTGTCCCCGAACGCGGCGGAGATACGCTCATACGCCTCTTTTCCGCCCCGTCGGCTGAAGCCGAAGCCGCCTGGGTGGCCGAGCGCATCGCCGAACTCATCGGCACGGGCGGACACAGCCTGGCCGACGCGCGCGGCAACCGCGAAAAATCCGGCCTGCCGCTCCCGCAGGCCGACCACAGCCCCGGCGACATCGCCGTCCTGCTGCGCATCCGCGCCCTGGCCGGCCCCTTCCGCACCGCCCTGGCCCGCAAAGGCATCCCCGTATCCGAACCGGCCGGAGACGTGTTCTGGGCCGACCCGCGCGCGGCCGTCATCCTGCGCGCCGCCGGACGCATGCTGGGCATAGCTCCGTCAGAGGAGGCCGAAGACGGCAATACCCCGGATATCCCTCCGCGCGCGCCCGCCGAAGGATCAAGCCGCCCGGCGCGCCCCGCCCCCGATATCCCGGCGCGCGTGCTGGCCGAAGGCCCCGCGGCAGTCGTCACCTACCTGCAGAACACCCCGCCCTTCGATCCCCTGTTCCGCCTTTCCCCCGTTTGCCGCGCCCTGCTCAAAGCCTATGAGCACCACGGCGGATGGGCCGGACTGCTGACCTTTGCCGGCCTTATGAACGAACTGGAACTGGTGCGGGCCAGGGGGGAAAAAGTCCAGATCATCAGCCTGCACGCGGCCAAGGGTCTGGAATTCCGCAGCGTGTTCCTGCCCTGCCTGGAAGACGGACTTGTGCCCTTTGCCGGCCCCGCGCTGCTCACAGGCAAGGCCGGCGACAAAATGCGCGACCCGGACCCGGAAGAAGAACGCCGGCTGTTCTATGTCGGCCTGACGAGGGCCGAGGATTTCCTGTATCTCAGCCATGCCGGGGTACGCACTCTTTACGGAGGGACCTTGCGCCTCAAGCCGTCGCGCTTTCTGGCCGAATTGCCTCGCGAGCTGCTCAACCGCTCCGTGTCGGTGCGCCGGGTCACGCGGCGCGAAGAGCGTATCCCGCTGTTGTAGTGTGCGGGAGATAAGGGTTGCCGGCCCACGAATAAAACGCGGGGCCGGATAGTCCGGCCCCGCGTTTTGTCGGTGTCGTTTGAAAACAATCGTCACCAGGGCGCGAGCATCCCCACGCCCATGATTATGCCCGCCCAGAGCATGACCATGGTGGTGTAGCCCATGATGTCCTTGGGGCCGAGCCTGGCTATGCCGAGCAGAGGCAAGGCCCAGAACGGCTGCACCATGTTCGTCCACTGGTCGCCGTAGGAAATGGCCATGGCCACCTTGGCCGGCGATGCGCCCAGTTTGACCGCCGCATCCATGCAGATCTGGCCCATGACCACCCAGTGGCCGCCGCCCGACGGCACGAAAAAGTTGAGTATGCCGCTCGCGATATAAACGAAGAACGGAAAGGTGTACTCCGTTGCCAGCGAAACGAATACGTTGACGATCATCACGCCCAGGCCGGTGCCGACCATGATGCCCTGAATGCCGCCGTACAGGGGGAACTGCACGGCAATGCCGGCGCCGCCCTTGATGGCTTCATTGACCGCGCGCACATAGGCGATGGGCGTGCCGTGCAGGATGATGCCCAGCCACATGAAGACGAAAATCACTATGTTCAGGGAAAGATTCAGCGCCCCGTTGACGTAGAAATAGCGCACCAGATAGACGACGCCCATTAGCCCCAGTAGGAGGGTGACGGCGCGGGAATACTCAAGCTTTTGCGCCGGCGTCTTGACCTTGGGCTCTTCCGGCTCCACCGGCTCAGACAGCAACGCCGGATCCACGGGACGGATTTCGTCTTTGGAAGGAGCGATCAGTTTCATCAGCAAAGGCAGACTACACACAATGACCGCGGTGATAATCAGGTTGGGCACGGCGAACATGGTGTCCGTGGTCGGAATGATGCCGATCAGTTTTTCCGCGACATGACCTTTGGTGGCGACTGCCAGCGGGACGGAGCCGGAAAGACCGGCGTGCCATACAATAAAGCCGCCGTAGCCCGCGGCCACCACAAAGGCATAGTCCATGTTCTGCACTTTGCGCGCCAGTTCGCGCGCAAGCAGGGCCGCGACGATAAGCCCGAAGCCCCAGTTGATGAAGCTGGCGATGCCCGCCACAAAGACGCAGAGCATGGCGGCCCCGGTATTGTCCTTGGGTATGGAGGCCAAAGCGGAGAGCAGCCGCTTGACCGGACGGCTGCTGGCCATGGTATGCCCTGTGACCACGATCAGGATCATCTGCATGGCGAAGCCCAGGATGCCCCAAAGCCCGTTGCCCCAACTGTTGATGATCTCGATAAAGCTTTTGTCCGTGAGAGCCCATGCCGCCAGAAACGCCGCAAACGTGAGAATGACGGCGAACAGGTAAGCGTCCGGCAGATACTTCTGCATGACGTTGACGAAAAACCTGACCATAGCTTTCATAAGCAAACCCTCTCATAGTAAAGGTGTACGCCGGGCGTTCTTCAAGGGGCATCGCGCAGGCGCCGTTCCGAATCACGCGCGGCTTACGGGCTCGGAGCCGTCGGCCCGTCCGCTGCTCCCCATCTTTACCTGATGCCTGAACCGTACGATGATGATGCCGGTCTGTCCGCACATAGCACACACGGGTGGAGAAGGCAAGCGGATGCCGGAAAATCCAGCAATTCTAATTATGGCTCCTTGTCGCCTTGGATGTGGTTTTGCAGCCTCGGCTGGTGGGATAAAATGCCCAGGGCAGACGCATCTAATTTTTCCTACTACGGCAAGAAAGCTCCTCGCCGGGCACCGCGGAAAGTCCGCCGTCTTGACGGCCCCAAACAGCTGCTATGTTGCGCCGCAACGAAATTTAGATGCGTCTGCCCTGATAAAATGCCGACTTGTTCTTTACTCTCGCCGAAGACTGTGCCAAAATTAAATGTACGGGCGCAAGGCCGCATTAAAATAAAATACGTCGGACGCGGCCGATCTTCCGCCGAATCCCGAAGGACGCATCCGGGCGCCGGCGGGAGCGACCGGGCAGGCGGCGGAGACATCCCGCCGGTCGCGTTTCGGGAGCAGAGCCATGAGCGATATCCGTTGGCGGCACAAGGATCTGCTGGATACGGCAGAGCTTTCCGCCTCCGAAATTACCCATCTTTTGGACATGGCTGAACGATTCGACGAAATCAACGCCCGGCCGGTCAAAAAGGTGCCTACCTTGCGCGGCAAGGGCATTGTTCTCTTTTTCGCCGAACCCAGTACGCGCACACGCACGTCCTTTGAGATCGCGGGCAAACGGCTTTCCGCCGACACTTACGCCCTTGCGGCATCAGGCAGCAGCATCACCAAGGGCGAATCGCTCCGGGACACGGCCCTTACCCTGCAGGCCATGGCCCCGAACATCATCGTCATCCGGCATTTCGTGAGCGGCGCGGCCGCGTTTCTTGCCGAACGCCTGTCCTGCTCCGTGGTTAATGCCGGGGACGGACGCCACGCCCATCCCACCCAAGCCCTGCTGGACGCCTTTACCCTGCGCAGGCACTGGAAAGGCGACATGCGCGGCAAACGTCTGCTCATCGTCGGCGACGTCGCGCACAGCCGCGTGGCGCGCTCCAACGTGTTTCTCTGGCGGAAGTTCGGGGTGAGCGTGCGCGTCTTCGGCCCCCGCACCTTGCTTCCGCCCGGTATCCGCGACTGGCCGGTCGAAGTGCACGACAATCTGGACGAGGCTCTGGCCGGGGTCGATGCGGTGATGGCCCTGCGTTTGCAACTTGAACGGCAGCAGGCCGGCCTGTTGCCCGACCTCTCGGAATACGCCCGATGTTTCTGCATCGGCATGAAACATCTGGAAAAAGCCGCTTCGGACGCGGTTGTGCTGCATCCCGGCCCCATCAACCGCGGGCTGGAAATCGCCTCCGACCTGGCGGATTCCGGGCGGAGCCGCATTCTGGACCAGGTGGCAGCGGGGGTCGCCGTGCGCATGGCCGTGCTGTTTACCTTGGGCATGCGCGGTGATTCCATACAGGAAGAACCTGCGGACTATAAAGACGGCCTTGAGCGAAGCCGGCCTGCGGACCAAGCCGGATACGGAATGAACCATAAATCCGGACAGCCGGCGGCAGGCGCATGATGCACGACGGAACGCACGGTGAACGAGGGCCTTACCCGGAACGGCCCTGTGCGGCAGGCGGAGAACGAAACGCCCTGTTTTTGGAACGCGCCCTTATCTGTCCGGGAATACCGGGCATGGACGGCGGTGAACGCGACGTGTCGGCGCGGGACGGGAAAATCGTCGACTGCGCGCCGGCCGGAGAACTGGAACCGCCCCCGGACGCAGAGCGCATAGCGTGCGCCGGAAAACGCCTTTTCCCCAGTTTTCTTGACGTGCACACGCACCTGCGCGACCCCGGCCATGAATATAAGGAAGACATCGGTTCCGGTCTGGCGGCCGCCGCGCGCGGCGGATTCGGGGCCGTTATGGCCATGGCCAACACCGTCCCCGTCAACGACAGGGCCGCCGTTACCGCCTATATGACGGAAAAGGCCGGGCGCCTGCATCCGCACGGCCCGCGCCTGTATCCCGTGGGCGCGTTGACCGTGGGTCTGGCCGGGAAAGAACTTGCCCGCATGGGGGAACTGGCCGACGCGGGCTGCGTCGCTTTTTCCAATGACGGCAAGGGCATCGCCGATACGGAAATTTTTCGCCGGGGCATGGAATACGCCGCCCAATGGGGACGCATCGTCATAGACCATTGCGAGGATCCCGCGCCTGCGCGCGATGCGCTCATGAACGAAGGCGCCGTTTCCGGGCGCGCCGGCATTCCGGGTGTGCCGACCGTTGCCGAAGCCCTGCATGTCGCAAGAGACATCCTCCTTTCCGAATACCTGGATCTGCCCGTGCATCTCGCGCACATAAGCTGCAGGCAGTCCGTGGAACTGCTGCGTTTCGCGGCGGACCGCGGCCTCAGGGTCAGCGCCGAAACCTGCCCGCACTACCTGCTGCTGGACGACAGCCTGCTGGAAGGCTTCAACACCGCGGCCAAGGTCAATCCTCCCCTGCGCAGCCGCGAAGATGTGCGCGCCGTGCGCGAGGCCGTGCGCGACGGACTGATCGGCGTCTTTGCCACGGACCATGCCCCGCACGCCGCGCATGAAAAGGAACAGCCGCTGGATCAGGCCCCCTGCGGCATGATCGGCCTGGAAACGGCTCTGCCCCTGACCTATACGCTGGTGCGCGACGGGCTGCTGAGCGAAGCCGCCTTCACCCGCATGTGGCACAGCGCCCCCGCCGCTGTGTTCGGCATCCCCGTCAACAACTTCGCCCCCGGCGATCCCGCGGATTTTTTCCTTTTTGATCCGGACGAGGAATGGACGGTCTGCCGCGCCGCCATACACTCCAAAAGCCTGAACACGCCCTTCCTCGGCCGCAGCCTGCGCGGCAGAGTGACCGCCCACTGGCTTGGAGGACGCCGCATAGTGTGATACACAGTGCGCGGACGCGCCGCCCGCCCGCCCCGCCGCAGGTGCCGTCCCGCACGGCCCTGTCGTCTTCCGCAGGCGATACGCCGCGGGCGCGGCGCAGTCCCGTCGCCGGCATATAACGCGCTGGAGGATGCTATGCCGCAACCCTCGTTCAAGGACGCCCTTACCTTGTGCAAATCCGTCATGCGCAACGGATGGGACGCCCATGTGGTCAATACTCCCCTGCAACATGAACTTATGGAAAAGCTGAACTACAGCGCCGTGGACGTCGCCACCGACGCGCCGGTGGAGGAGCTGAAGAAAATATTTCCCGGTTTCCGGGTCGAAGGCGAAGGACAACCCGCCGCCCTGCTCGGGTTGCTGGATGAAAACGGCTGCCTTTACCGTTTTTATCTTATGAACATCGCCGAGGCCACGCGCCCGGAAAAGTCCATGACCAGACTCACGCCGACCATGCTCGGAAACATGCGCCGGCTCGGCAGTCTGCCGACCAGTCTCGTCAGCGGCATGTCCACCCTGTCCCCCGTAGACAGGGGCGATACCGGTTTCGCGGATTTTTCCTGCGGGCAGGTGCGGCTCATCGGGTTGCCCGATGAAACGCTTAATACGAATTACCTGCTTGCCTTCCGCGCCTTCCGCCATGCCGCGAGCACGAATCTGCCCATAGACCCCAACACCTGGATAAGCATCGTGCGTTCTGCCCAGCGCATCCTGGATTATGTGCCCAGCCGCAGCATCATGGAAGAATGGCGCAAGGTCGAGGCGCCGGACATGTGGAAATTTGCGCGCATGCTCTTCGACAGCCAGCTCCTGCACGGTCTGCTGCCGGAACTGGCCGCCCTCTTCCGCGTGCGCCAGACCAGAAACGACACCGGCATTGAAGAAAACGTCCTGGACCACTCCATAGAATGCGTCCGCCGCTATCCCGAGGGTAAGTTCCACTACGACTGGTACGGCACTTTTGCCATGCTCATGCACGATGTCGGCAAACTCTATACGGCTGAATTTTACCAGGGACACTGGACGTTTTACGAACATCACCGCATAGGAGCGGAAGTCACGCGCAAGATTCTGCGCCGACTGCACATGTTGCCCGAAGATATTGAGCTTATCTGCCACCTCGTGCGTCATCACATGCGCTTCAAATTTATGATGACGGACAAGGGCATACGCCGCTTCAGAGCGCTGGAGGAATACCCGCGACTCATTGAAATGAGCCGCGCCGACATTAAGGCCAGGGACGACAATTACACGGCCTTCAACCACAACAACAAATACCTGGAACGCGCCGAACTGCCGGAACAAATGCTGGAACCGCTGCTCAACGGCAACGAAATAATGGAGTTCACCGGTCTCAAGCCCGGACCTACGGTCGGCCATCTCCGCAGCTCCCTGCTGACCGCCCAGATCGCCGGGGAAGTCACCAGCCGTGAAGAGGCCGTTGCCCACGTCCGGGCCATGGCCCAAGCCGGGGATTAGTGTCATGCCGTTCTCGAAAGGTCATGACAGGGACGCCCGGCGAAGCCGGGCGCGCCTGTCCTCAACTCCCTGCCGCGAAACAGGAGCAGGCGGGCAAAGCCTGCCGTACGCGGACTGTTCCAGGCGTCGATTGCTGTAGAGAACCGGAGGAGTCGCTTATGAATTCCGCGTTTACGGTAGATGAACTGCTGGCCGCATACTTCGACGCCGTTCCCGAGCCCGGCAACCCGGCGCAACGGGTAAGTTTCGGGACCTCCGGGCACCGCGGCTCATCTTTGCACGGCAGTTTCACGGAACGGCACATCCTGGCCGTTACCCGCGCCGTATGCGATTATCGTCAATTCAAAGGCATCAACGGCCCCCTGTTCATGGGCCGGGATACTCACGCCCTGTCCGGGCCGGCTCAGGACACGGCTCTGGAGGTGCTTGCGGCCTGCGGGGTGAAGACGTTGATCCAGGCGGGCGGTCTGCCTACGCCGACCCCCGTAGTTTCATGGGCCGTCATTACGCACAATGCCTCGGGCGCGGGGTCCGCGGCCGACGGCATCGTGGTCACGCCCTCGCACAACCCGCCCGAGGACGGCGGCTTCAAGTACAACGAACCCCACGGCGGACCGGCCGGGGAAGGGGTCACGGCCTGGATTGAAAAGCGCGCAAACGCCTATCTCGGCGCCGGCAACAAGGGCGTCGAACGGGCATCGGCCGGACGCAGGCGCGCTTTTGTCGAGGAAGTCGACCTTATCGGCCCCTACGTCAGCGCCTTGAGCGAGGTGGTGGACATGCAGGCCGTTTCCGCTTCCGGCCTGCGTCTGGGCGCCGACCCTCTGGGCGGCTCCTCTCTGCCCGTCTGGGAACGGGTGGCCGCCGAATACGGCCTTGCGCTAACTGTGGTCAACACCGAGCTCGACCCGCTCTTCCGCTTCATGCCCCCGGACAGTGACGGCAAAATCCGCATGGATTGCTCCTCCCCGCAGGCCATGGCCGGCCTGATCCGTTCGGCCGCCGGCTTTGACCTGGCCTTCGGCAACGACCCGGACGCCGACCGCCACGGCATTGTCACCCCCAGGGGACTGATGAATCCCAATCATTACCTTGCCGCCGCCGTGGACTATCTTTTGCGGCGCCGTCCGGGGCACCCCGCGGGCGCGGCCGTGGGCAAAACCTGTGTCGGCACTGGGCTGATAAACCGCATCTGCGCCGCGCGCGGCGCGGCGCTGTATGAAACCCCGGTGGGCTTCAAGTGGTTTGCGGAAGGACTTGCGAACTCAACGCTGCGCTTCGGCGGGGAGGAAAGCGCCGGCGCGTCCTTCCTGCGCCGTAACGGCAAGGCTTGGACCACGGACAAGGACGGCATCATCATGAACCTGCTGGCGGCCGAAATGACCGCCGTCACCGGTGAAAACCCTCAGGCCGCCTATGAAGCCCTGACCCGCGAGCTCGGAGAAACTTTTTATTCCCGCGTCGATGCGCCGGCGACGGCCGCCGAAAAAGACGCCCTGAAACGGTTGGCGCCTGAAAACGTGCGTTGCGGGGAGCTGGCCGGCGAACCCGTCACCGGGGTGCTGACCCACGCTCCCGGCAACGGCCGGCCCATCGGCGGCGTCAAGGTGGAAACGCCGGGAGGCTGGTTTGCGGCGCGGCCGTCCGGCACGGAAGATTTGTACAAAATATACGCGGAAAGTTTTATCGGCCCGGAACACCTGCAACGCATCAGGAATGAGGCGCGCGAACTGGTTGACGCAGCCTTTGCCGGCCTTAGCGGCTGATCTCGCTTTGCTTTCTGCTGAAAGCAATGCGGCATCAGTTCAGGGAAAGCTCTGTGCGGCATCAGTTCCGGGAAAGCACTGTGCCGCAACAGTTGCAAGGGAAAAGAACCTTCGCAGGCCGGCGGCCGCGCATTTTTTTCCGAAAAAGAAAAAAAATTGTTGACTTCTGCGCCGGCATGGGGCAAAAGGTTCTTTCGCGCTCGGGACGGCCCCTTCCCGGAAGACGATTCCGGGGGTTGAGCGCAAAACGGGCCGGTTCTTTGACAAGTGAAGAGTGAGAGGAAAGGAAGAAAAGGTTCAGCTTGAGTTGATCTGGTAAAGATCGATTCTTCGAGAGAAATCAACTGGAGAGTTTGATTCTGGCTCAGAT
>JAISMY010000005.1 GCA_031276485.1 Desulfovibrio sp. | reverse complement strand
GTGGGTATAGAAACCATGAACATTATAAGATGGCTATCTATTTTTTCTGCGGCGGGCTGGACCTCTACCCGAGGGCTGCCGGGTGATGAGATGACCCACAAGAAAGTCTGAAGGACCCTTTTTTATTGAAGATCCGGATTCACCGCTCTTTACTTATAACTTATTGAGTTAATTGCTTTTATGCGTAGGAACCCTATATATAGATGCACACTCTCCAATGCGCTGTTGACACATGCGCACAGCGTACTTGACATGCGGTGCGACTTATCTCTATTTTTTGAAAATTGTCCGGCCTCCCCGGCTGCTGCCGCTTTTCCTCTTTACCTGCAACGCAGCCGTTGCAGACCATAAAGGAAGCTTTGATGAACGACAACACGGCGGAAGGCGGGCGGAAAAGCGACGCCCGCGGCTGCCCGTCCGCGCCCGAAGTCAGTCTCATTGTGCCCGTATACAATGAAGAAGAAAATATTGCGCCGCTGGCCGACGAAATCCGCGCCGCCATGTCCCGCGCTGAAGCGGCCTGGGAACTGTGCTTTGTCGACGACGGAAGCACGGACCGCAGCCTGGACGCCGTCAAGGCGGAAGCGGTCGCAGATCCCCGCGTGCGCTACATCGCCCTTGCGGAAAACTGCGGACAGAGCGCCGCCCTGGCCGCCGGCTTCCGTGAAGCGGCGGGTGACATCCTGGTTACCCTGGACGCCGATCTGCAGAACGATCCGGCCGACATCCCCGTTCTTTTGAAACTTTTCGGCAGGGACAACGACATGGTCGTCGGGATGCGCATGCGCCGGCGGGATTCCTTCATAAAAAGAGCCTCCTCCCGTATTGCCAACGCCGTGCGCAACAGCCTGACCGGCGAACATATCCGGGATACCGGGTGTTCGCTGAAAGTGTTGCGCGCCTCCATGGCCCGGCGCCTGCCCATGTTCAGGGGCATGCACCGCTTCCTGCCCACGCTGATGAAAATGCAGGGGGCCGCGGTGCTTGAAGTCCCGGTGGCGCACCGTCCGCGCCGCTCCGGGCGCTCCAAGTACGGAATATGGGACAGGGCCTTTTCCGGCCTGTACGACTTGCTGGCTGTGCGCT
This sequence comes from Desulfovibrio sp., assembly GCA_031276485.1. Classification (GTDB taxonomy): domain Bacteria; phylum Desulfobacterota; class Desulfovibrionia; order Desulfovibrionales; family Desulfovibrionaceae; genus Frigididesulfovibrio. The sequence continues at coordinate 9,572 of JAISMY010000005.1, read as the reverse complement.
GGATGCAAAAACGCGCCCTGCGCTTCCGTATCCGCGAACGCGGTTGACAGCAGCCGGGAGCCGCCGTGAAAACACCCGCCCTGCGTTCGCTGCTCAAAGCGGCCGTTTTTTTTCTTACCCTGGTCGTCGCAATGTGCCTTGTCCGCATTTTCGACCTCCAGAGCGTCCTTGACCCTGCATGGGCCGACACGCACCTGCGCGGCGAGGCGCAAGGCGCTTTCCTCTATACCGCCCTGGTCATGCTGCTCTCGCCTCTCGGCTTCCCCCGGCAAGCCCTGGCCGCCCTCGGCGGGTACGCTTTCGGCGCTTTTCAGGGCACTATCCTCGCCTGCCTGGGACTGGTCGGCGGTTGCGCGGCGGGATTTTTCTACGCGCGGCTGCTGGCCCGTTCCATGGTGCGCCGCAGGCTGGAGAAAAGAATACGCAGACTGGACGCTTTCCTGTCCCGCAAGCCCTTTGCCATGGCCGCGGCCGTGCGCTGCTTCCCCTTGGGCAACAACGCCCTGACCAGTATGGCGGCAGGTCTGACCTCCATCCGCCCCCTGCCTTTTTTCGCCGGATCCGCCCTCGGCTACCTGCCGCAGACCGTCACCTTCGCCCTGCTCGGCAGCGGCATCCGCGTGGACCCTCTCTGGAATTCCGCCCTCGCGGCCCTGCTGTTCATCGTTGCCGCAGCCGTCGGCATCATCGTCTACAAACGCTGTACCGGAGCCGAAGCCGTCAGGGACGAGGAAGACTGATACGGAACACATCCGGCGTGAGGATCGGTGTCCGCGGGAGACGAAGCCGTCAGGGACGAAGAAGGCTGATCCGTACGGAACGCATCTTGCATGATGAGCGATGCCCGCGGGGCTGCATGGCCGGCGCGTCCCGGAAGTACGCGCGGCAGCACGCGCGCGGCGGGAAATACATGCTGAAAAATAAAGAAGTTAAAGTAAACACCAAGGCTATTCCCCCGGACGGCGGCACACGTCAAGGCATTGACGTAAACGGAGTTGACAAAAACGGCGCGGCAGGCGGGACGCGTGTTCCGCGCTGCGGGTTTGTCCGGCTCCGGCGGGCAAGGTTTATGCGGGGGCTGTGTCTGGTACGGCGTAACGCTTTATTTTTATGCCTCCGGCGGTCGGGGCTCTGCCCCGGACCCGACAGGGAAAATGATTTCTCCGGCCGGTCGTACGCTTATTCAGGCCGACTCCCTCATTCCGGGTTGATGCGAAAATTTTTATGTTACATGGTACTGGCCTCGACAGCCTTTTGCGCCGGCATGCTTGCGGCGCACGCAGGCAGGGGGCAAGCCGGTGCGAGCCGCGCCGGCGGCGATGCGCCCGCCTTCTCTTCCCGCGTTGTATTGCCCGCAAGTATGGAACTTTTGGACGCCGCAGCCCTGCCGGACGGCGCGGAGACGCTGCTGCCGCATTCCGTCCTGTCCAGCCCCCGCTATGCCGCCCGCACACAAGCCGGAGCCAGGGGCGGACTGTCCGACGCCGGCCCGGAAAACATGCGGGATGTTACGGCGCTGCTGCCCCCTCCTGCCGGGCGCCGGGTGCTGAACCTCACGCGGGGCCGGGTCCTGTCCGCAACGCAGGACGGCGGCACAGCGGAAATTACGCCGCTTGGTTTTTCATCCGCCGGCGCCCTGCAGGGGCTGCCGGAAACGCCGGATATCTTCAGGCTCAACCTTTTCGCGCCGGTGCGGAGCTACGGCAAGGCTACGCTGCTCCCCACGCTCGCGGGCGGGGTATGGGATGCGTCCGCCCTGCGCCGGACGGCCGATGCATCGGACGACCCGGAACCCGGTCTCTGTCCTGCGGACAACCGCAACGCCAAGCTCATGCGCCTGCTGCTCCGCGGCCGCGGGTTGCCCGACTTCGAGAATCCGTCCTCAGCCTCCCGTTACCGGGAAACAGTCGGGCGCTATGCCGGGCAATACAACCTCAATCCGGCGCTGATCATGGCCGTCATGCATACGGAGAGCAATTTCAACCCCTCGGCTGTAAGCAGCAGCCGGGCCACGGGTCTTATGCAGCTTGTGCCGGATACGGCGGGTTACGAAGTCCACCGTTACCTCACCGGCTCCCCGACCGTTCCGGATCAGAGCATACTGCTGAGCCCGGAACACAACATCCGTTACGGCGCAGCCTACCTGTACCTGCTCGGCAGCCGCTATTTCAGCGGAGTACACAACAGCCTCTCGCGTCAGTTGTGCGTCATAGCCGCCTACAACGGAGGACCGAACGCCGTGCTGCGCCTTTTTGATCCCGTCGATGAGGAAAACGCCGTGCGGCGCATCAACGCACTCGACCCGGAACAACTCTACGACCAGCTTACGACGCGCATGCCCACATCGGAAGCGCGCCGCTATGTCGGGCTTGTGCTCGCGCGCCTGCGCGGCTGGTCCGCAAACAGTGAATACTGAGCGGTTTTCGGCCGACTCGCGCCGCTGCGGCCTTGCGGCCGATATTTACCGCTTTCCGCGGAAATCGTAATTCTGATTTTACAAAGGATTCCCGCTTGACTTCCCGGCAATGCCGGGAATACTTTTAAAGCGGATACCTCCAAGCGGATACTTCCTTCAACTTTTTCCCTGGATGACGCCATGCCCCGTATTAATCTTTCTCTTTATGCCGCAGCCGACGAAGCGGATATGGCCCGGGAGGCGGCCGACATCATCGTTTCCATGTACAGGGAATCCACGGCCGCGCGGGGCGGCTTTACCATGGCCGTGTCCGGGGGCAGCACACCCGTGCCCCTCTTCCGCATGCTCTGCCGTCCCGAGTGGACCGGCAAAATGGACTGGGGCAAAATAACGGTGTATTGGGCGGACGAGCGTTGCGTTCCCCCCGAAAGCGCGGAAAGCAACTACCAGACCGCGCGCAAGGAACTCCTCTCCGGCGTGGACGCAACCCGCTATTACCGCATGAAAGGCGAGGAAGTACCGGAAACCGCGGCCGCCTCCTATGCCGCCCTGCTGGCCGATCATTTTCATCTTGCCGAAGGCGAACTCCCCCGCTTCGACTGCATCCTGCTGGGAGTCGGCACGGACGGTCACACGGCCTCGCTCTTCCCCGGCGACCCCGCCCTGTCCAATACCAGGGACACCGTCCTCGACGTCTATCCCCCCAAGGGCGGCAAGCCGAGGATCACCCTGTCCCTGCCGGTCCTGAACAACGCGCGCTGCTGCGTCTTCATGGCGTCGGGGCGGGCCAAGCACCACATCCTGTCCACCGCCCTGAATCTCATGGCGGCGCCCGTGCTGCCCGCGCAAATGGTGCGGCCGCACAGCGGCAGACTTTGTTGGATCATAGACGGCAACGCCTATCAGGGCTGACGGCGGCGCCGGGAAGCAACACGGGTACTCCGAAAAGCGGACCGAGGCTCACTCCATGAAAAACCTGCTTACGGGCCACATCCACCGCATCATGATCCTCATCACGGCCATGGTCGCCGTGCCGTGCCTGGTGTTGAGCTTCATCTTCATCAGGGATTGGGACGCCGCGGATAAAGAACAGATTGAAAGCCTGCTTGCGGAAACCGTCGGCCGCATCGGCGCGCAAACCCGCATTGAGGTGGAAAGCATGCGCAGCATACTGGCCGCCCTCTCCGATTCCGAGAAGGTGCGGCAGTTGCGCACGGCAGACTGTATGAGCCTTTTTGCCGACATCATCGCCGGCAACCCCGCCGTCGAGGGGCTGCTGATCGTGAACTCCGGAGGCGAAGTGGCGGTCGCGGCGGGAGCGGACGATATCAGGACAGAATCGGCCGGCCGGGCCGAACTGATCGGAGCGATACAGGCGGGGGTCTTTACGGCGGAAGCGCGCGCCGCCGCGCACGGCACCGGCCCGCCCCGGCTGTATGTCGTCTACCCCATGTCCGGCTTCGCCCTGGTCGGCGCGCTCAATGCGGACAGGATCCTCGCCGTCGGGAGCGCCGCCTCGTCCTCTCTGCCCGGCATCATCCTGCGCATTGCCGATGCGCGGGGCAATATCCTGTGGGGCGTCCCCGCGGACGCCGCGCAAGCGCAAAAATTGCCCGACGACCTTATGGAAAGCCTGCGCGGATCCGGCAACGGGCAGCAGGGCGACGGCGTTTTGCGGCGCGGCCGCGACGGCGAAGAAGTCCTGTGCGCCTTTGCTGCGATCCGGACGGGCCAGGGCCCGCGTTCTACGCTGATCGCCGCGGCCGAAATCGGTGCGGGCAAGGCGTTTGCCGCGGCCGACTCCCGCTTCCGCAACAACGTTTCCGTACTCACCGGCGTCATGGTCTTCGTCCTGGTGTTCTCCCTGCTGACCTACAAAACAGCCCTGCGCGCGCCTCTGGAAAAACTGCTCAGGGCTCAGGCGCGCATGGAAGCCGGAGATTATGAGGCCGCAAGCGGGCTGGAAGGCATCGGGGGAGAACTCGGCCGGCTGGCCGACGGCTTCGACTCCATGGCCGCGGCCATCCGCAGCCATACCGGCGAACTCAAACGGGAAAAACGCGCCGCCGATGCCGCAAGCCGGGCCAAAGGCGAATTTCTGGCCAATATGAGCCATGAAATCCGCACCCCCATGAACGCCATCATCGGCATGGCCTATCTGGCCATGAAAACCGACCTGAACCCGCGCCAGGCAGGCTATGTCAACAAAATTTACGTTGCCGCCAACACCTTGCTGGGCATCATCAACGACATTCTGGATTTTTCCAAGATCGAATCCGGCAAGCTGAACATTGAACGCGCCCCCTTTGTGCTGGATGAAGTCTTCGCCAACGTCTCGACCATGGTGGCGCAAAAGGCCGAAGACAAAGGGCTGGAACTCATTTTCTTCGTCTCCCCGACCGTGCCCCGCAATCTTCTGGGCGATTCCCTGCGCCTCGGCCAGATATTGATCAATCTTATCGGCAATGCCGTCAAGTTTACGTCACAGGGCGAAATCACCGTCTCCTGTTCCATGGCCCGACCATTACGCCCCGGCGCCCAGCCGCCCGGAGACAATCCGGACAAGACCGGCCGGCCGGTGGAACTGCAGTTCACCGTCAAGGATACCGGCATAGGCATGACCGCGGAGCAGCGCGCGAAACTCTTCAATCCCTTCACCCAGGCCGACAGTTCCACCAGCCGGCTGTACGGGGGCACAGGGCTCGGACTGACCATAACCAAGCATCTCATTGAGATGATGGGCGGCGAGGTGTGGATAGACAGCGAACCCGGCAAGGGCACCAGCGTGCATTTCACGATCTGCCTGGAACACGGACTGGAGGACGCTCCGCCGCGCTTCACCACCTCGCTGGCCGGACTGAAAGTTCTGGTGGCGGACGACAACGAGACGGCGCGCAGCATTCTGGGTGAAATGCTCCGGGGCTTTACCCTTGAGCCCACGACCGTGAGTTCGGCCGCCGAGGCGTACGCAGAACTGTCCAGAGCGGAACAGGACGGGAACCCCTGCCGCATTGTGCTTATCGACTGGCGCATGCCGGAAATAAACGGCCTTGAAGCCGCTTCCCACATTCGGCGCATGGGATTGAAGACCGTCCCTGCCGTCATTCTGGTCACGGCTTTCGGCCGCGGCGATCTGCAACCCATGGCGGAAGAGCTCGGCGTCAGGCACATTCTGTACAAACCCGTCAGTCCCTCGCAGCTTTTCGACTGCATACTGGAAGCCGTCCGGGCCGAGGAAAACCCGCCGCCCGCCGTCGAGCGCGGGGAGGAAAACGCCGCGGAGGGAAAAGCGCGCTTGTTGAACGGACTGCGCGTGCTTCTGGCTGAAGATAACGCCATCAACCAGCAGGTCGCCGAGGAAATCCTCACTCATGAAGGCATAAGCGTCCGGATTGCCGACAACGGGCAGGAAGCCGTCAACATTCTCACGGCCGAACCGCAGGCGTTCCATATCGTACTCATGGATCTGCAGATGCCGGTCATGGACGGCTATGAGGCCACCCGCCGCCTGCGCGCCGCGCAAGCGTTCAAAAACATTCCGATCATCGCCATGACCGCGCACGCCATGAGCGGGGAACGCGACGCCTGTATCAACGCGGGCATGAACGACCATGTCGCCAAGCCCATTGAGGTGGAAAAACTTTTTGAAGTATTGCAGCGCTGGGCTCCGGCAGGCGGCTATGCAGGACCGGCGGCCGGCGCAACGCCGGCCTTGCCGGAAACTCCGGTCGCGGCGGAAAAAACGGACGGCTTTTTACCGGCATCGCCGCCTGTCCCGTCCGCAACGGAGCATGCCGTGCGCCAAGCGGCTGAGGCTGCCGTGGAAGCCGCCCGAAAAGCTATGCCTTCCCCGGCGCCCGCAGACGCGTCCGGGAAGGCGGCGCAAAGCGCCGCAAACGCAGCGCCCTCCCCGGTGCCGGGCAAAGCCGGTGAAGCTGCGCCGCCTGTCCCGCAGATTCCGGGAGTGGACGCCGCCGGGGCAGTATCCCGCCTGGCGGGCAATACGCGCATCTATATCAAAACCGTCTGCCTTTTTCTTGAAAACATCCCGCGCTACCGTGATGAAATCCTCGCCGCCGTCGAGGACAACGACAAGGAGCGCCTGAAACGCGGCGCGCATACCCTGAAAGGTCTTACCGCCACCATCGGCGCGGCCGATGTTTCGGCCGCCGCCGCCGCCGTGGAAAAAGCCCAGGCGGACGGCAACGCGGCGCCTGACCCGTCAGGCGTGGATACCCTGCTGGAAATGCTCGCGGCCCTTGAACGCAATCTCGCCGCCTCCGACGTCCGCGGCGCGGCCCGGCAACCCGCTGCCCCGGCGCAGGCCGCGCCGCCCGCGGATATCGGACCCATACTCGACAAACTCAAAGCCCTGCTGCGTGAATACGACGGCAGCGCAGCGGATTGTTTTGCCGAAAACAGAGCGGCGCTGTCCGGCCGTTACCCGGACGACGTCTGCCGGGAACTGGAACGCATGCTGCGCGACTTTGAATACGACGAGGCCTTGGATCTGCTCGAAAGCAAAGACGCGTAGATAGAGCATTTCATACTTGATACCAAGTTGCATTCAAACGGGTTTGAATGCGAGACGCCAAAGTTTTTGAAAAACAGGCAAAGCCTGATTTTTCAAAAATTTGCGGGCGGCGTCTTCGCCTCCGCCATACCAATTTGCTTTCTGCAGAAAGCAAATTGGTATGAAATGCCCCGCAAGGATTTGCGATGCGAATCCTTGCCGCGAAAAAGGAGCAGGCGGGCAAAGCCTGCCGTAAGCGACTGTTTCAAGCGTTAAATGCTGTAGTTTGCGTACGGATATCTGCGCTGTGCCCTTAAAATCCGGATAGGATGTCGATGAGAGCAGACCCGGCAAATAACTCAAAGTTGAAATGCTCCGGATGAACCCGATCATCAGCAGACTCAAGATACTGGATATCGTCCCCTTCGGCCGCGGCCCCAAGCACGGTTTTTTTGCTTTGCGCCTCACGCCTCCTAAATGGGAAAGCTGCGCCCCCGGCCAGTTCGTCATGCTGCACCCCCGGCCCGCACACTCCGAAGCGATCTGCCCCCGCCCGTTTTCCATCTGCAAACTGACCGACGGGCACCTGATCGTTTTTTTCCAGGTGCGCGGCCGCGTCACCGCAGAAATGGCCGCACTCCAGGCAGGCGATACCGTACAGGTCACAGGCCCCCTGGGCAATTCCCTGCCCGCGCGCGCCGACAGGCCGACCCTGATCCTGGCCGGCGGCATCGGTATCGCACCCTTTGTCGAATATGTAGACAAACACCCCCGGCCCGCGACCCTGAGCGTGGAATTCGCGCACCGGCACCCCCTGGAGTGTTACCCTTTTGAAGACATCGCTGAAAAATGCGCGTCCCGCTCCCACCTGGAAACCTGCGAGCAGGACCGCGCCGCCTTCGTCGCCCTCATGGAGCAACGCATCCGTGAATTCCCCGCAGCCGGTCTGATCCTGGCCTGCGGGCCGATGCCCTTTCTGCGCCTTGTCAGAGATATGGCCGCAGCCTGCAAAGCCGAGGCCCACCTGTGCCTCGAAACGCGCATGGCCTGCGGCATAGGCGCCTGCCTGGGCTGCGTGGTCAAAGCGCATCTGCCGGCGACCGGCAACGCGACGCCGGTACAGTGGTCCGGACCCGCCGCGCCTCCGGACAGCGGCGCCTTTGTCCGCACCTGCGCCTGCGGCCCAAATTTTCGCGCGGATCAGGTATTTTTTTAGTGGCGGTGATTTAGAGCAGTTCGCGAATGAAACGAGTGACCTGCTCGGCAAGGATTTGCCTGCAAATCCTTGCCGCGAAACAGGAGCAGGCGGGCTTTGCCCGCCGTAAGCGAACTGTTTCAAGCGTTAATTGCTCTGGACTTATCCGTCGGGGACTGCGGGGCCCCTGTAAATGCAGTCATCTCCGGCGGCCGGCGCCGCGTGACGGCGAAAATGCAAACGCTTATGGAAAATACCGGCGTCATACTTGCGGGACCGTGCGCTTCCCTGACCCTGAAAAATCCGATCCTAACCGCTTCGGGCACCTTCGGCTACGGCTTGGAATTTACTCCCTACGGCGATTTGCGCAAGCTCGGCGGCATCGTGGTCAAAGGGCTTTCCCTGAAGCCGCGCGAAGGCAACCCCATGCCGCGCACGGCAGAAAGCGCCTGCGGCCTGCTCAATGCCGTTGGTCTGCAAAACTGCGGAGCGGAAGCTTTTCTCAGGGACATCCTGCCCGCTCTGCCTACGGACAAAGTGCCGGTTATAGCCAACATATACGGCACTACGCCGGAAGAATTCGCAGAACTCGCCGGCATGCTCTCCGAAGCAAAAGGCTTGGCAGGCATAGAGGTGAACATTTCCTGCCCCAATGTCCGCGAAGGCGGGCAGTTGTTCGGGCAGGACCCGCGCCAGGCTGCCGCCGTCACCGCCGCCGCGCGCGCCCGGGCCGGCCGCCTCCCGCTGATCGTCAAACTGACCCCCAACGTCACGGATATCGCCGCCATAGCCCGCGCCTGCGAGGACGCCGGCGCGGATATCATTTCCTGCATCAACACCCTGAGCGGCACAGCCGTCGACCTAGTCACGCGCAGACCCAGACTGGCGGTCACCTTCGGCGGCCTTTCCGGCCCGGCCGTGAAACCCGTGGCCCTGCGCTGCGTGCTCCAGGTCGCCCGCGCCGTGTCCATACCCGTCATCGGCATCGGAGGCATACGCAACGCGGAAGACGTGCTGGAATTCATCCTCGTCGGCGCGCACGCCGTGCAGGTCGGCACAGCCTCCTTCTCCTGCCCGGATACCGTGTTCCGCATCGTCGATGAACTGCCGGCCGTTGCGGAAAAATACGGCGTTTCCGACTGGAAATCCTTTCGCGCCTCCTTGATCGCGGACTGAACGGCCCGCTTCGGCACTTACCGGAAGGAGCAAAAATAAAAAAAACGGTTGACAAAACTTTCGCGGGCGGGCATTATCTTCTTCCCGCGTGAGACATCGGCCCGCAGCATGCGCAGCATCGGGCCCGTCCGACAGGCAAAGCGGACTGCGGAAGCCGGTTCTTTGACAAGTGAAGAGTGAGAGGAAAGGAAGAAAAGGTTCAGCTTGAGTTGATCTGGTAAAGATCGATTCTTCGAGAGAAATCAACTGGAGAGTTTGATTCTGGCTCAGAT
>JAISMY010000106.1 GCA_031276485.1 Desulfovibrio sp. | reverse complement strand
GATGAAGGCAAGGGCGCATTCAGGCCGGCAGCAATTTTAATTTTAGACTTTTTTGAAAAAATTTTCCCACCTGAGCCGATTGTACAGAAGAAAAAAGTCCATTATTCCCACAGAATCGGCTTTTTGTCCCGCCGGACAATGCTGCAAAAGCACAGCCAGGGCCATAATGAGAACTGCTGTCAGGCCGGAACGCGCCTTGTCCGCTCCCGGTCAATCGGTTACACTACGACCGGAGAGGTCCTGATGTCCCTGAATATCCGAAAATCCCTGCTTCAGCTCATATTTTCCGGCGCGTACATGAAACGCTGGAACGACAGGCTGCGTCCGGCCGAACTCATTGAAATCGACAAGCAGGCGCACAAAATGATTATCGCCTGGCTGCTCTGCCGCCTGTCCGGCGCGGGTCTCACCCCGGCGGAGCGTATCGCCCTGGAGGAAAAAGTCGTCGAGGGCGGCATCTTTGGCTACCTTTTCCGGCTGGTCATTACCGACATCAAACCACCGGTGCTGGACCGCATCCGGGCCGAACCGGAGCATTACCGGCTGCTCGCCGCCTGGGCCGCAAGCGAAATCGAATCGCGCATCCGCCCTCTGGATGATGCTTTTTTCGTCCGCTTCGAAGAGCACATCAGCAACCAGGACGCCGGAAGCGCCGCCGCCGACATCCTGGGCGCCGCGCATACATTGGCAAGCGCCTGGGAACTGCGCCTGCTCCTGACCGTCAACGACAGCTTCGACGAAGAAATCAGAGATATCGGCGAACAGTTCCGGCGCCGCACGGCCGCCTACGCCCATGTGCCGGGCGTACCGGGCATGGCCGCCGTCTTCAACGGGCGCGCGGGCGATCCGGAAGCAGCGCCGCCGTATGCGGCAGCGGCCCGCTTTGCCGCCCTCTGCGGACGGCTGCGCTTCCAGAAACGCTGGTCCCAGGTGCCGCGCATTCCTGAAACCTCGGTCATGGGGCACATGTTCATCACCGCCTGCTACGCCTACTTCCTGAGCATGAGCCTGAACGCCTGCCCGGCCCGCCGCGTCAACAACTTCTTCACCGCCCTCTTTCACGACCTGCCCGAACTGCTGACCCGCGATATCATCTCCCCGGTGAAAAAATCCACGGCAGGACTGGAACAACTGATCCGCGCCTATGAACAGGCCGAACTCAAGCGCATGGTTCTCGAACCTCTTGCGGCGGGCGGCTGCGGCTCCATCGCGGACAGACTCTCCTATTATCTGGGTCTGGAGGCCGGATCGGAATTTCAGGAATGCGTCATCCGCCAAGGCAGAGTGCATACGGTCACCTTTGATGAACTGCAAAGCACCGGCAACTGCGACGAGCTGGACCCCAAAGACGGCGAGGCCCTCAAGATCTGTGATATTCTGGCCGCCTTCATCGAAGCCTACACTGCGATGCGCAACGGCATCGCATCCGACCAGATACAACAGTCCTTCTGGCGCATGCGTGAGCAAAATGCCGGACGTAAACTCGGAGACATCCACATCGGCGCGCTGTTCATGGATTTCGACTGAAAAAACCATGCCGGTCTGTAGTACCATGTAACACATAAAGTTTCGCATCAACCCGGAATGGCGGAGTCGGCCTGAGTAAGCGTAAGGCCGATACGCCGCCGCAGGCGGTACGCTTATCAGCGCGCCTGGTTCAACCGAAGACGCTTCAATATTCCTTCATGTACCGGCCGATGCGGAAGCGATGGCCGCTTCCGAGGCGGCGAGGCGTTCCAGCAAAGACTCCGCACGCTGTTGCAGGACGTGGAATTCCTTGAGGAGTTCGGCGCAGCGGGCGGTATCGGCGTAGACTTCCGGCAGCGCGAGCAGGCGTTCTGTTTCGCCCTGCCGGGCCAGCGTATCCTCAAGTTCGCGTTCAAGGCGCGCGTGTGTATCACGCAGCGGTTTCAGTGCCTGCGCGGGCTTTTTGCGCGCTTCGGCTTCGCCGCGCCTGCGCCGTTTCAGTTCTTCGCGGCCGAGACCGCCCGGGCTGGAATTTTCCGCGCGCCGCGCGGCCGACATGCGGGCGCGCTCCTCCCCGGCGGCAGCGCGGCGGAAAGCCGCGTACTCCTCCCAGCCGCCGTCGAAAACGGTAAAGCCCTGCGGCGTCAACGCCCAGATACTGTCCGCCGCCTCGTTCAACAGATGCCTGTCATGGGCCACCATGAGCAGGGTGCCGGAAAAAAGGGACAAGGCCTCAATCAGCGCCTCGCGGCTTTCCAGGTCCAGATGGTTGGTCGGTTCGTCGAGTATGAGAAAATCGGCGCGCGTCAGAAACAGGGCCGCAAGGGAAAGACGGCTTTTTTCACCCCCCGAAAGACTGCCCACACTGCGCTCGAAATAGTCCCGCCCGAGCATGAACAAACCGAGGACGCTCATCAGTTCCTCTTCCGTGGTGCGCGGGTCCGAGAGCCGGCGCAGCTCCCCCTGCACCGTGCCCGCAAGGTCCATGGACTCAAGGCGATGCTGGGAAAAATACCCGGCCTTGACGTTTTTCCCCATGACGATGCTGCCGCTTTCGCAGGGCAAGGCGCCCGTGATCAGGCGGAGCAGCGTGGATTTGCCGCAGCCGTTGGGGCCCGCCAGCGCCGTCTTCCTCCCCCGGTAAAGGGTGAAGGACAGAGAATCCCACAGGCGTCTGCCGTCGGAAAAGGCGAAACGCAAGTCCTCTACAGCGAGGACAACGCGATCCGTGCGCTGCGGCTCCGGCCAGCGGAAGCGCAGTTCCCGGCGACGCTGTTCCGGGCGCAGCCCTTCCAGTTCCTTTTCCAGTTTTTTTGCCGCCTTCTGCCGGGAAGCCGCCTGCCGGGCCTTGCTCGCCTTGGCTCGAAAGCGGCGCACAAAATCCATCTTTCGTTCCAGCTCGGCCCGCACCCCGGCCTCTTCGCGCTTGCGGCGTTCTTCCTGTTCCTCCTGCATGTGCAGAAAGCCGCTGAACACCCCCTTGCGGAAGATCGCCCTGCCGTCGCCCGGCAAATAGAGCAGGTGCGTACCTACGCGGTCCATGAACACCCGGTCGTGGGCCACGAAAACCAGTATGCCCTCGTATTTCAGGAGGAAGCTTTCCAGCCGTTCGACGGATTCCAGGTCCAGATGGTTGGTTGGTTCGTCAAGCAGCAGGATGTCCGACCCGGCCGCAAGAGCGCGCGCCAGTTTGGCCCGCTCGCGCATGCCGCCGGAGAGTGCGCGCAACGGCAAGTCGCAACGGCGGAAAGATGCCCCCGGAGCGGACCCGGAACGGTCCTGCAGGTTCAATGCGTCCGGCGCATCAGGCGGTTGCCGCAGCTTCGGAGGAATATCGGGCCCGGAGCGGCCCGGCAGGTCCGGCTGCGTACACGGCCCGTCGCCCGCGGTAGTCGAAAAACCCAGGCAGGCGAGTACGGCATCGGCCTTGTGTTCCGGGCTGAAACCGCACTTCAGTTCCATTTCGTGCCGGCGTTCGGAAAGACGGGCAAGGGCGGATTGGTCCCCGACGGCGCGTTCCCAGTCGGCCCAAAAGTCGTTCCAGTCCGGCAGGGCTTCAAGAACAAAGGAACGCAAAGAGCGGGCCAGGGCGCGTTCGTCCAGTTCCTGCTCCACATAGCCGATCTCGGCCCCCCGCGCAGCGCTTGTCCCGCCCGCATCGGGTTCTTCGCGCCCGGCAAGCATACGCAGCAGCGTGGACTTGCCGCCCCCGTTGGGACCGCAGACGCACAACCGCATCCCTGCCTGTATTTCCAGGGAGAGGTCTTCCAGAATGACGCGGTCGCCGTAGCTTTTGGAAAGATTTCTGATGCTCAGGTGCATGGGACAGTTCTGATGCTCAGGTGCATGGGACAGGCGGGATCCGGTCTCAACGGCGTCAGGCGCGTTTTATGCGGACACAAGGTTTATCCGGAATCCGAAGCAGGCGTTAACTGTTCCAGGATCGCGCGGATTTCCGCCGGATGCCGGTCCTCGCCGTTCTCTTCTAGGCTCAGAATGACGGCGGCCTCGCCGCCTTCGCGCAACGGGCGTTCCGCCAGCAGAAGGTCGATACGGCGTCCCTCCAGTTCCTGTTCCAGGCGCAGCATCCATGCGTCCTCCCGCTCTTCCCACATAAAGTTGAAATGGCGGGGCGGGGCGAATGTGAACACAAACAGGGCCTTGAGATCATTCAGAGAAAAACGCCCGCGCCGTTTTCCCCCCGCCCCGATATACCCGTTGTTGCCGGCAGCGGCCATCAACGGCAGGGCGAGGAAACGGCGCGGAGGCTCTGCCTGGCCGCGTTCCGGCAGGCGGGACGCACCGGCCTCCGTTGCGGGGGAGGCCGCCGCGTCCTGTCCGCGCAGAGGAAAAACCCGGCAGACGTGTTCCGCAGGCTCTGCCGCGCTTGTCTCGGGGTCGTGTCCGGAGCCTGCTTCGACGTTTCCTGACGCTTTGGGGGCGGACGTATCCGGCGCATCGGCAAAATCGTACGCTACGCCGGCCGTGCCGTGCCGTTCCGAGGCAGACCGGGAAGTAGCGTCCGTCTCCGGAAGACCACAGTTTTCGTTGCTCCCCTCAGGCCGTTCCGGGTCGGATGCGGACGCATCCCGCGCCTCCGCAGCGCCGTGTTCCCGGCGGATTTCTGCGGGCTGCGCGGAAGCGTCCTTTTGCCCGGCGCCTTCACAAGGCGCCGGAACAGGGGGGCCGAGGGGCGGAGCCTGGAGCAGGGCGGCCAGGTTATCCAGGCGTTTGACGAGTTCTTTCTGACCCAGGAAGATATCGACCATGCTCCGGGCCAGTCCCGCGAGCAGGATATTCGGATCGGGCCGGGGCGTTTCGTCTTCCGCGCAAGCAGGCGGTTGTTCGCCGGTATTGTCCCCGGGGGGCGCGATCCAGTCGAATTCCTCGGCCAGGCGCGCGCGGGTTTCGTCAACGCTCAGGCCGTACTCAAAGAGGTGGCGGATGCGCCGCGCCACGCGCAGGGCCTCTTCGCCGAAGCGGATGGGTTTGCCGTAGCCGGCGACAGGAATGCAGCCGGGGAACTTGCGGCGATAACTTTTGACCGTGGTTTCGGACACGCCCAGCAGGCGGGACAAATCCTTATGGGTATATTCCCTGCCGCCGCTCATTGCGCCGCTCCGCCCTGTCCCTGCGCCGCGGCGTATTCGTCGAGGGAATCCCTGCCGTCCAGCAGGTCGCGCATGCGGTCACGCTCAACAGCGAACGCTGCGAGCTTTGCTTTGGGCACCGCCTCGTCGCGCGGAGAGAGCACCTTTTCCGGGTTAAGGAAGCGGCCGTTCTTTTTCATGCGGAAGTCAAGATGCGGTCCGGTGGCGTATCCCGTGCTGCCGACGAAGCCGATGACCTCACCCTGGCGTACGCGGCCGCCCTGTTTAAGTGAACGGGCGAAACCGCTCAGGTGCATGTACATGGATTCATAGCCCCCGGCGTGCTTGAGTACGACATAGTTGCCCGCACCGCGTCCGACGCCGCGAAAAGTCACTAAGCCGCCGCCTATGGCTTTTACCGGGGTTCCGGTCGGCGCCGCGTAATCCACGGCCGGATGCGCCCGCACGATGTCCAGAATGGGGTGCAGGCGCGCCGTACTGAAACGCGAACTGATGCGCGTAAAAGCCAGAGGAGCCTTCAAAAACGCCCGTTTCAGGCTCTCGCCGGCGGCGGTGAAAAAGGCGTTGTTGCCGAAGCTGTCCTTGAAGCGGAACGCTTCGAACTTCTTTTTCTTGTTGACGAATTCCGCAACGGGAATGGCCCCGTAGCCCTTGAATTCCCCGTCGCGGTACCGTTTTTCCACCAGCAGGCGGAAGGAGTCGCCGGGCTGCAGATCACGTATAAAGTTTATTTCCCAAGCGAAAATATCGGCAAGACGCATGGCCAGGGCCGGACTTTCCCCGAGCAGGGTCATATTTTCAAAGAGGCTGGAATCTATGCTGCCTTGCACCCGCACGAGCCGGATATCGTATTCGATCTTTTCCAGGGACGCTTTCCAGCGGATAGCGCTGCCCTCAATCTCGCGCACGATGACCAGGCGGTTGTTGTCGTCGGCTTCGTATTCAAAGCGCACCAAGTCGCCCTGATCCAGCGTCACGGCGTAGGGCCGGCCTGCCCGGATGCGCGACAGGGGCCAGACGCCTTTAGCCGCTTCCACGACGGCGCTGATCGCCGCCGGGGATAGCCATTGTTGCAGCAGGGCGCCGGCGGTGTCTCCGGGGGCTATTTCTCCCCGGATCAGTCCGGGGCTTTCTTCTTCCTCGGCGGCATCTTCGGCCCCCGGCTGAAAATAGGCTTCCGGAAGTTCGGCCTGCGCTCCTTCTTCCTGTTCCTCGGGTACGGCGGCAACGGGCGCCTCTTTCTGCCCGGCGGGATCCCGCCCGACGAATTCCGTAAAAAAAACGAGGAGAACCAGAATCAGCCCGGCGGCGCCGATCAGGCAGGCTGTGCCGGCGGCTCTGCGCCCCGCAAAATGCGCCGGCGGTCTGAATTTCGCCCGCTTGCCGTTGTTTTTCGCGCCCTTCATGGAATCCGACAGAGAGGGTGTGCCCGCAACGAAACCGGCCGGTACGAACTGGACGGAATCTCACTGCGCTGGTGTTTCCGCAAGGCATGCCCCGGCGGAATATCATACCGGTTTGCTTTCCGCTGAAAGCAAACCGGTATGGCAGAGGCTAAACCGCTGCCTGCAAGTTTTTGAAAAATCATGCTTCGCCTGTTTTTCAAAAACTTCGGCGTCTTGCATTCAAACTCGTTTGAATGCAACTTGCTGTCAAAGCTCAGGCGATTCCGCAACGCGTATCCCGGCGGGGCCGTCCGGTCCGCCCCGGTATGAACCCGGAAGCGTTCCGCGCGGGGCACGCGTCCGCGGTCAATCTTCAATATCCGCAACAACGGCGACATAGGCGTCGAGGGCGCTTTCCAGCGCGCCGAGGTGCATGACGGCGCCGGTCATATCCTCGTCTTTGGCGGCCTGTTCCAGTTGTTGCGCCGCGGCAAAGACATCGGTGACGGAGAGATTGGCGGACGAGCCTTTGATGGAATGAGCCTGTTCGCGCAAGGAGTTGAAGTCGCCGGACATGACGGCTTCGTTCATTTTTTCTTTGATGCCGGGGGCATCGGCTGCTACGCGGCGCAGCAACTTGAGGTACAGTTTTTTGTTGCGGGCAACACGGGCAAGCCCTTCCACGACATTAATGCCCGGAAGATTGGAAGAAAGATCGGACACGTTGTTGGCTCCTGGTCACTTGTCGTTTTCTGCCGGCCGGTCGCGCAGCCGGCATTTGTGCCGGTTCCGCTGCCGCGGCTGCCGCGCCGGCGCTGCGGCATTTAGAATAACAGAAAACAACCTAATCGTTTTGGCGGAGATGTCAATCCACATATGCCGGAACAGCAGTGCTGATTATGTTTCAATCCACAGCCGGCTCGTCAGGCACCTGACTTCGTCCGGGCGGGAGGGAAGCCTGTTGAATTGCTCCCTCCCTTCAGGATAAGGTATGCTCGGCTCTGCCGGGCGTCAGGATTGAAAGAAGTTTTGCCCAGGGAATAGAGGATAACGCGCATGGCTTTTTCGGCATCTGTTTTCTCGTTTGTCCCGGCATCACATTCAACAAAGTTAAATCCGCAAGCCTTACAAAGGAAACGACGAAAGACGCGCGTCGATGACGGGCATTCAGCGGAATTTTTCCGCATAGCCCGGGCAACGCACGGATTGACGGAGGATTGTGCAGTTCATGAATGAAACGGGTGAACCGCTTCGTAAGGACTTGCCTGCAAATCCTTGACGCAAAACAGGAGCAGGCAGGCAAAGCCGGCCGTAAGCGAACTGTTTCAAGCGTTGATTGCTGTAATAGAAGCCGCCTCCAGGCATACACTGGAGATGGTTTCGCATAAACCCAGTCCGGCAAAGGCATGGAACGTACTGTTCGCGGACTCGCTGAACTGCTCGGTAAACATTCCTTAAACCTTCCGCAAGGCGGCCGCAGCATGCGGAAGGCACAGGAAAGAAAGGTGAGGCCCCACCTTACGCCGTCGTCCGGTAATATATGTCGAACGTAACACGAAAGCCTTTCGCG
>JAISMY010000101.1 GCA_031276485.1 Desulfovibrio sp. | reverse complement strand
AAAGAGGCGAAAAGCAACGGAGTTGGGGTGTAATGAAATCCTGTCAAAACAAAAAGAACGTCAAAAAAATCCATTTGGATTTATGGCCGGTTTGGAAGAGCAATTTTTAGAGGTTCCCTGAAAATAATCTTTACTTTTTATATCCACAGTAGCATAAAAGGGATGACTTTCATAGCGAATGGAATTACACTATATTGGCTGATTTGTCAGCCTAAAAGTAAATGTTATTTCCAAGCACTTCCTTAGGCGTCGGCGGGCAGCGGGCGGGCGCATGGGGCACGTTACGCGCAGACGCCAAGGAGCAAAGCAGGACTGCGCCTGTCCGGGCGGCCTCAATCCGGGCGCGTCAGTTCCGCCTGTTCTTCTTCCGTCAGCCCTGTGCCCCGGCCGGCAAGGATAAAGAAGATACGCGCGTTCTCCTCAATCTCCTCGGCAAGATTCAGGGCATGCTCCGTGCTGTTTCCGACGGTCAGCACACCGTGCTTGGCGAGCAGCACTGAATTGCGCCCGGCAATGACCTCGCCGGCCATAGCGGCAAGTTCTTCCGAACCGGGCCGCAGATAGGGCAGCACGGGGAGTTTGCCCACGCTCATCGCGTAGCCCGGCGTATACGCGGGCACAGCGCGCAGCGCGTCGAGGGGCAGGCAGGCCAGGGCGGTCGCATAGGTGCTGTGGACGTGCGCCACGCAGGCTACGTCGGCCCGCGCATAGCAGCGGCAGTGCATGTGCCCTTCCCGCGAGGGAACGCCGCGGCCGCAAACCGAGCCGTCCGGGCGCATGCGCACCACGTCGTTTTCCGACAGTGTCCCCAGGTTGCCTCCCGCGGGCGTAATGAGGATGTCTCTGCCGCAGCGGATGCTGACGTTTCCTCCGGCGCCGCAGACCAGACCTTTTGCGCAGACCTGTCCGCACAGGCGCAGAAGCGCTTGTCTCTGTTCGGAATCGTTCATCGGATTGCCCTATTCGACCGACACGGAGAGCGGTTCGCCGTCCGTGTCCCGCGTAATGAGCCGGTTGTGGAGCCGCCTTGCAAAATCGGCCGCGCCGGCGGCTTTTTCCTCAGTCATGAAGGGAACGGCGTAACCTTTGTCTCTGGCGGCGAACATGCCGGCGTAATGCAGTTTTGAATGCCGGCAGTAGTTGATCATCCCGGTTCTGAACGGACCCGCCGCATGTTCAACGCGGTAGCCGCAGGTCAGGAAAAGCGCGGCCGTCTTGCCTTCCCACAGGGAAAGCCCTTGTATTTTCCCGTAATACTTGTTCATGCCGTACACAAGGCGGTCGAGAGCCGCCTTCATCGGGGCGGTACAATACCAGGAATAGATGGGGCAGGCGAGTACCAGACAGTCCGCAGCCCGTACGGAAAGGAATACGGACTGCATGTCGTCGTCAACGGGGCAGCCGAATCCGTCGGGAACATTCTGGCAGGTACGGCAGGCATTACAGGGCTTGACTGTCAGCTCGTGCAGCCGGATCAGCTCGACTGCCGCGCCGTTCTGTTCAAGCGTTTCGTTGAAAGTCCGCAGCAGTGACGCCGTGTTGCCGTTTTTACGCGGGCTGCCCGTCAGGATGCATACCCTCGGCGCGGTTGAGGAAGTGTGCATGTAATCCTCTCTGTTTGCCGCGCAGCGCGGCGTTTGAAAACATTGCGATTGCGGCGCGCGCCGGCGCATTGTAGCGCGCGAACCCGCGCAGGCGCGCGTGTGCGCCGTGCGTCCTTTATCAACGCGTTTTTGCCGACACAACTATTTTCTCACCGGCCTGATTTTATCTCCTGCCTGTTTCTCACCGGCCCCGGCAAAACCTGTCCGGCGCGCGGCAGGCAGCGCCCTTGCTTAAAGATGTGCCCCGGTATATATCGGGTTTGTCAAAAAATTCCCTTTAGGTCTGAACGCTCTTTGGTCTGAAACCTCTCCCTTCAGGTCCGCCGGGGCAAAACCGTCCGGCGGACGAAGCCGGATGTGGATTGAACCGACTATGGTCATTCGTTGTCCACAATGTCAACACACCCGCAGCGTCAGCGAAAGCATGATTCCCCGCGGCGCCTCGGCGGCGACCTGTCCCGTGTGCGGGTGCCGCTTCCGCTTCCGCAATCCGCATGGGCGCTCCGATGCCGAAGCCTCCCCGGCAAAGCCGCCGGCTTCCGTCGCTACGCCGGAACGGGCAGCGGCGCTGCGTCCGGCGTTCCCTGCGGATGCGACGAATCCGGGCGGGGGGGATCCCGGCGCCGCCGCGCCTGATACAGCGGCGGGTCAAGCCGTTGACAAGCGTGACCCGGGCGCCGGGCAACAACCTTTTCCAGAAAAAGTTTCCTTACCCGGAGCGCCGCCAGGGGGCGATGCCGTTCCGCCGCCTGCGGCGGCGCAGCGGGCCTCTGCCGGGATTCCGCAGGCGGGACGGCAGTCGCCTGATCCCGGCCCGTCTGCAGCCGGCGCGGCCGATGCCTGTGATGCTGTCGACTTCCGGCGAAGCCTGTCGCCTGATCCGCACTTGATGAAGGCCGGCAGAGGTGATGTCTGGGATGCCGTTGAGCGGCTCGGCGAAGTCCCCCGGCGCCCCCCGGAGCGTCCTCCCGACCTTTTGCGGCGCCTGTTCGGGCGCAATAAAAAGAAACGTCGCGCGCCTGCGGCAACGCTGGAAATCATGCTGCCCGGTCTGTCCGGCGACGGCGGGACCGGGAGCGCGCCGGCGGACGAAGCGGCGCGCAGGCAGGATGCGCCGCCGCCGGATGCGAAGACACCTGCCGGCGTCATGCCGCCGGCCTCCCGCCGCATGTCCGGACGTCCTGCCGCGCCCGCCCCCGCGCGGTCCCTGCCGGCTGAACTTGAGCGGCTTGAGCGCGGGGCTGAACCCGGCATGCCCGGCAAGTCCCGGCCGGCAGACGTCGGCATTCCCGGCCGTCCAGAGGGTCAGGTTGAATCCGGGTTTTCCGGAGTTGCACCGGGCGCGCGTTCCCTTTCGCCCATGCCTGATGCTCAACCCACGGACGAGGTTTCGGGGAATGCGCGCGCGCCCGCCCGTTTCATCTATTCCGAGGACGGTCCGGACCCTGAAGCACGGGTGGAACAGGATCTGTGCATGCTGCATGACTCGCGCAGCGCGGTGCCGCAGCGCGATTTAGGCAGACTCAGGGAGTTTCCCGACGATACGCAGGGCGGCGGCGCCGGGACGGGGTCCGGCGATCCGGGCGGCGTCCCGTGGGAGAACCCGGCGCATTACGGCTGGATAGGAGGTTTTACGGCCACCCTGCGCGGCGTCATGTTCAGGGGTCCGGAATTTTTCTCCTCGCTGGGCAGCGATGGATCGCCTGCCCTGGGCTACCTGTTCTTTGTGCTGGCAGGCTACATCTGCATTCTCGGATCATCCGCCTGGAGTCGTGCCGCCGAAATGTTGCTGCCCGGCGTTCTGCCGCTTACTCCGGGCAAGGCCGTTCTGCCTCTCCTGTTGCTTTCGGCGCCTGCCGCGCTGGGATTGATTCTGCTTTTCTCCGCCGGCTTCATACGCGTCGTGCTGCGCATTTTTGCGCCGGATCAGGCGGATTTCATGCCGATTTACAAGGTGATCTGCTATGCCCCGGCCTCTTTCGTGCTGTGTATTGTTCCCTTTGTCGGTCCGCCTTTGGCGGCGATATGGTTCCTCGTATCCATGTTGATCGGCTGCCGCAATGCGCTCGGCATGTCCATGCCCCTCTCCCTGCTCGCCGCCCTGCCGCCGTCTCTGCTGATACTCGCCGCCGTTGCCGTGTGCTTTCTTTGATACCATGTTGCATTCAAACGAGTTTGAATGCAAGACGCCAAAGTTTTTGAAAAACAGGTAAAGCCTGATTTTTCAAAAACTTGCGGGCGGAGGCTTCGCCTCCGATATACCAATTTGCTTTCTGCTGAAAGCAACCTGCTATGACTTACAGACGTCCTTCCGGCCAAAATAGAAGCCTTGACCCCCCACCCCTCACCCGGTAAACTCACTGAGCCGCCGTTCAAGGCTGCGTCTGCCCCGCTCCGCACTCGGCAACCGCTACACAAGAGGGATTTTCGTGTATACGCTGATAATCTCTTGCTCCGACATTTGGGTGGTCAGCCCATGATACGCATGCGGACCGCATTTACCGGAGAAATCGACGATACTGAGCGTGCCGTCGCGGAAATCACGGAGCAGTTGTTGATTCCCGACGAACATCTGTTGCGCAGTTCCGTGGGGATTCTCGCATTTCACCCGGATTTTCTGGAAACAGGCGTTGTCAAGGCTGTAAGCGAGGCTCTGCCTTGCGACAGCATAGGCGGGACGACCTCCGCGCTTGCCGTTCCGGGCACCCTCGGCGATCTGCTGCTGTCCGTGACCGTGCTGACGAGCGACGATGTCGAGTTCAGAGCGGGCGCTGTCCTCCTTGAGGACGACTACAGCGCGCCCATACGGGAATTATACACGCGGCTCGCGCCGCATGCGGGGGAGAAACCTGCCCTGCTGTTGACGGCTGCCCCGGTCATCTATAACGCCGGCGGGGACGAGTTTCTTGAGGCATTGGATGCGGAGTCCGGCGGAGTACCCGTGTTCGGCTCTCTGGCAGCCAGCCCTTTACCCGGCTTCAGCGGCCTGGCATGCTGCATGAACGGCGCACACCACACGAACCTGTTCACGCTCATTGCCGCATTCGGGGATGTTGACCCGCAATTTTACCATACCGACATCCCGAACAGCAAGGTGATACAGCAAAACGCGGTCATTACCCAAGCGGAGAGAAACCTGCTGCGCAGCGTCAACGGCATGAGTACGCTCGACTATCTTGAAACCATAGGTTTGGCCGAGAACGGCAACATCATCGCCGGCATCGAGTCCATCCCCCTGGTTCTGGACCTGGACGACGGAACACGGCTGGTGCGCGCCATCTCCAGGACAACGCAGCAAGGGCACATCCAGGTATACGGGAACGTCCTTCAAGGTGCGGCGATAGGTTTTTCCGGCTGCGATGCTCAAGATGTCCTCAGTACCGCAAGGCAAAGCGTAGTTCGACCGCTTGCGGCCGCCGGCCGGGAATGCGCCCTGATTATTTCCTGCGAGGCCCGCAAATGGACGCTCGGCGCGCGGCCGACCGCGGAGATGCACGAAATAGCCGAGGGTCTGGATACACTGCTCCCCTACCGCATCGTCTATGCTGCAGGAGAATTCTGTCCTGTCAAAACAAAAGACGGCCGGCTGGTGAACAGCTTCCAGAATTTTTCAATGATTGCGTGCGTGTTGTAATGAACGCCGGCGGACTTGATGCCAAGTTGCGTTCAAACAGGTTTGAAAGCAGGAAGCCAAAGTTTTTGGAAAACAGGCGAAGCCTGATTTTTCAAAAACTTGCGGTATTTTTCAAAAACTTGCGGGCGGCGGCAAATCCATGAGAGTATTCTTATGTGGCCCCTCACACACCCCTCGTCGGGCGGGGCAACGCAGTGATGCTCCCGGCGGAGTTTGCGGCGTAGCCCCGATGCTTCCGGAGGGTGGTAGGCGGTCGCCCCGGCAATACTATACCCGACTCAGGGTTCCGGCCAGGAACGCCTCGTCTTTCAGCAGACCCGCAGCGATTTTTCGGCTGTCCGGCACATAGGAGCCGCTTTCCACGCCGGCTTTCAGCGCTTCCACCTTTTCCCGGCGGATGTCCGGGGCCTTACCCGCCTCGGCGTGCGCGACGGTATGCAACAAAGCGGCTGGCGACAGGCTGACGCGGTCGCCTTCGCCCCGGTTTGCGGCTTCACCCTCCCCGCCTCGCTTCTCCTGAATATGCGCGGTCTGTGCCGCGCGGGCGGCCCGATCCCTGTCCAGTCTGTAGGGATCGGCGTTGTGCAGGAGCGAATTTTTGATTTCCATAATGCAAGCCTCCAAACGGCCGCTGCGCGCGGCAACGGCTGAAAAATACACAACATTCAAAGCATGGTCGCATCGACGGTGCGCAAGGTGACGTCCCACAGGCGGCCCATGACAACCTGTCGTTCTCCGGGGGGAAGCTCCGTTTCCTCACCGTCCGCTGCCGACCGGAAAATTTTCAAATCCGAATCGTCGGGCGGATAACGGAACACCAGATCCTCTCCCATTTCCGAAGACAGGCGATTTTTGACCTCCCGCACGACGGGATTGTCGCTGCCCGCAAAAATCAGGTTTTCCATGATTTCGCGCGCAACCCTCTCAATCATGTCCCGCCGTTTCTCCTTTTCGACGTCAGGATCGTCGCGCGAGCCCTTGCCGATGAGGCGGTCGTACCTGGCCAGCCGTCTTGCCGCCACCAGTTGTCTGCTGTAACGCAACAGCATCCGGCGCGTGTAAAACGTGTGCATGTCCATCTCACTTTCCCCGTACCCCCTTTATCGGCAGCGTCCTTCATTCTCTTTATGGGAAAAAATACGGCAGGAATTTTTTTTTTTGCTCGTCCGGCATTGCCAAAAAAAACATCTTGTTGCACAATAAATGCGGTCTGCACGGCAGCAAAGCAACGAAAGCAACGCCCGGAAGTAAAGCCCGGAGGGCGCACAATGGATGTCACGGCCACGGACATTGACGGTCTGCTGATCGTCCGTCTGAAGGCGCACAGGGACCGGCGAGGCTGTTTCATGGAAACCTGGCGTGCGGAATGGGGAAAAAAACTGCGGGTTTCCCGCCCGTTCGTGCAGGACAACCTGTGCCGTTCCGAGGCGGCGGGCGTGGTGCGCGGCCTGCATTTTCAGCGTCCGCCCGCGGCGCAGGCCAAACTGGTATGGGTCGGCAGAGGCGCGGTCTTTGACGCGGCGGTGGACCTGCGCCTCGGTTCTCCGACTTACGGACGATGGCACGCCCTGGTGTTGAGCGAGGAAAACATGCTCCGCTTCTATGTGCCCGAAGGCTTTGCCCACGGCTACATGACCCTGGAGGCCGGCACGGAATTTCACTACAAGGTCGGCGCTTACTACAGCCCGGAGCATGAAGGCGGCATCCGCTTCAACGACCCGGCACTGGGCATCCCCTGGCCCAAAATTTCTCCGCTCATCTCGGAAAAGGACGAAAAGCTCCCGTCCCTCGCGGATCTGCAGTCGCCTTTTTCCTACGGCAAAACAAGGTTCACCGGCGGCGGGTAAAGTGACGTCGTACCACCCCCGCGAAGAGCCCCCGGCAAGCCCCCGAAGAAATCACCTTGACAGGATTTAAGCGCCGGGATTATGTCTGTATCACTGAACGCGCGGAAAATAAGCGGCGTTTTCACACGCCTGAGGGCAGCCCTGTCCTGCATGCCGCGCGCGCTTTCGGCAGGTGAGGATGCCGGCGAAACTATCGGGGCGGATGTGTTTTCACCGTCAAACCAACTGTGAGGCAACGGGTATGGAGGAAAACAAACACTCTGCTGACGGCGCGACCTGCCGCCTCAAATGTATTTCGGGCCTTGCGCCCTTCCTTGCCGGGCTGGTGCCGGCTCTGCTTTTCGGCTGGCTGGTTTTTCCCGGCCTGCTGTTCACCGAGGCCGAACAGCCTTTTGCCTTCAGCCACAACGTGCATTTGACCAAAGCCGGCGCGACCTGCGCGGACTGTCACAGATTCCGGGAGGACGGGTCTTTTACCGGCATACCCCAACGTGAAACCTGTGTTACCTGCCACGACGGCATTCTGACCCCGGAACCGGCTCCCAATGCCGCGGAAAGCGAAAGCGCCGCCTACACGGCCGAAAAAACCTTTATTGAAGACTATGTGAAGGTTTCCAAAGATATCCCCTGGGCCACATACCAGAAACAGCCGGACAACGTCTTTTTCAGTCACGCCGCGCACTACGCGAAATGCTACACCTGCCACCTGACCATGAAAGGCAGGTTGAGCCTGGGTACTCCCGATGAACCGCAGAAACTCTGTAAGACCTGCCATACCTGGACGGAGGGGCAGGCGCCCGAGGTGAACCTGCTCACCGGGTACAGCCGCGATACCATGAAGATGTCACAATGCGAAAAGTGCCATGCCCATCCCGGACATTTTTACGATGACGGAAAAGGGCGGACCGCCGCCAACAACGCCTGCTATACCTGTCACAAGTAAAGGGGTGCGAAATGGGACTCGACAGAAGAACCTTCATCAAATTCGCGGCCGGCGCGGGCGCCGGCGTCATGATCACCCCGATCCCGTGGAAATTGCTGGACGATGCGGCCATCTGGACGCAGAACTGGCCGTGGATACCCGCGCTTGAGGACGGGGAAAACACCTTTGTAAGCGCTTTCAGCAAAACCGATCCGTCCATCGTGCCCATACAGGTCCGCAAGGTCAACGGACGCCCGGTGCGCGTCCTGCCCGTGCCCGGGCATCCTCTCGGCGGCGGGGTTTCCGCCCTGAGCGCGGCCGAAGTGCAGATGCTGTACAGTCCGGCCCGGCTCAAACGCCCCCTGCTGCGCGGAGAGGACGGAAAACTCCGGGAAATTTCCTGGCCCCAGGCCTCCAACGTGCTTCTGGACGAATTCCGCAAGGCCGGTGAAAATGTTGCCTTTATCACCGGCGACGTAAACGGCTCCATTGTGGAAATCATCAGCGCCTTCGCGGCGACGCTGGGCTCCTGCGCCGTGTACCCGATGCCCTCCGATGCCCAGGACGCTGCCGTTGCGGCCGCGCTCGCGGGCCTTAAGGCCCGCATCGGCTACGACCTGGAAAACAGCGACCATGTGCTGGCCCTGGGCGCCGACATCCTGGAAAGCTGGGGCACGGTCATACGCAACCGGCGCATCTTCAGAGACGCCCGTCCACATTCCTTCCGCAAGGCGGGAGAAGAAACGGAAGCCGGCGCGGCATCGCTCTTCCTTGCCTATGCCGGGCCGCTGCAGCGCAATACCGCGGCCGTCGCCGACCTCCGGCTGCCCGTGTACCCGGGCACGGAAAGCGCGCTGGCTCTGGGCATCGCCCATCTGCTCATCGCCGCCGGACGGACCTGCGGAGCGGTTGATTTTGACGAGTTCAAGTCCTTTGTTGCTGCGTTCACCCCGGAAAAAACCACCGAACTCACCGGCGTCGACGCGGCGAAACTGCAGCGTGAAGTCGAACTGCTCCTGACGGCGCAAAGGCCGCTGGTCATCGTCGGCTCAGAGTTCGGCAGCGGTGCCGGAGCGGCTCCGGTACTGGCCGGGCTGGCCGTGAACGCCCTGCTCGGCAACCTCAACAAACCCGGCGGCCTGAGCCTGCTGCCCAAGGATGTGCCGTTACTTGACGCGGCTCTCCCCAGAGACGTGATACTCGGCAATAATCCGGTCCGCTTTCTCGCCGATCCGAAAAAGCCGGCCCTGCTGCTGATCCATGAAGCCAACCCGGCCTACGCCCTGCCCGACCCGGCCAAAGTGCGGGAGGCGATCCGGGCCGTTCCGTTCAGCGTGGCCTTCAATTCCTTCATGGATGAGACGGCCGCCCTGTGCAGTCTGGTTATCCCCGCCGACATGGGGCTGGAGCGCTTGGACGATGTGGAAACTCCCTACGGCAGCGGCAGCCTGAGTTACTGTGTTTCTTCCCCGGCGGCCAAAGCCGGGACCGGAGTGCTGAACGCGGCCGGCGTACTGCTGCAGACGGCGCGCCGCCTGGGCAAAGCCCTCGACATCGCCGCCTATGAAGACCTGCTCAAAAGCAAAGCCGAAATATACGGCGCAAGTTCCTTTGAGGAATTGACGGCGGGCGCCCCCGTCCAATGCGGAGACAAGGTCGCCGCGGGCGACTTTTCCCTCCGGACGGATATCCAGCGTCAGGCGCATGCCGCCGCCCCCGGCGGCGAAGGCAGGCTGCGCCTCGCCCCCTATGTGCGGATGAGCCTCGGAACGGCCGAGACCGGCATCCCGCCGTACAACAACAAGACTCTGCGCGCCGATGAACTGGACGGCAGTCTGATGTCCGTCACGCTGAACCGGGCAACGGCGGCGAAACACAAGGTCAAGGCCGGCGACAAGGTCGCCCTGCAGGCCGGCGGCAAAACAATCACGGCTAAAGTCCGCATCCACGAAGGCATCATGAACGACACGGCAGCGGTCTGTCTGGGTTTCGGCCACAGCGAATTCGACGAGTTCAGCAAAAACAAGGGCGGGAATGTCATGGAGTTGCTGAGCCCCCTGCCGGAACCGGGAACGGGCCTGGATGTGTGGAACCGTACAGGCGTGGACATCAAAAAAGCATAAAGGGTGGGTGCCATGTCGGCGAAAAAGGAATTCAGCGTCAAATGGGGAATGGCCGTAGACCTCGACAAGTGTACCGGATGCGGCGCGTGCATGGTGGCCTGTCAGGCGGAAAACAACCTCGCTCCGCAGGCGGACGCCTCGAACAAGCTGCGCGTCATGAACTGGCTTGTGGTCTTTGAATTGTCGAACAAAAAATCCTTTCCCGACCACGAAACAGCCTACCTGCCCCGTCCGTGCCAACAGTGCGCCGAACAGCCCTGCGCCACGGTCTGTCCCGTGGTGGCCACGGAACGCAATGAAGAAGGCGGCATTGTGAGCCAGATCTACCCGCGCTGCATCGGCTGCCGCTATTGTATGGCCGCCTGCCCCTATCACGCGCGCTATTTCAACTGGTTCGATCCCGTCTGGCCCAAGGGCATGGAAAAGGCCCTGACCCCGGATGTCTCCACCCGCCCGCGCGGCGTGGTGGAAAAATGCAGCTTCTGCCACCACCGCTTCATGAAGGCCAAGGACGCGGTTCGGGCCAAAGGCGGCGAAGTTTACATACGCGGCGTGGACAACAAAATGCACTGCGCCGTGCCTGAGGACGGCTACATTACTTCCTGCGCCGAAGCCTGCCCCAACGGGGCCATAGTGTTCGGCGACCTCAACAACCCGGATCACAGGGTTCACAAACTGGTCACGGGGAACGCCGACGCCTTCCGCCTGCTGGAGCGCCTGGGCACGGACACCGCCGTCTACTACATCAGCAGACGGGAATGGGTGCGCCGGCTCGGCGACAATTACCTGCCGGACGAGCAAACGCAAAAACCCGGGCAGATCCTGCCGCGCAAGCACTAAGGAGCCTCAGCCATGGCAACGAACACCCGTCCCTTTGACGCGGACCTCTTTCCGGAAGGCTGCGAACGCGGCCCCCTGAAACCCTTCATGATTTGGATGGGCGCCCTGAGCGTGATACTGCTGATCGGCCTGTATGCGGCCTTTCTCGTCCTGAGCCGGGGGCTGGGCATGACCGCCCTCGACGACTATTTCGGGTTCGGACTCTGGATCACCTTTGACCTGGGGGTCATCGCCCTGGGCGCAGGCGCGTTTTTCACCGGCTTTTTGCGCTACATCCTGAACATCGACCCTCTGAAAAACATCATCAACCTGGCGGTCATCATCGGCTTCATCTGTTACACAGGGGCCATGATCGTGCTGGTGCTGGACATCGGCCAACCCGTGCGGGCCTGGTTCGGATACTGGCACGCCAACGTGCACTCCATGCTCACGGAAGTCATTTTCTGCATCACCTGCTACTGCATCGTGCTGATCATCGAATACATCCCGGTGATTCTCGAACAGAAGCAAATCAACAGGCAGCCGCTGCTGCACGCCCTGGCCCACAACCTGCATGTGGTCATGCCCCTGTTCGCGGGCATGGGCGCCTTTCTTTCCACCTTCCACCAAGGGTCTCTGGGGGGCATGTACGGCGTACTCTTCGGGCGCCCTTACGCCTTTCGCGACGGCTTTTTCATCTGGCCCTGGACCTTTTTCCTCTTCGTCCTCTCGGCCGCGGCCTCCGGCCCCATGCTCACGGTACTCATTGCCGCGCTCATGGAAAAGATGACCGGCAGGAAACTGGTGTCTCACGACATCAAAGCCCTGATGGGCAAAATCGCCGGCACCATGTTGCTGGTTTATATCATTTTCAAAATTCTTGATACAGGAGCCTGGATATTCAGCGTGGCGCCCCGCTCCGGCCTGAGCTTCGGCGATTTCTTCTACGGCTGGATTTACGGAAAATGGCTGCTCTTTGCTGAAATCGTGCTTTGCGGCATCCTGCCCTGCTGGATGCTGCTGTCGAAATCCAGACGCGCCGACCCGACCATGCTCTATGTCGCAGGCCTTCTGGACTGCGCGGGTATCACCATCAACCGCTATGTGATGACCGTGCAAACCTTGGCCATGCCCTCACTGCCTTTCGACGGGTGGGCAACCTATAACCCGAACTGGGTAGAATGGGCGGCCTGCGGGCTGGTTGTGGCCTACGGCGCCATGCTGCTCAGTCTTTCCTACCGCTACCTGCCGGTCTTTCCCCAGGAAACGCAGCTGAACGGCGGAGGCAACCCGAACCATTAGAGCAGTTCACGAATGAAACGAGTGAACTGCGCGGCAAGGATTTGCTTGCAAATCCTTGCCGCTAAACAGGCGCTGGCGGGCAAAGCCTGCCGTAAGCGAACTGTTTCAAGCGTTAACTGCTCCAGAACAACATGTGTTGCCGGTGAAATAATTTTGGCAGCTACCACCCGGTGCTAAATCCCCCTTCGCGGGGGCC
>JAISMY010000048.1 GCA_031276485.1 Desulfovibrio sp. | reverse complement strand
TTTCGGGGGACCTGCCTGCCGGCTGTCTACTCCGACTTTTCCCACCCCGCAAGCTCGCCTGGAGCAATTAACGCTTGAAACAGTTCGCTTACGGCAGGCTTTGCCCGCCTGCTCCTGTTGCGCGGCAAGGATTTGCGCCGCAAATCCTTGCGGAGCATTTCAGGTATGGAATGCTCTATATAGCGTATCCCGGCACATAGGACGGCATCTCCCTGCTCATGACGACACGGCGCAATGTTTCCTCGTCGATGTTCGGCAGAAGATATCTTGTGAATTGGATCTCAAAATCCCGCAATATCCTGCCCCGGCGCAGGGCAACAAAAAATGAAACCTTTCCGAAGACGTCGCTCATGTCGCGCAGGCGTACGCCTTTTTCCTGGACAGGCGCTTCGCCGCAAAAGACTGCAATGCCCATGCCGCGCGCGGCGCAACGGATCAGGCATGCCGGGTCGTCCGCAGTAATCACGATGTTCGGCCTTATTCCCGCTGCTGAAAAGGCATTGTCCACGCAGCGCCGCGCCTCGCTCCCGCCGCAGCAGGTCAGCAGAGGATGCTCGGCAAGACTTTCCAGCGTCGGACATCTTGCCTTTGCCGGCGGCAGAGAAAGCGGTATCGCCGCTGTAAACGTCATGGAAAAGCAGGGAAAAACCGCTAGGTCGCGAACATCGCGCAGGCGATCTCCGGCAAGGCCGATATCCGCCTCGTCGTTCAACAGCGCCGCGCCCGTCTCAACACCGTTCATACCCCGGACAACGGCCCGCACCTGCGGATACAAAGCATGAAAACGCGCAAGTATCTCGGGAAGCCGGACCTGACAGCGGGCATCGACGGACGCGCGCAGTACGCCGGACTCCCGCTGCCTGAAACGGCTCGGGACGTTGCGTATATTGTTGACCTCCGCCAGCACCCTGTCGGCTATTTCCAGTACCTCCCGGCCCGGCTCGGTCATGCCCGACAAACGTTTGCCCGACCGGATGAACAGCGCGACCCCGAGTTCTTCCTCCAGCTCGCGGATCTGCCTGCTGACACCCGGCTGCGATGTGTGCAGCGCTTCCGCCGCCTTGGTCAGGTTGAACCCGCAGGCGGCCGCGTGATGCAAAATTCTGAGTTTTTGCAGTTCCATGGGTTTCCTTTGAATATGAGTAAATTTATCGGCTTTATTTTAAATTACTTGTCGCCGGCGCGCAAGGATTTTCAAGACCGCCGGCCCGACCGCTCCGGGCAAGCGGCGGCGCAACATGTTCTCTCTCTGTCGCACGGTCTGGTGCGCGACCTTTCGCACGAGGGCTCGCCGGTATATCGTACCCGTAAAAGGCGTGGTATGCCGTAGAGGTATATCGGTATGCGAAATAAATTCTTTGCCTGCCCCGCCCGCTCGCGTATAGATGTTTCGCGGTCCTGCCGCATAGGGCAACACCTCAACAAAAGGATAAGAATATGGAAAAGGCAACGCGGATGTTCCGCCGCCGGGCACGGCTGGCGTTTGTTCTGCTCGCCGTGCTTCTGCCGGTGAGCTTTGCGGGGTTTTCGGCGCCTGCGGTTCAAGCCGCGCCGACGGAACTCACCAATGTTTCCTATGACCCGACCCGCGAACTCTACGAACAGTTCAACAAATCCTTCCGCAAATTTTGGAAGAACAAGACCGGCGCGGACGTCGGCATAGTGCAGTCCCACGGCGGATCGGGCAAACAGGCGCGGGCGGTCATTGAAGGCAATCAGGCGGATGTGGTCACCCTGGCTCTGGCCTACGACATCTCGGCCATCGCAAAGGCCGGGCTTATCAAAAAAGACTGGCAGAAAGATTTTCCCTCCAACAGCTCGCCCTACACGTCCACCATTGTTTTTCTGGTGCGCAAGGGCAATCCGAAAAATCTGAAAACCTGGGGCGATCTGGCCAAAGACGGGGTCGGCATCATCACGCCCAATCCCAAGACCTCCGGCGGGGCGCGCTGGAACTATCTGGCGGCCTGGGCCTGGGCACACAGGGAATACAAGGGCGATGAAAAAGCCGTCCTCGACTTTATAAGCAAGCTCTTCCGCAACGTGCTGGTTCTGGACACCGGAGCGCGCGGCTCCACCAACACCTTTGTCCGCAACGGACAGGGAGACGTGCTGCTGGCCTGGGAAAACGAAGCCTATCTTGCCATAGCCGAACACAAAAACGAGTTCGAAATCGTCACTCCGGACATGAGCATACTTGCCGAACCCCCGGTGGCCATAGTGGATGCCGTGGTGGATAAACGAGGTTCGCGGGAGCTTGCGACGGCCTATCTCAACCACCTGTATTCCGACGAAGGCCAGCGCATTGCCGGGAAAAACCATTACCGCCCGAGCAATCCGAAAATCGCGGCGGAATTCGCCTCCGTGTTCGATCTGAAGCTCAAGCTGATCACCATCGACGACCCGCTGTTCGGCGGCTGGGAGAAAGCCCAGACCACACATTTCACGGACGGCGGCACTTTCGACCGCATCTATACCCGGTAAGCTCCTTTCCGGATAAAATTGCGATAATTTTATCGGGAAAAGGAATCCGAACAAATCGTTTTGCCGGGCGTGAAACGGCGCGCCCGGCGAAAACCCGGCTGGGGAAAAGAAGTTTTGATGTTCCAATCCACGGCCGACTCCATCCGCCGACCGACTCCATCCGCCGACCGACTCCGTCCCTGCGGATAGGAGCCGGGTGGATTGCCCCCTCCTTGAAGGAAGGGCTTACCGGGAAGGTAGACCCGGCTTCGCCGGGCGTCAAGCGGGA
>JAISMY010000102.1 GCA_031276485.1 Desulfovibrio sp. | reverse complement strand
ACAAATGAAATGCGTGAACTGCGCTGCAAGGATTTGCCTGCAAATCCTTGCAGCGAAACAGGCGCAGGCAGGCAAAGCCTGCCGTAAGCGAACTGTTTCAAGCGTTAACTGCTCCAGAGCAGTTCAACTTTGAGATTTACCCGTCAAGTTCTCTTCAGATTACGCCCGCTTCGGCGCTTAACCGCGCAAATAAATTGCGCTTGCGCCTTCGCGGCGGGCGTCCGCTCACGCGACCGCCGGAGCAGTTTCAATGCGGAACCGCTCTAAGGCTTGTGTTGTTCCGCGACAAGCGCGGCAAGTTCTTCGCGTATGACGCGCGCGGCCGCAGCCGCGGCCATCTTGTCCAGCTCGGCGTGCAGACGGGCATGCGCGTCTTCCAGATGTTGCGCCCTTTCTTCCAAAGAGGCAAGTCCGGCTTCGGCCCGCCGGGTCTGTTCTTCCAGCGCGGCAAATGCGGTTGCGGACTGCCGGGTCTGTTCTTCCAGGGCGGCCAGCCTGGATGCGGCGGCTTCGGCGCTCTGCGCGCGGGCAGTTTCCTTGTTGGCGTCGGCCATGTGGGCAAGTTCAAGGTCTTCCAGACGCGAAGCCAGGGAAGCAAGACCGGAGCTGAAGCTGTCCAGGCGCTTGCCGATGCGTTCTGTTTCCAGCGCTTCCACCCGGGCGCTGCCGGCCTCGGCGCGCAGGATTTCCAGCTCCCCGCGCAGGGAGTTCAGTTGGCTGATCAGTCCGGGTATGGCGGCCAGATTGGCGGCTTCTTCAAATCCTATAGCGGGACCGCCGGACCGGCAGATCTCCGGTTGCCCTGACAAGGACGCGTCCGCGCCTTGCCCGGAGCGGGAGGAAGAGGATTGCGACGTTCCGGATCCCCGGCCTGCGTCTGCCGGTTCGGCGCCTGAGGCACCTGCCCCGGGACGGGACGTCGCAGCTTCACCGGAACCCCCGGACGGAGCGTTTTCCGCAAAGCGGGGATCGAAGTCGCCGGGAGCGGGACCGGGACCGGAAGCCGGGGCATTGGAAAGCATGTCGTCCAGCAGGGCGTCCAGTTCCACCAAATCCACATCGCCGACGGCTGCCGATGGATACATGCAGGCCGGGTCATCCGCTGAGTCCTGATAGGCATCGCCCGGCGCGCCCGGAACCACCGACGGCAGTTCGCTTTCCGCGTCCTCAGCTGCTTCCGCAGGGGCGGCAACGGCGTTCGCTTCGACGCCCGGCGCGTCCGGAACCTCCGACGGCAGTTCGCTTTCCGCGTCCTCAGCCGCTTCCGCAGGGGCGGCGACGGCGTTCGCTTCGACGCCCGGCGCGTCCGGAACCTCCAACGGCAGCTCGCTTTCCGCGTCCTCAGCAGCTTCCGCAGGGGCGGCAACAGCGTTCGCTTCGACGCCCGGCGCGTCCGGAACCTCCGACGGCAGTTCGCTTTCCGCGTCCTCAGCAGCTTCCGCAGGGGCGGCAACGGCGTTCGCTTCGACGCCCGGCGCGGGAGCGGCGGGTGCAGTCCGGGCCGCTTCGGGAGCGGCCTGAGCCGGGGCATCTTGCCTCAGCGCCGGGGCCGTATCTTCCGGCCCGCCGGCCGGGAACAGGTCGGGGGGCGATTCCGCGGCCGACGGCGGGATGGGATCTGCCGGCCGCGCGGAGGGTGCCGGCGGTGAGGGGGGTGCCGGCGAGGTAGGCTTCGGCGGCGCGGAGGGCGTTGCCTTGGGAGGAGCGGCGGGGACGGGCGCGAGTTCTTCAAAAGGTATCGCATCCTCGACAGGCGCCGACGGCCTGCCGCCCCCGGCCGGTTTCACAACGGCGTCCAGTATGTCCCCAAGTCCGTCTATATCCAGTTCTATGGCTCCGTCATACGCCTTTTCCTCACCTGCATCCGGGTGCAGCGGGAGAGCATCGTCGTTACCAATTTCCCCGCCGGCCGGGACGGACTCGGGCATATCTTCGTCGTCGCCGGCAATGGGAACGGCATCAAGATCCGTCAGCAGCGGTTCTTTGAGGTCCGGCAACGGCTCGACGGCACCGCTCTCTCTGCGGGCGGCGCGTTGGCCGTCCTCGTCCAGGGATTGCAGGATGTTGTCCAGATCATCCATATCGGGCAGATCAAGACGCTCGTTGTGGTCGACGCGGTAGTCGACGGGTGTGGGATCGGAAAATTTCTGCAGACCCGACTGCGCGGAGGCAATTTCCTCACGGGAGAGGTCGTCGAGCATGGACTCCAGATCGTCGGTAAAATCCGCATCGTCCTGCTCTGCGGCACTGAGCGGACGACCGGGCTTCACCACCTCAAGCAGATCGATAATGTCGTCGTCGTCATCCGTGCCGCCGGATTCACCAACGGCGAACTCCGGGGCTTTTTGCTTGTCATTGGACATGGGCGTATCCGGTATGATTGCGGCCGTCCGGGGGCCGACGTGCGTTGCAGCAACATGCGTTTTGAGAAAAGCATATATTCGGCTTGATTGCAACCCTGCCGGCGCCGGACGAAGCAATCAGCGGCGTGTTTTGACCGCGCGTTTGCGGGTAGTTTCGGGGGGAGCTTCGGGAGTCTGTGTTTCGCCGGCTGCCTGCAGATCCAGCAAAAACGCCGCGCCTCCCAGTTCCTCATGGTGCGCCGCCGTGCTTATCACCCCTCCCCAGAGAGTAGCCAGGCCGTGGACGATGGACAGGCCGAGGCCCATGCCTCCGCTCCCGTCTCTGGTCGTATAAAAGGGATCGAAGATACGTTCCGCGTCGGCGCTGAGTCCTGCGCCGCTGTCCGCGACTTCCAGGCGCACCTTGCGCGTTTCGGGCAACGGCGCGGCCCGCACAAGGACGGCGCGCCGCACCCCGTCGGCGTCCCCTAGGCCGTCCAGAGCGTGTACGGCGTTGGACAGCAGGTTGACAAGCACCTGTTCAAGCTGCACTTCGTTGCAGAGTACAGGCGGCAGGGAGGAGGCGATCTCCACGCGTACATGGATTTTTTTCAGAGCTATGCTGTGTTTCATCATGGCCAGCACCCCGCCCACGACCTTGGGAAGTGAAACGGGCTGCAGGGGCAGAGGGCTTTCCAGCTTGACCATAGCGCGCATGTTGGCGATTATGCTGCGTATTTTGTCCGCCTCGCGCATGATGAGCCCGAGGCGTTCCCGAAGTATGGAGGGAGCGAGATTCGCATCTTTTTCCAGCAGCATCTGCAGTCCGCCGGCATAGAGGTGCAGGGCGGACAGCGGTTGATTGATTTCATGGGCTATGCCGCCTGCGAGGGTGTTCATGGCCTCCAGTTTGCGCGCGCGCTGGAGCTGCATGTTCATCTGCAGGCGACCCGTGATGTCCTCCAGCATCATGATCAGCGCCTTGACCTGCCGGCCGGTGCCTCTGCCGGGTTTGACCGGGCAGGTCACCAGGCGGATCATGCGTTCCTTGTCGGCGTTGTTCAGACGCAGGCCGTATTCCTTTTCGTGACCCGCGCCGTCCAGCAGGGAGGCGCGGAACAGGCATTCGGGGCAGTAAAATTTTTCTTCATTGACGGCGCGCTCGTATTCGGAACCGCAGCGCAGGATGGTGCAGATGCGGGCGTCCAGGCAGAAAAGCCCCCCGAACCAGCGACTGAGCCGGATGTTGCCGGCCTTGATACGCAGGGAAGTGTCAAGCAGGGCTATGCCTATGGACAGGTTGTCGGTAATGGCGCGGTAACTTTGCTCACTGAGGTCCAGGGCCTGCTGCATGCGCAGGTCTGTGGTGATGTTGAAGCCGGTTTTGAGTACGCAGGGCGTGCCGTCTTCGCCGACAAAGGGTACGGCATGGACGCGGAAGGCGCGCCCGCTTTTCGGATGTACCCATTCCACAGTAGCGGGTTTGCCGCTTTTCCCTTCCCGCAGAAAGGGACAGAAGGCACATGGTTTCTCAAGTCCGCGCAACGCCGCGTAACAGGATCTGCCGTCGGGCGGCCCGAAAAACTCTTCAAAGGCCGCGTTGTGGGCGAGGATGTGATGTTCGGCATCAAGAAGCAGTACATAACAGGGCATAAGGTTGACGATACGTCCCAGGGGTCCGTCCTGCATCGCGCATGGGAGATCATTTTCCGGAGCGCCGGCGCGCATGGGGGGATGCGCCCCTTGTGCAGAAAAGCGTCGAACTGCGGCAGGATCATCTTCCGGCGCGCGGGCGCGCATGGGGCTCCTTCCTCCGCCGCGCTGTCCGGCCGGTTCCCGGCAAGGCCCGGAGGCAGTGCTGTTGCCGGTGCCGTCCGCCGGCATGTTTTCCCTTTCATTGCCGTTCGTTGTCATGCGTCCTTCGCGCGCCTCCGTAGTTTTTTTTTCGCGCGTGGGAGGATCGGAAGTTCACACGCATCGGCGCGTGTCTGATGCCGAAAAGGGCGCGCAAGGCTTTTTCCAGGCTTCGCGCATACGCGGGCCGCACAAGGTCGGCATCGTTGACGAAAAAGACAAAGGTGGGCGGATCTTTTTCGGCCTGGGTCAGGTAGAAAAATTTGGCTCTGCCGCCTTTGACGCCGGGCGGGCGGTGTCGTTCCAGCACCTGGGCCATGGCCCTGTTGAGCAGTCCCGTGCCGATGCGCAACGCGCATTCCCGGCGCAGTTCGAGGGCCAGGGGCACTATTTTATCCAGATTACGGCCGCTTTCGGCCGAGATGAAAAGCAGGGGGATATGGGGAATGAATGCCAGCGCTTCCTGAAGTTCTTTTTCGTTGTCGCGGCGCGCATCGCCTTTGAACAGGTCGGTCTTGTTGGCCAAGAGCATGAAGGGTGTTTTGCGTTCGTTCAGGAGTTCGACAAGGCGTTTGTCCTGCCGGGTCAGCCCCTGCGCGGCGTCCAGCACCAGCAGGGTCACCTGGGCCTTGCTGCTGCTTTTGAGGGAGGAATTGACGCTGTAACGTTCCACCGTATCCGTCACCCGCGCGGGCTGCCGCACGCCGGCGGTATCCACAAAGACGAGGTCCGTCCCGTTGACGCGCGCGCGCACGTCGACGCTGTCTCTTGTGGTTCCTTCTTTTTCGCTGACGATCATGCGCGTCTCGCCGAGCAGGGCGTTGACCAGCGAGGATTTGCCCACATTGGGTCGTCCGAGCAGAGCCAGACGCAAGTGTCCGGCGTCCGCCCCGGCATCGCCGCCGGCTTCCTCAACGGCTTTTTCGGCTCCTTCCGCGGTTGTCGTACCTGGCGTATCTTTGCAGACGGAGGCTTCCGCGGGGAAAATACGCCTGCGCAGTTCGTCTTCCAGTTCGCGCACGTTATGGCCGTGGGCGGCGGAACAGCAGACAAGGGGCAGACCGAATCTGTGAAATTCGACGGCTAGGATGTCTTCATTTTCCGGTCCGTCCACCTTGTTGAGTACGAGCAGGATATCTTTGCCCGTCTTGCGCAGGAAGGAGGCGAGGCGTTCATCCTGCGGGGTCGGTCCGTCGCGGGCGTCGGCCACCAGGCAGAGGAGGTCGGCATCGTGCACCGCGGCTTGGGCCTGGGCGAGGACTTCGTCCTCAAAGCCGCGCAGACCTTCGGGTACGGCGGCTGCGGAGCGCCCGCCGCCCGGGGTGATGCCGCCGGTGTCCACGAGCAGGAAGGTGCGTTCACCTTTGCGTTTCACGGTCCCTTCCATGCGGTCGCGGGTGATGCCCGGCCGGTCATGGGTAACGGCGCGCCGGCTGCGGATAAGTCGGTTGAACAGGGTGGATTTTCCCACATTCGGCCGGCCGAGCAGGGCGACAAGGGGTGCGTTTTCCCCGGTCAGGGGGAGGCGTAAGGAAGTAGTGCCGCCCGATGCGGAGGAAGTCCCGGTCCGGTCCGGTTTCTCGCCGGACGGGAACATGGGGGGTGAAGGACGCGCGAAGCGGGCGGACGCGGTCACGACCGGCGTCCTTCACCGCGTGGTGCTTGAGCGAAGCGGATGTGCCCTTTACCCAGAAGATCGTGCATGTGCACCAGACCGGTGATGCGCCCGGCGTCATCCAGCACGGGCAGGACGGTGATGCTTGTCTGTTCCATGATATCCATAAGCTCGGCCGCGCTCATTGTTGCGGCGGCGCTGCGCGGGTTGGCGGTCATGTATGCCGAGACGGGGCGGTCGAGGTCGGGGATGCCCCGGCAGAGGATGCGCCGCAGGTCGCCGTCGGTGATGATGCCGCGCAGCCTGCCTTCCCCGTCCGTAAGCAGTACCGCGCCGAAGCCGCCTTTGTCCAGCGCGTTCAGGGCAGCGCGGAGCGGGGCCTCTTCGTGCGCGAGGGGCAGCTTTTCCCGGTGCATGAGGTCGGCGACGGACAGGCTCAGGCGTCTGCCCAGTGCGCCGCCGGGGTGCAGGCGGTGAAAGTCGCCGGGGGTAAAATGTCCGGCTTCCATAAGACACACGGCGAGGGCATCGCCGATGGCCAGAGCAGCCGTTGTGCTGCTCGTCGGGGCGAGGTTCAGCGGGCAGGCTTCGCGCGGCACGGAAGCGTCGATGACCAGGTCCGATGCCTCGGCCAGGGGCGAATGCAGCCCCGAGGTTACGGCAATGACCGAGGCCCCGAGGCCGCGCAAGGCCGGAAGCAGGGCAAGCAGTTCCTCTGTTGTGCCGGAATGGGACAGGGCAATGACTACATCGCCGTCGCGCACGGCGCCGAGGTCTCCGTGCGCGCCTTCGGCCGGGTGCAGGAAGTACGCGGGTCTGCCGACGGATGACAGCGTGGCGGCGATTTTGCGGCCCACCAGCCCGGATTTGCCCATGCCGCAGACGGCGACGCGGCCTTTGCAGGCGGCGAGCATTTCGACAGCGGCGGCGAAGGAGGCGCCGAGGCGCGAGCGCGCCTGTTCCAGAGCTTCGATCTCTATGCCGATGACTTCTTTGCCCCGTTTTTCCCAAGCCTCGCGCATACATTTACTCCCTGTGCCGTCGCTGCATCATAGGCCAAGGAAGCCGGAGGCACAAGAGGCGCTGCGGACCATTGTCGAGAGCTGATGATATGACCAACTAAGAACTTATCCATAAATAATGCAAATTTTTCTCAACGCGATAATAGCCGCTGCCAGATGGTGTAATGCCAAGAGGGATATGCGCATGGCCTTGCCCTCTCCCCTCAAGCCCGTCTGTACCGTCCCGTTTCAAAAAACGGAACACTGGTGATGCTGACGGCACACTGCCTGCGCCCTGTGCTTCCATGACTTTTTGCCGGGTACCCCGCTCTGAAAGCGTCAGACCATAGCTCAAGTATTGGGCAAACAGGGGGCGGAAGCCTGAGT
>JAISMY010000070.1 GCA_031276485.1 Desulfovibrio sp. | reverse complement strand
AACTGATGTTGCATTAAAAGTTGGACGGCAAAATCGCTTTTTCTGTTAACATACTGAAATATCACACTATTAATTTGTAAGCTGTGGAGAACAACATGCTGCGCTTTTCAAGCAGGTTCAATGATTTCAGGCACTTTATCCCGTGAGCGCTTACACTCTGCCTATGCCGTATAGACTTTTAATGTTGGCTGAAAATAATGCGTAATCAGGTACCGATATATGGGGGTAGACCAAATTTACGGATAAATTCTTAATCGGGGGATCAATATTACTCCGTTCCATCGAAAGCCTCCCTTGCTCCTTCGAGCGACTCACAAAAGGAGGCTTTTCCCTATTCCCGCAACTGTCAAACTTTATTGGTCTCCCGGCAGAGCCTGAGATTTCTCAGTGAATTAATCAGCGTTTCCCTAATCCGACATGGAATCATTCGACGTCCTGGTCCAGAAAGCTCCCCAGCGGGCATTGCCGACACAGCGGGCCTGTTTTTTTGCAGAAGGCGTTCCCTGTACGCACAACAAGCGCGTGATATTCGTTGTACAGGGCCGTGTCGGGGGGGAGCGCGTCCATGAAAAACTCCCGGATCTCGTCATAGGGCAGATCGGCCGGGAAAAAACCGTGCCTGCTGAAAATGCGCCGGGTATACGCGTCTACGACAAAGACCGGCATGTTGAGGGCATACAGCAGCACCGAATCGGCCGTTTCCTCGCCTATGCCGCGTACGGCGAGCAAATCGGCCCTCAGGGCGTCAAGGTCGCAGGCGCGCAGACACTCCAGGCTGGCGTTGTCGCAGCTTTGAGTCCACCATTTACTAAAACTTCCTTTATGGTCTGCGGAATCTTCCCCCAGAGAGGTTTCCGCCTGACGCCGCGCATTGCCGGGCACACCTGCCAGATAGACTCTCCCATCGGAGAGGAAGCGCAGGAACTCCAGCAGACCGCGCAGACGTGCGGCCTTTATGCGATAAAAGCCGGAAGGACGGATCAGTTCCGCCAGTTCCGACTCCGGCAGGGCGCTCATGACTTCCGGGTCTAGGGCACCCGCTTCCCGAAGCCGGGCAATAGCTTTTTCAACATTGCGCCAGGCCGTATTCTGGGTGAGGACGGCACCGACGGCAATTTCAAAGGGAGAGTCCCCCGGCCACCAGCGGCAAGGGCCGAAGTGCGCCGATGCGGCATCGTAAAGACGCATCAGGGCTTCGGCTCGCTGCGAACGGCGCCGGCTTTTCGGCATTGTTTTGCGCGCCTCAGGAATGTAAGCGCTCACGGGGTAAAGTATCTGAAATCATTGAACATGATTGAGAAGCGCAGCATGTTGTTCTCCGCAGTTTACAAATTAATAGTATGATATTTCAGTATGTTCACAGAAAAAGCGCTTTTGCTGTCCAACTTTTGATGCAACATCAGTTCAATAATTTCAATATGTTTACCCCGTGAGTGCTTACTCAGGAATCATATCCCGCAGTGCCCCCTGCGAAGACCAAAGCGACCCACTCTTCGCGCGCGAGACGTCGGGTTTCGTGAAAACCGCAGCTTTCGTATGCGGCGGCCACGGCATCGGCCTGCGTGTCCAGAATGCCGGAGAGCACGAGCAAGGGTTCGGCGCCTGTGGCCGCAGTAAACCCGGCCAGTTGCGGGGCCATTTCGGTAAGCGGGCCTGCCAGGATATTGGCCATGACCAAATCATACCTGCCCTCGGCCACTTCCAGGCTTCCGAGGCACAGACGCAGGCATTCCGGGGCAAGGCCGTTCCCGGCGCGGTTTTCCAAGGCGTTTTCCACGGCTTCGGGGTCCGTGTCCAGTCCATCGCCGCGCAGCCCGAGTTTGGCGGCCGCTATGCCCAGAATGCCGGAACCTGTGCCGAGGTCGAGGAACCGAGCCCCGGACCGGACGCGCCCGCGTTCGTAAAGATCCGAGAGGGCTTCCAGGCACAGGGCCGTGCTGGCGTGATGGCCGGTGCCGAAAGCCGTTTTAGGCTTGATGACGACCGGGATGCGTTGCGTTCGTTCTTCCCGCATCCAGGGGGCGAGTACCAGAAAATGCCTGCCGCAGGCCACAGGCGTGAAAAAATGCTTCCAGGCTTCGGCCCAGTTCTCTTCTTCAACCCTGCAGGCGCTTACGCTGGCGGCGGGCAGAAACGCAATCAGTTCCGCTTCAAAGGCCGCGCGGACTTCGGGCGATCCCGCATAGGCAACACGCTGCGGCGCAACCTCGTCCGGCCCTTCTTCCCAGCCGTGGGCAAAGTGCCGGGCCAACAGGGCGTCAAGCAGGTCCGCATCACCCTCCGCGCTCCCGGCGGGCAGAACTATATCCAGCCTGGTCAGAAATCCCACAGCAGCAGGCGTAAAAGAGGCAGGGCGTTCAGTGGCCGCAGCAGGAGGCGCACACCGAGGAGCAGCCGCCTCCGCCCGTTTCCAGTTCCGATTCGACCATAAAACCCATGTCGGAAAAGTCCACTTTGACGTTTTTGGCGGCGCTGTACAGGTCGTTGTTCATGCAGAAGGAGTAGCCGTCAGCGTCGAAGACCGTGTCCTTTTCGTCCGCATCGTCAAGGGCCAGAGCCAGACGGGGGCCGGCGCAACCGCCGGGCGACAGAAACACGCGGATGGGGCTTTTATCTTTGCCGGCGAAGTAGGCATCCAGTTCTTCGCGGGCCGGTGCGGTGAGTTCGAACATGCAGTGCTCCAGAGAAAGACCGGCGACGCGTACGTATGCGGCCCGGCGCGCCTCGTGCGTTGCGGGGAGTACGGACCCCCGAGAGTGTATCCGCGGGGCTTACGGCCTTCCCTTCCGCGGTTGCATACCGTATTTACCTATGCAATAATGGCGGCGAAACATTTTGTCAATGCGCAACGCGACATGTGCAACGCGCAGGGCGCAGGCGTAGGTACAGTTTGCCGGCGTTGTGCCTGCAGGCGCCTGCAGAGGATCAAACTATGGCGGAAAGCATGGGAATGGCTGGAGTAGCGGCCGTTGTCCTGGTGTTCGGCGGGCTTATCCTGTTTCACGAACTTGGGCATTTCATTGCGGCCAGGGCGTTGGGCATCGGGGTCAAAACTTTTTCTCTGGGCTTCGGACCGGTACTCTTTTCCTTTGCGCGCGGCAAGACGCTGTGGCAGCTTGCCGCGCTTCCACTCGGCGGCTTTGTTTCCCTGGTCGGCGAAACGGATACGGCGGAAATACCGGAAGGGTTCAGTGAGCGGGAGCATTTTGCCCTGCGCCCTGCGCGCGAGCGTTTCCTGGTCATAGCGGCCGGGCCTCTGTTCAATTTGGTGTTGGCTTGGCTGATTTGCTGGGGACTTTTATACGTCAACGGCCGCAATTTCATACCGCCTGTGGTCGGCGGGATTCTGGACGGCGGCGCGGCCGCTTCCTCTCCCCTGCGGGTCGGCGACCGCATCCTGAGCCTCGACGGCACGGCTGTGCATCGCTGGCAGGACATCGCCCCCCTTGTCCGGCAAGCCGGCGGACGGGAGATCGTAGTAGCGGCGCAACGTCCGGACGGAGGCACGGTGATATTTTCCCTGACTCCCCGTCCCCTGCCCGCCGCCGACACGGGAGGCAAAGGTGCGCGACCGCTTGGTCTGGGCATCAGCGCGGCCGGGCAAACGGAGCGCGAGGAGCTTTCCTTCCTGCAATCCCTGCCGGGAGGGCTGTCGGAAGCCTGCAACATGGCGGTCTACACCTGGAATGCCTTGACGGACATTGCATCGCGCCGGGTATCTTTCGACAATGTGGGCGGACCCATACTGATCGCCCAAGCCATATACAAACAGGCGGACCGAGGTGTTGCCGACGTGCTGATGCTTGCCGCGCTGATCAGCGTCAACCTCGGCATTTTGAATCTTCT
Organism: Desulfovibrio sp.; assembly: GCA_031276485.1. Lineage (GTDB taxonomy): Bacteria > Desulfobacterota > Desulfovibrionia > Desulfovibrionales > Desulfovibrionaceae > Frigididesulfovibrio. Next base: position 3,165 of record JAISMY010000070.1, on the reverse strand, counting down.
GCCCATACCCGTGCTGGACGGCGGGCATCTGCTGTTCCTGACCGCCGAAATGGCGACGCGGCGCAAATTGCCCGAACATGTCCGGGAAAAGGCCGTGCTGGCCGGACTGGCGCTGCTTATCGCCCTTGTCGGAGCAGCCACCTTCAACGACCTCACGCGCTGACGAGCGCGGATATTCCCTGCGGCCGCCTCCCGTGCGGATATTCCCTGACAATATAAACAATTTCCTGATTACGCACCATCATCAGCCCCTATTCAAGCAATCAGAAATTTGCTGTAATGTGTAAAATTCAGGACTCGAATATGTCTCGTTGCCTTGTGCAGTTTCAAAAAGGTATGAGTGATGCGGATTTTTACCGCTTGTACGGAACAGAGGAGCAATGCCGGGAAGCTCTTTTTACGTAAGTGCTCACGGGGTAAAGTTCCTGAAATCATTGAACCTGCTTGAAAAGCGTACCATGTTATTCTCCACAGTTTACAAATTAATAGCACGATATTTCAGTACATTCACAGAAAAAGCGATTTTGCTGTCCAACTTTTGATGGATCCTTCCGAGTTTCTTGTGGTCGCGAGCATGGAGAATGAAAACGCTGATCAGCCCCCCCAAGGATCTCCCCTTGCCGCTTTTTGCGCTGCAATGCCTTGCTCTCCCGCTTCGTCAAGGGTTCGCTTCGCCGTTCAGCAATTCTCATTTTAGACTTTCTTGAGAAAATTTTTCCTCTGGCAGCTACTGCTTTGACTGCTCACATAGGAGATGCCGAACAATTCAAAAATGGTCGGCAGATGGCTGCGTATCTTGGGATAACGCCGCGAGAACATTCCTCCGGCGGCAAGCGACGGCTGCTCGGTATTACCAAGCGCGGAAAGGTACAGCTGAGAACTCTACCTCACCAAGGAAAATTTTCCTCTGGGCCGCGTCTTCATCCCGGCTTGCCGTTGCCGCTTGTAAGGTCAAGGCCAAGCCGCTGCGCGGCGGGCTGCGCCCGGCCTTGACCTTACGCGCTGGACGCCGGCTTCGCGTCATTGCGACGGCGGCTCCGAGGAAAATTCGGTGAGAAATTTTCCGGATCCCAAAAATGCGAAATCAAGGGAGTTGATGTGTAACGGTCGGACCGTCTATGTGAAAACCAGGAGAATCCAGCGGCCTTTGAGGCCTGCGTGGTGATTTGGACATATAGAGCGGATTTCATCATTGGCACAGGGAAATATCCCGTAAAAGATGCCGGATATACGGCTTGCATTTGATTCGGAAACTCAAAAAAACCTTGACTCGCGGGGCGTGTCCATACATGAACTTGTCAGTCTGACTTTCCCGCAAGAAAGCCCGTGAGACGCAATGATGAGCGCTTCAATACAGCCAGCCCACAAGAAAGTTTGATGGACCATGATCAAAAAGCAGCTTGGATTGAAATAGAGATGCGCGGTGATTATGGAATTTCCAGTCATTCTTACTCCGGACGAAGCCGAAGGCGGCTATGTCGTGACCTTCTCCGATATTCCGGAGGCAATCACCCAAGGGGAAACGGAGGAAGAGTCATTGCGCACGGCGCCGGAAGCCTTGGAAAACGCTCTTAAGTTTTACTTTGACGATGGACGGTCGGCGCCTTCCCCCACCGCTTCCGAACGCGGGCAACACGTTGTGGAACTCCCCCACCCCAGACGGTCCGCCAAAATTCTGTTGCTCAACGAGATGGCGGTGCAGAAAATCCGGCCTGCCGAACTGGCGCAACGCTTGCAAACGAGCCGGCAGAAAGTCAGCCGCCTGACCAACCTTCAGCACACCACGCGCATTGACGCCGCCATCCGCGCTTTCGGTCGCCGGATGGAAGTACGCGTGACACGGTAAGCACGGTGTGTCTGTCTCCGCATACTGCTGCCAAGATCCGGCACGAGGTCCAGGCGTGCGCGTTCTCCGGTGCGCCCTGCCCTCTACTTATCATAAATACTGCGGAAGGACTTCTGCAGGTCGCAGTCGTTGCAACATCGACGGGTCTCCCTCGTCTTAAAGCCTGGGCCGAACGCAGGGCCGAATCGCGCGGCTCGGAACTGCTTGCTCCTCTCATTTTGGAAACGATGGCCCACGCAGGTGTCGCTCCGGCATCACTGCGAGGCACGGCCGCCGTACGCGGCCCCGGAGGTTTTACCGGCCTGCGGCTGGCCGCGGCCACAGCTGCCGGTCTGGCGCGGGCGGCAGGCACGCTCACTGCAGGCCTGGACTATCTGCCCCTGCTCGCCGCGAGCGCGTTACTGCGCGGCATACCGGCCGAAGCGCACAGCGCGGGAGGGATGTGCGATGCAGACGGAGTTACAGATGTTCCCGCCGGTGGGCCTCAGCTTGCGCGCAGACTGTGGGTGCTCGTCCACGCCCGGAAAACATTACTGTACTCTCAGACCTTCGACGCATGTGGAGACGCGGCGATGGGCACGGCCGGGCCCGACGGCGACATACGCCTGCTGGCACCGGAAGAAGCCGCTGCCCGTATTGACTCGGAAGCGCGGCAAGGGGGACCACGACCGGAACTGCTGGGCAGCGGCGTCCGCAATCACCCTGCGATCTTTGCAGAATTCCTGGAACCTCCCGAAAAATCGGGCCGCGCCGCGCCTGTGCTGTTGCTGCCGCTTGAGTACGATAATCCCGCGCCGGAAGCGCTGCTGCGCGCTGTGGCGTGCGCGGAATGGTTGCGGGAGGACATCGTGCCCCGGTACTTTCGCCCCCCGGATGCCGAAGAAAATCTGGCGGTCGCCGCGCGCGCCCTCGGTCTGGACCCGGAGGCCGCGAAAACACGACTAAAATACCTGCGGGACTCTTTCCCGCAGGTTTGAATGCAGGGTCGCGCCTCAATTACGGCTCATCCGGCTGAGCGTACGTAAGCGCTCGCGGGGTAAACATCTTGAAATTCATATTGAAATTATTGAACTGATGTTGCATCAAAAGTTGGATAGCAAAATCGTTTTTTCTGTAAACATACTTAAATATCATACTATTGCTCCACCGAATAAACATTGCCAAGCAGGGGGGACATGTCTTTTATGCGGAGTGCGCTATTTAGTCGGCCCTGAAAAACGGATCAACATTTTGAAATATCTTGCAAAAGAAAGTAAGATACTGTATCTTTTTGAACAGAAAATGCACTGCATACTGCAAAAAACCGGTCGAAACGCACA
>JAISMY010000058.1 GCA_031276485.1 Desulfovibrio sp. | reverse complement strand
GGTAGACAGAATATATCGCTACATCAAGGAAGTGAATGAGGTTCCGGTTGTCTATCATTGGAAATATAAGATGGATGAAGTGGCTGTTTAGGCTTAAAAGCCTAGTTATTTAGAGAATAAAATACTAGTGACTAATTGTTAAAGTTACGAGCATAATTTAAGTATGTAACGAGCTATATTAAAACATTATATATTATGTAGAACTATGACAATTAGGCACTAGTTAAAGGCCAAAGACGAGCAATTTGCTTTCTGCAGAAAGCAAATTGGTATGGCGGAGGCGAAGCCGCCGCCCGCAACTTTTTGAAAAATCAGGCTTTACCTGTTTTTCAAAAACTTTGGCGTCTTGCATTCAAACCCGTTTGAATGCAACTTGGTATTAATCGCTCCGCTCAGGAGAACGCCCTCACGGCGATTGAAACTCTCCCGAAAGGAGGTTATGCTCGCTCTGCTGCAGATGCGGAAACGGGAAACACAATGGACGACAATATGCTTACGGCAGTGGTGACGGGCGCCTCGCGCGGCATCGGCAGATGCACGGCGACAACGCTCGGCAGGGCCGGGTACCGGGTGTACCTGACCTACGCGAACAAGGCGGACGAAGCCGAAACAGCGGTCGGAGAAATCCTCGCCGCCGGAGGCAGGGCCGCCGCCTTCCGCTTGGATGTGGCGGATCCTGAGGCCGTTACGCAATTTTTTCAAAATGAAATCAGGGAAAAGGTCGACCTGCACATCCTGGTCAACAACGCCGGCATTATCAAAGACGGTCTGCTGGCGCGCATGAAAGACGAAGATTTTGACAAAGTGCTGGCGGTTGATTTACAAGGCGCATTCACCTGTTTGCGTGAGGCGGCCAAAATCATGATGCGCCGGCGCGGCGGACGCATCGTGAACATCAGTTCGCTGTCCGGCCAGACCGGCAATGCCGGACAGGCCAATTACAGCGCGGCCAAGGCCGGACTCATCGGGCTGACCAAGGCGGCGGCCAAGGAACTCGCCGTGCGGGGCATAACCGTCAATGCCGTGGCCCCCGGATTCATTGAAACGGATATGACCCTGACCCTGTCCGATACGGTCAGGGAACAGATGCTGAAAAGTATTCCGGCTCAACGCTTCGGCAGTCCCGAAGACGTGGCGGAGGCCGTCCTGTTCCTTGTCTCGGACAAGGCCGGATATATAACGGGGCAGGTGCTCGCCGTAAACGGCGGCATGTATTGTTGACGCAAGGGAGCGCGGTCCGCGTCCGGGCGGCGGCGAACGGGTGAAGCAGCGAACACTTTGGAGGACACATGTCTGTTGAAGAGAAAGTTAAAAAAATCATCATGGACCAGCTTGGCGTTTCCGCCGACGAAGTCACGCCCGAGGCCTCTTTCGTGGAAGACCTCGGGGCGGATTCCCTTGACCTCACGGAATTGATTATGGCCATGGAAGAGGAATTTTCCCTGGAGATCGACGACGAGGAAGCGCAGAAGCTGCTCAAGGTCAAAGATGCCGTGGCTTACGTCGAAAAACATGCCGGTTGACATCCGGCAGCTCGGGGCATTTTCACTTACGGCATTTTACGCTTGCGGCTGTCGCTTGACGGCGAGGTGAATTTGCCTTGCGGCAATCCCAGGGCAAGGATTTGCAGGTAAATCCCTGCAGGGCGAATTATACATTTTCAATCATGGTACCGGTGATCGTCGCGTAAGGGCGGACGCCCGTCCGCGTTGATCTTCGCGGTGTCGGCGCACTCCGTTTTGTGCCGCCTGAGCCTTTCACTACCACGACGTGACCGGGGAAAGGCCGCGGCCCGGCGGCACCGCCGGCATGGATTGTCTTTTTCCCCGGATGTTCCTGAAGCATCCGACAGTCTATCCAGCATTGAAGGATTCCGGCTATGACCCGAAAACGCGTTGTGGTAACCGGCCTGTCCGCCATCTCCCCCATCGGCGCCGACATCACCGAATCCTGGGAGAATCTGCTTGCCGGAAAATCAGGAATAGCGCCGATCACGCTGTTCGACGCCGGCAGCTTCGCCGCGCGCATCGCCGGAGAAGTCAAAAATTTCAATCCGGAAAATTACGGCGTCCCGATGAAACAGGCCAGGCGCATGGACCGTTTCGTCCAATTTGCCGTGGCGGCTGCGACGATGCTTCTGAAAGACGCCGCTTTCACCGTCACCGACGACAACGCCCGCGACCTTTCCGTCTTTCTCGGCGTCGGCCTCGGCGGACTTAAAACCATTGAGGATTTCCACTCCAGACTTGTTGAGGCAGGCCCGAACAAGGTTTCCCCGTTCATGATCCCCATGCTCATTTCCAACATGGCGCCGGGGCAGGTTTCCATTTTTACCGGGGCCAGAGGCCAGAATATGGTGGCCACCAGCGCCTGCGCCTCCGCGCTGCACGCCATAGGCTACGCCTATTCCGAAATACTGCTGGGCAGAACGGAATACGCCGTGACCGGAGGCGTGGAAGCCACCGTAACCCCGATGGGCATTTCCGGCTTCACGGCCCTGAAGGCCCTGTGCACGAATAACGAAGAGCCTGAAAAAGCCTCGCGTCCCTTTGACCTGCACCGCAGCGGCTTTGTCATGGGCGAAGGCGCAGCTATGCTCTTTCTGGAAACGCTGGAATCCGCGCAACGGCGCGGCGCAAAAATTTACGCGGAAATCGCCGGCTTCGGCGCAACCAGCGACGCTTTTCACATGACCGCGCCGCGCGATGACGGCGAGGGCATGGCCGATGCGATGCGCAGGGCCATTGCCGACTCGGGACTCACGCCGGACGCGGTGGGGCACATAAACGCCCACGGCACCTCCACGCAACTCAACGACATGGCCGAAACCAAAGCGGTCAAAGCCGTTTTCGGCGAACGCGCTTATGATATTCCCATCTGCGCCAACAAAAGCCAGATCGGGCACCTGTTGGGCGCGGGCGGCGGCATCGAAAGCGCTTTCTCCATACTCGCGCTGCACCACGGCATTATTCCGGGGACCATAAACTATGAAACGCCGGACCCGGACTGCGATCTGAATTACATGACGGAAGGCCCGAAAGCAATCCAGGTCGAATACGCCCTGTGCAACTCTTTCGGCTTCGGCGGCACCAACGCCTGTATACTCTATAAACGCGGGCACGGCTGACCGCGCCCGCGGCTGTGCCCGGAGCAGGCCTCCTGCGCGGCCGCGGCACAGCTTAACCGCTCAAGGGATATTTTATGGACGAACTCTTGCTCCGCGACCCGGCCGTTGCCGAAGCCGTTTATCTGGAAGCGCGGCGCCAACTCACCCGGCTGGAACTCATCGCCTCGGAAAATTTTGTTTCGCAGGCCGTGCGTGAAGCTCAAGGCAGCGTTTTCACCCACAAATACGCTGAAGGATATCCCGGCAAACGCTATTACGGCGGCTGCGAATACGCCGACATCGTGGAAAATCTGGCCGTGGAGCGGGCAAAACTCCTTTTCGGCGCGGACTATGTCAATGTGCAGCCGCATTCCGGCAGCCAGGCCAATATGGCCGGCTACATGGCGCTGGTGGAACCGGGCGCGACCATTCTGGGCATGAATCTCACCCACGGAGGACACCTGACCCACGGCAGTCCGGTGAACTTTTCCGGCATGCTGTACAAATTCACGGCATACGGCGTGAACAGGGAAACCGGCCGGATAGATTACGACGAACTGCGCGCGCTGGCCCTGCAGCACCGCCCGGCCCTTATTACGGCCGGAGCCAGCGCATACCCGCGTACGCTGGATTTTCACCGGTTCCGCGCCATAGCGGATGAAGTCGGGGCCGTACTCATGGCGGACATGGCCCACATAGCCGGGCTGACGGCCGCGGGCCTGCACCCGACTCCGGTAGGGCACGCGCAGGTGGTCACCACCACCACGCACAAAACCTTGCGCGGGCCGCGCGGCGGCATGATCCTGGCCGACGCGGCGTTGGGCAAAACCCTGAACAGCAAAATTTTTCCCGGTATTCAGGGCGGACCCCTAATACACGTCATCGCCGCCAAAGCCGTTTCTTTCGGCGAAGCGCTCAAGCCGCAATTCAAACGCTACCAGGAAAAGGTGCTGGCAAACGCGGCGGCGCTGGCCGCGGAACTGGACTCCGCCGGGTTCACCCTGGTATCGGGGGGTACGGACAATCACCTTTTGCTGATCGACCTGAGCAATAAAAACATCACGGGCAAAGACGCCGAACAGTCCCTGGACGCCGCGGGCATCACGGTCAACAAGAACACGGTGCCCTTTGAAAGCAGATCCCCGTTTATCACGTCCGGCATCCGTCTCGGTACCCCGGCGCTGACAACGCGCGGCATGGGCGAGGACGATATGCGACGCATTGCGGCCTGGATTGCGGAAGTAGTGGAATGCGCATCCGATGCGGGGCGTCTTGCGGCAATCCGCCGCAAGGTCGAAAAATTCGCAAGCGACTTCCCCCTCTTTGCCTGGTAACGGCGCGGGCGTTCCTGATTGCAGACGCAGGTTCACACCAGCCATGCCTAGACTCCCCTGGCCGGATTACTTTATGAATATCGCCCGGCTGGTCTCGGAGCGATCCACCTGTCTGCGCCGAAAAGTAGGCGCCGTGGCCGTCAAGGAAAAGCATATCCTGGCCACCGGATACAACGGCGCGCCGCGCAACATGGCCGATTGCCTGGAACTCGGCTGCAGACGCGAGCTGCAGGGCATACTTTCCGGACAACGCCATGAACTGTGCAGAGGGCTGCATGCCGAGCAAAACGTCATTATCCAGGCTGCCGTCCACGGAGTGCAGCTTGAGCATTCCGTGATTTACTGTACCCATCAGCCCTGTGTGATCTGCGCCAAAATGCTCATAAACTGCGGGGTGTCCGCCGTATATTTCATGCAGGCCTACCCCGATCCCCTGTCCGAAAGCTTTTTCGCGGAAGCCGGAATTGCCCTGACCAAACTGGAACCGCCCCCGGAGTCTCCATGACGCATGCCGGTCACCCTTACCGCAAGCTGATGCTGCAGGCCGTCGAGCTGGCGCTGGAGTATAAATTCCTGACCAGGCCGAATCCCTGTGTAGGGGCTTTGCTGGTCAAGAACGGCATTGCGGCGGCGCACGGCGTCCATAAAGGCGCGGGCTTTCCGCATGCCGAGGCCGAAGTCCTTGAAGACGCCGCCCGGAAAGGCGTCAATCCCGCGGAATGCACCATGCTGGTCACCATGGAACCGTGCCGGCATCAGGGCAGAACCCCGCCCTGCACCGAAGCGATTGCGGCAGCAGGGGTAAAAAGGCTGATCTTGGGAACCCTCGACCCCAACCCCGAAGCCTCCGGGGGGGCTGAAATGCTGCGTTCCATGGGGCTGTCCGTCGAAGTCGGCGTTGCGGAACAGGAATGCCTCGACCTTATTGATGATTTCATCACCTGGCAGACCACGGACCTGCCCTATGTCCTGCTGAAGCTGGCAGGAACCCTGGACGGGCGCATCGCCGCACGCACCGGCCATTCCCGGTGGATAAGCTCGCGCGGGTCGCGGGTTGCGACGCATCTGCTCAGGCAGCGCGTGCAGGCCGTCATGGTCGGCGGCAATACCTTTTACCGGGACAACCCCAAGCTGACCTGCCGGCTCGACGACCCGGACCTGTCCGAAGCAGGGGAAGAAGGACAGCCTCTGGCTGTGGTCGCAACCTCGCGCCTGCCGGATACCGGACAAAACATGCATCTTATCCGGCACAGGGCTGAGAAAACCATCGTGTGGACCACTGCCGCGGCCGCGGCCGGCCCCAGGGCCGAAGCCCTGCGCCGCCTCGGCGTGCGCGTACTCGGGCTGCCGTCCAAAGCCGGACCGGCGCTGCGCGGCCGCGGCATGCGGGCGGAACTGGACATCAGGGAAGGGCTGGTCGGGCTGCGCAGGGATATGGACTGCGGCTATGTGCTTTGCGAAGGCGGCGGACGCCTGGGGCTGTCCCTGCTGGACAAGGGACTGGCCCGCGAATTTCAGCTGCATCTGGCCCCTAAAATTTTGGGCGACGACGAAGCCGTGCCCCTCTTTGACGGCCGCGCCCCCATGCACATAGACCAGGCTCTGCAACTGCGCATAACCGATACCTCCCGCTGCGGAAACGATGTTATGCTTGCCCTGCGCCCCGTACGGCAGGACGCGGCAGAGGCAGAGCGCCAAGGCGGGGATTGATGTTTACCGGGTTGATCACAGGCATGGGTGAAACGGCCGACATCTCTGCCGGTGCGGGTGAAACGCGCTTCACCGTTCGCCCCCTTTTTCCTGTCGAGGACTGGAAAAAAGGCGAAAGCATCGCCGTCAACGGCGTCTGCCTGTCGGTCGAGACGTACGGACGGGATTTTTTCACGGCCTACGCTTCGCAGGAAACCCTGCGTTCAAGCACTCTCGGCGAACTCCGAAAAAAAGACAAGGTCAACCTTGAGCGGGCGCTGGCTCTCGGAGATCGCCTGGGCGGACACTTTGTAAGCGCACACTCGGATGCTGTGGCCGTAGTGGAAACAGCGCGGCCGGCGGGATCCTCGACGCGCATACGGGTCCGCTTCCCCGCGGGATTTTCCCGGCAGGTCGTCCGCAAAGGCTCTGTGACCCTTGACGGGGTAAGCCTTACGGTCAACGCGTGCGGGCAGGGTTTTCTGGAAGTCAACGTCATTCCCGAAACCTTGGCGACAACCACTGCCGGCTTCTGGAAAAAAGGCCGGCGGGTCAACTTTGAAACGGATATGCTGGTCAAGTACGTGGAGCGCATACTGGGCCGGACGGCCGGAAACAGCGACGGTCTGAGCCTGGATTTGTTGCGCGACAACGGATTCTGACGCTGCAAAGGGAGAATGCCATGCCTTTATGCACGGCCGAACAGGCTGTAGAAGAAATCCGCCGGGGCCGCATGATCATCCTGGTGGACGATGAAGACCGCGAAAACGAAGGCGACATCACCGTGGCCGCCGAGTTCTGCACCCCGGAAACCATCAATTTCATGATCACGCACGCCCGCGGGCTTATCTGCCTTCCCATGTCCCCGGAGATGTGCGACAGGCTGCGCCTGCCGCTCATGACCCAGCACAATGAGGCCGGTTTCGGCACTAACTTCACCGTTTCCATAGAAGCCCGACACGGCGTGACCACGGGCATTTCCGCCTTTGACCGCGCGACGACGGTCCGGACGGCCGTTGCCGACGATGCGAAACCCGAAGACATCGTCGTGCCGGGACATATTTTTCCGTTGCGCGCCAAAAAAGGCGGCGTCCTGGTCCGGGCCGGACAGACCGAAGGCGGCGTGGACCTCGCCGCTCTGGCCGGTCTCAAGCCGGCCGCAGTCATCTGCGAAGTGCTGAAGGACGACGGTCATATGGCCAGAATGCCCGACCTTACGGTCTTTGCCGAAAAACACGGCATCAGGATAGCAACTATCAGGGATATCATCCGCTACCGCATGCAAAGAGGCATTCTCTCCGTCAAACGCATCGCCGAGGCCAAACTGCCCACCAGGTACGGGGACTTCGTCATCATCGCCTATCAGAACGAATTGCACGAACACACGCACGTAGCGATCGTCAAGGGCACGCCGAACGGCGGCGAGGCAACCCTGGTGCGGGTACACAGCGAATGCCTGACCGGCGACGTGCTTGGCTCACTGCGCTGCGACTGCGGCGGGCAGATTGCGGCGGCCCTGACGCGCATCGAACAGGAAGGCTGCGGAGTCGTCCTCTATATGCGCCAGGAAGGCCGCGGCATAGGGCTGGCCAACAAGCTGCGGGCCTATGCCCTGCAGGACAAGGGACAGGATACGGTGGAAGCCAACCGCGCGCTGGGGTTCCAGGCGGACCTGCGCGATTACGGCATCGGCGCGCAAATACTCGTCGATCTCGGCATCCGCAAAATGCGGCTGATGACCAACAACCCCAAAAAAATCGTCGGGCTGGAAGGTTACGGCCTGGAAGTTACGGAACGCGTCCCGCTGGAACTGGAAGCCTGCGCGTTCAACCACGACTACCTGCGCACCAAAAAGGAAAAAATGGGCCACCTTTTGCGGCTTGACGGACACGATGATTGCGGCGAAAATAAAAATTCCGGCGGGACAGGCGGAGAAACGCCGCACTGAAAATTCATCCTGCGGGGGGAAAGGAGATACCATGTCCGGCGCGAAAACAGATAATATCCGCACCATTGAAGGCAAACTCGCCGCGGACGGTCTGCGCGTCGCCGTTGCGGCCGGCCGTTTCAACGACATCATCGTCGAACGGCTCATAGGCGGCGCAATCGACTACCTCACGCGGCACGGACTTGAACGCGGGAATATAACCCTGGTGCGGGTTCCGGGAGCTTTTGAACTGCCCTTGGTGTGCGGCAGGCTGGCCCGAAGCGGCAAATACGACGGCATCGTCGCCCTCGGAGCGGTCATCCGCGGCGCGACGCCGCATTTCGATTTTGTGGCCGCCGAAGCGACAAAGGGACTGGCCCAGGTATCACTGGACAGCGGCGTGCCCATCGGTTTCGGCATTCTGACCACAGAGAACGTGGAACAGGCCGTCGAACGCGCCGGGTCCAAATTCGGCAACAAAGGCGCGGACGCCGCCGCCGCCATGCTGGAAACCGTGCGCGTGCTTGAACAGATAGCATGACGGGAGCCAAAAAAAAATACCGCAGAGCGGAACGGGCCTTTGCCTTCAAGGTGCTTTACGGCATGGATTTTACCCCCGCCGGGTCTGAAGCGGCGCTGCTCGCCGCCTTTCTGAACTCGCCGGGTCGCCCCGAAGACTTTGATCCGGAAAACAGCTACGCATGGGAACTGGTTCTGGGCACCTGGAAGGAACGGGTCCGCCTTGACGCGGCCCTGGACGCCCTGGCCCGCAACTGGCGCATTGAGCGGATGGGCAAGGTGGAAACCGCCATCCTGCGCATCGCCCTGTTCGAACTGCAACGCAACAATCCCGATGTGCCGCCCAAAGTCGCCGTCAATGAAGCCGTTGAACTGTCCAAACACTACGGCAACGACAAGTCCGGGGTCTTTGTGAACGGCCTGCTTGACGCGGCGCTGAAAAAACCGGACAACGGCGCCCCCGCCTGTCAAGGAATATCTGATGAAGTACAATCCGCAGGAAATTGAAATCAAATGGCAGCGGTTCTGGGAAGACAATAAATTTTTTCACTGCGGCGAAACAAATGATAAACCCAAATACTATTGTCTGGAGATGTTTCCGTACCCTTCGGGGAAAATTCACATGGGGCACGTGCGCAACTATGCCATTGCCGACGTGCTTGCGCACTTTAAAAGAATGCAGGGATACAACGTCCTGCACCCCATAGGCTGGGACGCTTTCGGACTGCCTGCGGAAAACGCGGCCGTCAAAAACGGCATACACCCGGCAACCTGGACCTACGCCAACATAGCCGACATGCGCGACCAACTGAAGCGCCTGGGCTTTTCCTATGACTGGCGGCGAGAACTGGCCACCTGCGACCCGGAATACTACCGCTGGGAACAGCTTTTCCTGATCAAATTTCTCGAAAAAGGACTGCTGTTCCGCAAAAAAGCCTTTCAGAACTGGTGCCCGACCTGCAATACCGTGCTTGCCAACGAACAGGTGGAAGACGGGCTGTGCTGGCGCTGCGAATCAGTCGTGGAACAAAAGGAACTGACGCAATGGTTCCTGCGCATCACGGACTATGCCGATGAACTGCTTGAAGACCTGGACACGCTGGAAGGCACATGGCCCGAACGGGTCATCACCATGCAGCGCAACTGGATCGGCAAATCCGTCGGCGCGGAAATTCGCTTCGCCGTTCAGGGCGGCTCCGGCACAATCACGGTTTTTACCACGCGCCAGGATACTGTTTACGGCGCTACATTCATGAGCCTCGCCGCCGCTCATCCCCTGCTGGACGAACTGGTGTCCGGGGCGGCGAACGAAACGGAACTCAGAGCGTTCATCGCGGCCCTGCTGAACGCGGACAAGCGCGAATACACCGCGGCAGCGGTCGAAAAACAGGGGATGTTTACCGGCAGATACTGCATCAACCCCTTCACCGGCGAACGCATGCCCATCTGGATAGCCGACTTTGTCCTGTGGGGCTACGGTACAGGCGCGGTTATGGGCGTCCCGGCCCACGATCAGCGCGACTTTGAATTCGCGCGCAAATATTCCCTGCCCGTCCGCGTGGTCATCCGGCCGGACGGCGCGGACTCCCTCACCCCGGAAACGATGACCGCCGCGGTTCCCGAGGCGGGAATGATGGTAAATTCCGGCGAATTCAGCGGCCTGCACAGCGAGGAAGGCAAATTGCGCATTGCCGATTATCTGGAAAAGCACGGACTCGGCAAGCGGACCGTCACCCGGCGCCTGCGCGACTGGAATGTTTCACGCCAGCGCTACTGGGGGGCGCCCATCCCCGTCGTGTACTGCGACCGCTGCGGCATCGTACCGGAAAAAGAAGAAAACCTGCCCGTTACCCTGCCGCTTGATATGCTGACCCGCCCGGACGGGCGCTCCCCCTTGCCGGACAGCCCCGAATTTTATCGTTGCGCCTGTCCGCGCTGCGGCGGTGAAGCCCGGCGCGAAACCGATACTCTGGACACCTTTGTGGAATCCTCGTGGTATTTCGCCCGCTATACGGACCCGAGCAACAGCGCCGCGGCTTTCGATCCGGACAGGATTGCTTACTGGATGCCTGTGGATCACTATATCGGCGGGGTCGAACATGCCGTCATGCACCTCCTGTATGCGCGTTTCTTCCTTAAAATCCTGCGCGATTTCGGCTTTATTCCCGCGGACCGCGTCCCCGGCGAACCCTTTTCCAGGCTGCTGACCCAGGGCATGGTGCTCAAGGGCGGCAAAAAAATGTCCAAGTCAAAAGGCAACACCGTTGATCCTTCCGAGATGATAGACAAATACGGAGCGGATACCGTCCGGCTTTTCTGCCTTTTCGCCGCCCCGCCGGAGCGCGATTTCGACTGGACGGAAACGGGCATTGAAGGCGCCTTCCGCTTTGTCAACCGGATTTGGCGGCTGGCCGTCGGGCTTGCCGGCACGGTTCCGGTTGTCGCCGCCTGCGGCTCGGGGCCGGAACACGCCGTGTCGCCCAAAGCGCGCGCGCTTCGCCGCAAAGAGCACGCCGTGGTAAAAAAAGCCGGGGAAGATATAGCGGTCCGCTTCCAGTTCAACACGGCCATCGCTTCCGTTATGGAACTCGTCAACCTCATGTATCTGGTCAAAGACGACATAGCGGGCGACGAAGGCGGCAAAACGGTACTCGGTTCCGCGCTGTTTACCGTCCTGACCTTGCTGTTCCCTTTCACGCCGCACCTTTGCGAGGAATTGCGCCTGCGGCTCGGTTCTCCTTTCACGCTTGCCGAAAGCAGCCTGCCCGTATACAGTGCATCAGCTCTGAGTCTCGACATGATAACGATTGTGGTCCAAGTGAACGGGAAACTCCGGGGCAAAATCGACGTCCCCGCGGATGAAGACGAAGAAGCGGTCAAAAATGCGGCCTTGGCCGATGCCGGTGTTCGGAAACATATCGGGGGGCTTGCCGTAAAAAAAGTAATCTATGTGCCGGGGAAGCTGGTCAGTGTGGTCGCGGGCTGACGCGCCCGGTACGTAAGCGGGGAATCCCGCCTCCGCCATACCAATTTGCTTTCATCTGAAAACAGGTTGTTATGAAATCCGAATAAGGAGTCCTGCCGGATGGGGAAATACTTACGGGAAATCTCAGCGCGCCGCATGACCGCCCTGTTGCTGTGCTGTTTCCTGCCGGCCTTATTCTGCGCCGGTTGCGGATATACTTTGGCCGCGGATTCGCCCTCGGTTCTGGGCGACGGACTCAGGACGCTGAAAGTCAAGGGCGTGGACTACCCTACCCTGCACCCCTGGCTGCCCAACACCCTGCGTTCGATACTGCGCGATGAAGTCGGGGCGCGCCGCCTGGCGCGCTGGGTGGACAGCGGACCGGCCGACTTCACCATACAGATCAACGTGCTTTCCTTCACCAACCGCGAATGGATCACCTCGGAACTGGATACCACGCAGCTTTTCGCCTCCTCAATTACCCTTGAAGCCGTAGTATACAGCGGAACAGAAAACCGTGAAGTCTGGCGTTCCGGCAAAATCAGCTACTCCGAATACGAGGCGGAGGTTGACGAGAAAGCTCTTTCCGGATCCATACTCAAGCAGATTATACGCCGTTTGTGCGATGAAATGCGCAATACGTTTTGAGCAGGATACAGGAAGATGACCGCATGGCATGCCCGGCCTTTCTCGTCTGCCTCTGCCCCGACAGCCGGCTTTTGCAGTCCCGGCTGGAGCGCCTTCTCACTCTTCACAAACCGGAAGAAGGAGGGGCGCGGCAACGTTTCGTGTTCTGGGGGGATGAAGCGCTGCCTCCCGCTTTCTGGGAACACCTGACCCTGCTCGGCCTGTTCGCGCAGCCCAAGGCCGTCATCCTCAGAAAGAGTGAAGCGCTGCCGGCCAAAGTGCTTGACGAGCAGCTCTCCCCCCTCCTTGCCGCCGGCGTCGCCCCCGACGGGCGGGCGCTCAGGCCGTCCATTCTGCCCATCATCTGCCTCGAATGCGGCTTTGAGCGGGGCAGGCCCAAAATCCCCGCGCACATGCAGCGCCTGCCCTTTTATACGCTTGCGCAACAATTCGGCTTGCTGGACGTAACCCCGCCGCTTTCCGAAGGCGGGGTCGCCTCCTACGTCAAGGAAGAGGCGGCAAGGCTGGGACTCCGTCTCAATGCGCGCGAACTGTCGCGCCTGGCTGCCGTGCTGCCGCCCGACGCCGCCCTGATCGGCACGGAAACGGCAAAACTCGCCCTGCTCCGCAACGCGGACGGACGGTTGCCGGAGGACGCCGTCAATGCCGTGGACACGGCGCGTGAACTGAGCGTTTTTGAAATGATACGCATCGTGCAGTACCATAAGCGCGCCCCGGAGTTATGGAAACGCATTCTGGAAGACAGACTCTCCGGAGAAACAAGCGTGTTCGGCTTTATCGCCCTGCTGTTGCGCGAAGCGCGCCTGCTCTGGCAAAGCCTGATGGGGCCGCCCCCGGAACTCCCGCCCCAGACGGCGGCGCAAAAACAGCAGGCGGCCCGAAACTTGGGACCGGGCGGAATCGCTCGTCTGTGGGATCTTGCCCTGCACGCGGAAAAAGGCATCAAATCCGGTGAACGCAGCCCGGAACAAGCTTTTGAAATGCTTGCCGCCGACCTTTTCATGCTGTTTACCCATACGGGTCGACGCAGCCCGCTTTGACAACGGGGAAAAAGGGATTATCTTTATACTGTAAGCATCAAACTGCGAGGACAAAGTATGACTGATCCCCTGGGCCCTGTCGAACAGGCCGCCGCAGCCCCATCCTCGGAAAACGCGCCGGGCGGGAACCGCGCTGCCGACCGTCCGGAACCCGAAACGGAGAACAGACCGGAACTCCCGAACCGCATGCCGGTGCTGCCGGTGCGCGACGTCGTCATATTCAATTACACCATACTGCCGCTCTTCGTGGGCAGAGACACTTCCATTCAGGCCGTCGAGGCGGCCCTGCAGGGCAACCGTTACCTCCTCATTCTCACGCAAAAAGACGAACAGACGGAAAAACCCGGAGCCGACGACCTGCACAGGATCGGCACCATAGTCATGATCATGCGCATCCTGAAGCTCCCTGACGGACGCCTCAAGCTGCTGGTGCAGGGGGTATGCCGGGCGCGCGCCCTGGCGCTCGCGGAAGATAAAAACTTTATGGAAGCGGAGCTGCAAGCTCTCCCGGAACCTGAAAACATGCCCGGAAGTCCGGCCGTTGAAGCCCTTATGCGCGCCGCGCGCGAACAGAGCGAACGCATCCTCACCCTGCGGGGCATGGCATCTCCGGATATCGTCAATGTACTCAACAGCATAGAACATCCAGGCCGTCTTGCGGACCTCATAGCTTCCAACCTGCGCCTCAAACTCTCTGAAGCTCAGGAACTGCTTGAATGCCTTAATCCGGTCGAACGGCTCAAACTGGTGAACGAATACCTGACCAAGGAAGCGGAAGTGGCTTCCATGCAGGCGCATATTCAGGAAACAGCCAGGGAAGGCATGGACAAAGCCCAGCGGGACTTTTACCTGCGTGAGCAAATCAAGGCCATCCGTAAAGAACTGGGAGAGAATGCCGCAAGCGACGACAACGACATCTCGGAGTTGACCGAAGCGATTGAAAAAGCCGGGCTGCCGGAAGAGGTGCGCAAGGAGGCCGACAAGCAACTCAAGCGGCTTGCGGCTATGCACTCGGAATCCTCGGAAGCAGGCGTACTGCGCAACTATCTGGAATGGCTCTCGGAACTTCCCTGGTCGGTGACTTCGCGCGACCGCCTGAATATCGTCAAAGCCGCGAAAATACTGGATGACGACCACTACGGCCTGGAAAAAGTCAAGGAGCGCATTCTGGAATTTCTGTCCGTGCGCAAGCTCAATCCCAAGTCCAAAAGTCCCATTCTGTGCTTTGTCGGCCCGCCCGGCGTCGGCAAGACCTCACTGGGCCGTTCCATAGCGCGGGCCATGGGCAGACGCTTTCAGCGCATGTCTCTGGGCGGCATGCGGGATGAGGCCGAGATACGCGGACACAGGCGCACCTATGTCGGCGCGCTTCCGGGCCGCATCATCCAATGCATCAAGCAGGCGGGAACGCGCAACCCCGTCATGATGCTTGATGAAGTGGACAAGATCGGCACGGACTACAGGGGCGATCCGTCCTCTGCGCTTCTGGAGGTGCTGGACCCCGAGCAGAACAACAGCTTCAGCGACCATTTTCTCAACGTGCCGTTTGATTTGTCCAAAGTCATGTTCATCTGCACGGCCAACCACCTGGAAAGCATACCCTCGCCGTTGCGCGACCGCATGGAGATTATCCGCATACCCGGGTACACGATGCAGGAAAAAATCGGCATAGCCGAACGCTATCTGATCCGGCGGCAAGCCTCGGAAAACGGGCTGCGCGGCAAGGACTTCCGTTTTGAAAAAGGCGTGCCGGAAAGCATCATCAAAGGCTACACCCGCGAGGCCGGCGTCAGGAATCTGGAGCGCGAAATCGGCGCGGTGTGCCGCAAGATAGCCCGCAAAAAGGCCGAGGGCATGAAAAAATGTTTCACGGTCGGCACAGCGGCACTGAAGGAACTTCTAGGCGCGCCGCGATTTCTCGACGACGGCCCGGAGAAGAACACCGTAGCGGGGCTGGCCCTTGGTCTGGCCTGGACGCCGCACGGCGGCGAGGTGCTCAATGTGGAAGTCTCCACCATGCAGGGCAAGGGCGCGCTGACCCTGACCGGACAACTCGGCGACGTGATGAAGGAAAGCGCCCGCGCCGCCGTCACCTATGCCCGCAGCAATGCCGCAAGGCTCGGCATTGACCCCAAGTTCAGCAACAGGATGGATCTGCATGTGCATGTGCCGGCCGGAGCAACGCCCAAGGACGGCCCGTCGGCGGGCGTGACCATGGCAACGGCCCTGATCTCCGCCCTGAGCGCGACCCCGGTGCGCGCGGGGCTGTGCATGACGGGTGAAATTACCTTGCGCGGCCGGGTGCTTCCGGTCGGAGGCATCAAGGAAAAGATACTGGCCGCCGTGGCCTGGGGCATACCGGATGTCATCATCCCCAAGCAGAACAACAAGGATCTCGAAGAAATCCCCGGAGAGCTGCTCGCTCAAATCAAGGTCCACCCCGTCGACGGGCTTGACGAGGTGCTGGAAATCGCCTTTCCCGAAGAACACGCGCCGGACGGTGTACCCGGAATATGCGTAAAAAAATTCGTGCAGACCAGCTCCTCCATGAACAGGGGCTTGCCGACAGCCGGGAGCAGGCCAAACGCCTGATCATGGCCGGCAGGGTCCGCATCATACAGGACCCGGCCGGGACTCCAGCGGATAAGCCCGGCAGCCTGCTGCCGCCCGCGCAGCGTCCGCCCGGAATGCCGGTGGACAAGCCGGGCAGGCTGTTCCCGCCCGATATGCGCTTCGCGGTCACGCCGGTGGAGCGTTTTGTCGGGCGCGGCGCATACAAGCTCCTGACGGCCGTTGAACATTTTTCCCTTGACGTTGCGGGGTTCGTCGTCCTTGATGCCGGGGCCTCGACCGGAGGCTTTACGGACTGCCTCCTGCAGCGCGGCGCGGCCAGAGTTTATGCCGCCGATGTCGGCAGGAACCGGTTGCACGAACGCCTGCGGTCCGACGCGCGCGTCATCCCCCTGGAAGGCGTCAACCTGCGCCTGGCGGACGCCTCCCTGGTGCCGGAGGATCTGGACATGGTCACGGCAGACCTGTCCTTCATTTCCCTGACTCTGGTACTCGGCCCGTGTACGCGGCGTTTGAAAAGCAACGGCCTGCTGGCCGCCCTGATCAAGCCGCAATTTGAGGCGGAGCCGGGCGCAACGGTGCGCGGCGTTGTGCGCGACCCTTCCGTGCGCGACGCCGCCGTCGACAAAGTATCGGCTTTTGTCCGCGACACGCTGGGCATGCGGCTTCTGGGCATTGTCCCGTCGGCCGTAAAAGGCGCCTGCGGCAACCAGGAATACATGGCCGTATGGCGAAAAACAGAACGCGGCTGCCGCGAATATGACACCGGCCGTCAGACCGCTGCAGAGGCAGATATGACAGGTATGTTTTTGTCCGCGGAAGATAACTTTATGAAAAAAGCGCTTGACATTACCGGTAGGCATTCATAGATTCATAGAATCAACAACCCGGCTTTTGAAATGAAGACATACGAACATTGCCCGGAGGCGCCCGGCATAAGGGGTATTGTTTAGCGTAGCCCGGAAAGGGGGAAAGTATGCCCGGTAAGCGCAAAATCATCGCCGTTGTCGACGACAGCACCATTATCCTGAAAGCGGCCAGAAACGCGCTTATGGACGAGTACGACGTAGTTACCCTGCCCGGCGGGTCCAAGCTCTTCGCGCTGTTGGCCCAAAGCCCGGTACTGCCCGATCTGATCCTGCTCGACGTTATGATGCCCGACCAGAACGGATATGAAGTCCTCCAAATTCTGAAAAAAGACGAAAACACCGCGGAGATCCCGGTTATTTTTCTCACCGCGCAGGCGGACAGAGAAAGCGAGCTGACAGGTCTGTCCCTGGGCGCGGTGGATTACATGAGCAAACCGTTTACTCCTCATCTGCTGAAAAAACGCCTGAGCATACATTTGCTTCTGGAACAGCAGAAAAGGGAACTCCGGGAGATGAATGAAAGCCTGAATGTGCTGGTTCGTAAAAAAACCGCAACCATCATCAACCTGCAGGCGGCTATTGTGCGCATGATAGGTGATGTCGTGGAATTCAGGGATTACACCACCGGCGGCCATGTGACACGCACTACAAAAATACTTTCCTCGCTTATCGACAATATATCGCAGGAGGGAACGTATGCAGAGATGCTGCACGAATGGGATATTACCATGTTTCTGCAATCCTCACAACTGCACGACATCGGAAAAATAAGCACCCCGGACGTTATTCTGCTCAAGCCCGGGCCTTTAACCGTTGACGAGCGCGAGGAAATGAAAAAGCACGCAAGCGTGGGCGCGCAAATCATTGCCAAACTTCAGGAACAGGTCGAAGGCAGCGATTTTCTGGAACACGCCAAGATTATGGCTGCCACCCATCACGAGCGATGGGACGGCAACGGCTACCCTCAGGGAATGAAAAACAAGGAAATCCCCCTGCAAGGACGCATGATGGCCTTTGCCGATGTCTACGATGCCCTTGTCTCACAACGCCCTTACAAGCAACCCTTCACTCATGTACAAGCCCTGCGCATCATCAGCGAGCAAAAAGGCAAACAATTCGACCCGGAACTCACTGAGATTTTCCTCAGATCTGCGGAAAGTTTTCGTCCGCAGTAGCGAACGGCGAACGCACATACATGTTCCGCAACGGCGCGGGAAACTTCCTCCCGCAGTAAACGGCTGCCTATGACCTTCAAACAACTGCTGTACATTGCCCGTTTCAAACTAATCCTGCTGCTTGTTCTGACCATTCTGAGCGTTGCGTACAGTTATTACATAATAAGCGGCAACATCATGACGCATAGGGACAGAGAAGTGTATGCGACGCTCAACGTGGCCAAACGGGCGCTTGCCGCGCGCATGCAAACCCTGACGTACGAACTCGGCGTTATTGTGCTGATTTTAAGCGAACGTCTGGAACAAAACGCATCCATTGATAATATCCGCGCGCTGGTCTTCAAGATACACGAGAAAGCCGCGCGCGACGACATCGACAACCCAATACAACCTTTTGATTTTACAGCATATATCGACGGGGAAGACTTCACGCACCCGGCTTCGGCCTGCTCCCGGAATCTCCTCAATTTGCCTGCCGCCCGGCAACCTTGGTATATGCGCGCCGTTCTTGAGCCCGGCAAAACCATTCTTGCCGACCCCATTTTGTGTCCGCAAACAGGCAAGCTAACCTTTTTCATCTCGCAGGCCGTGCGCGACTCGTCCGGGCGCGTACGCGGCGCGGCCGCTTTTGCCGTCCCTGTCGCGGCTTTCTTCAACAGCATTTACCAGGAAACAGACGGCGGTTTCATCACGCTGACAGCCGCAGACTACACCATCCTGGCCCATCGCGACAGACGGCTGCTTGGGCGCAGATTGCAGACATTAAACGACGATTATGCCAAGCTTGTAGAAAAACTGCAAAGCGGCGCCGCGGTACAGATGCCCGTCACCTTGACCGATGCATCCGGCGTCAGGAGCATGTTCTTTTTGCAGAAAACCTCCTACGACTGGCACGTGGGTTTTTTGACGGCCGAACAAGTCTACCGCCGCGACATCTCAATGACGGCCCTCATCCTGCTCTTCGGAGGCATCGCGACTTTTTTGGTCACCGCCTACTTCATCCTCCGCCTGAGCGCGGAAAAATATCGCTCCGACTCCGAAAACAAGACTAAAACACTCTTCCTCGCCCGCATGAGCCATGAAATACGCACTCCTCTGAACTCCATTCTCGGTTTTACCGAGCTGCTGTCCCGCAAACATATTTCTCAGGAAATGCGGGAATACACAACCATCATAGGTCAGGCAGGCAATTCACTGCTGGCGATAATCAGCGATATTCTCGACTTTTCAAAAATAGAATCCGGAAGTTTTGCACTGGAAAAATACGAATACCATTTTTCCAGCCTGCTCAACGATACCATCAATATGGTACGTATCCCCTTGCTTGAAAAGCACGATGTCCGTTTTATCGTACGCGTCAATCCAGAAATTCCTAGTGTATTATATGGTGACGAAGTAAGAGTCCGGCAAATTTTTTATAACCTCCTATCGAATGCTATAAAATATACAGAAAAAGGCTTTATACAACTTAATATCGGTATCGAAGAATTTTCTTCAGATAGCATTCTGCTGTCTATTCAGGTTATGGATACAGGAGTTGGTATCAGTGAAAAGGATATAAAGTTTATTTTTGACGATTTCAAAAGAAGTACATCAAAAGAACATATACATATTGAAGGTACTGGACTTGGTTTAGCTATAACGTGGAACCTGTGTACTATGATGGATGGTTATATAACAGTAAAAAGTAAGTATAAAAAAGGCTCTACTTTCACAGCTACAGTGCGTCAGTACTTTAGTGATAAGGTGCCGACAGCGCATGTTGAGGCAGCTTCGCAAATGCGGATACTGATGTTTTCCGACAATTCCATTGATATGATATCACTGGAACTGGCGCTTCATGACCTCGGAGCGGCAAACATTGCCAAGGCGTCCGGAGTGAAAGAATTTTCAGGAAGTCTGCAAAATAATGATTATGATTACGTCTTTCTCACCCCCGGACAGGCGCGGCTCTGCATTCCACCCACCGCGTCCGGAGCCTGTAAACCTCGTTTCGTTGTGGTCGGCAAGCTAGGTGAAAGCGTGCCCCGAAATGCGGAATCCCTTGTTTCCCCACCGTACTCGGTAACGGTTGCCGATATTCTGAACGGCAAAGCCGGGCGCAGCGCGGCCGATGTCGAGGCTGCGATGGAATTTTCCGCCCCCACAGCCAGAGTTCTCATTGTGGACGACGTCTATGCCAACCTCATGGTCGCCAAAGAATTTATCGGCCACTACGACATCCGGGCGGATACATGCGCGAACGGGCGGGAAGCCGTGCAACTGGTCATGGAAAACCGCTATGATATTGTGTTCATGGATCACATGATGCCCGGCATGGACGGCGTGGAAGCCACGGCGGCCATCCGGCAGGCCGCTGAAGAGAACGAAAACTGCCGCGATGCGGTCATCATCGCCCTGACGGCCAATGCGGTGTCCGGGCAGAGAGAAATTTTTCTAGCCGCCGGCATGAACGATTTTCTTCCCAAGCCCGTCAGGATGAACAAACTGGCTGATATGCTCAGAAAATGGGTGCCGCTAGAAAAGCAGGTGTATAGGCCGATGCGGGAAACCCGGTCAAAAGGCTCTGTCATGCTCAAGGAAATAGAAGGCATAAACTTCCGCGCCGGCTTGCTGAATGCGGGAGAAAACCCCCAGATCTACCGGGAAATCCTGGCTGAGTTCTGCCGTGACGGCCGACTTAAGATACGCGAAATTTTAGACAGCCTGGAAAACGGCGACATAAAAAATTACACTATCCTGGTCCATGCTCTTAAAGGGACGTGCCGCACGACAGGCGCTCTACAGACGGCGCATCTGGCGGCAAAACTAGAAAGCGCGGCCCGCAGGGGCGATACGGCCTTTTTGTTGGACAACACCGCCCATTTTATCGAAAATCTCGGCGCTCTGCTCCCTAAAATACAGCAGGCTTTGCAGTTGGAGCAAGAGCAACAGGATACGGTACACGAAAAACTTGACATCCGTGCCTTTGAATTTGATGTATTGAAAAAGGCGCTGCAGGAAATGGATATACAAACCGTGAACTTTCTGCTGCAAAAATACACGCTGATGCACCTCAACAGCGAACAAAAAGAGCTTATTGGGGAGATTGAGCGCGGTATTACAGCCTTTGAATACGAGGCGGCCATTGAAAAAATCAATGCCGCCGAGCGTGCAGCAAGCTCGGCTGGTTCCGTTTCCGGATAAAAATTCCTGATTACGTACCATGTTCAGCCACTCTTCCTCAATCTGAAAAACAGATCTTCTTTTTGAAACCAAAGAGTTCTGAACACCTCGAAAACCTGTTCTATTTCAGGGAGAGATGAGTGAGCCTACACCTCTACGTCATTCTGAGCGAAGCGAAGAATCTATCTTCCCGGCTTCGAAAGGCATAAAGATGGATTCTTCGCTTCGCTCAGAATGACCTTTCCCTGTGCGCCTGCTCGAAAGTAGCTGAATGTAGTACGTAATCAGGTAGTTTTAAGAGATTCCCTTATGAGGAACCGCCCGCGAAAATCGCCGGGGCTCGGCGGACATTTTCAAAGGAATTTCCGCCGCCGCCGACAAAGAAGTCGCCGCCGTGCAGGGCCGGCTTGCTGAAAGCGTGGCAGAGCAGGCGAAAAAGCTGTCCGTGCGTATCAACCTTGCGTCCCTGCCGCCGATGGGCCTGACCGCTCTGATCTGCCTGTTGCTGTACGGAAACCTGCTCATGTGGGCGGGTTTCCGCATCGGCTCCGGGCAGGCGTCACCTCCGGACCTTCTGCTGTGTCTGCCCGCGCGCATACGCGCAGGCAATCCGGGACACAGTGCTTGTCGAGCGGCATATTTCTTGCAGTATTGCATTTGTAAAAAGCCTTGTGAATTTTTTTCCTGCCTGCTAGCCTACGGACATTAAGGAAAAATATGGACTGCCGAAAAGGTAGTCAGGGCAGTCGAAATAACGGCGGCTTCGGTGCAAAGAGCTTGATGGAGGCGATACCGCAATTACACCGGGAGGTGTAGTATGTCGGCGTACAGAAGCATTTGTAAGAAAAATTCAAGCGAACGGACTGAAAGTCACACTTTCGGCCTGTTTTTTTCACACACACACACACACACACACACACACACACACACACACACACACACACACACACACACACACACATAAGCGCGCGCTCTCCCCAAGGAGCAGCGCGCCTTTTCGCGTTTG
>JAISMY010000021.1 GCA_031276485.1 Desulfovibrio sp. | reverse complement strand
AATTTTTCCTACTACGGCAAGAAAGCGTCCTCGCCGGGCACCGCGGAAAGTCCGCCGTCTTGACGGCCCCAAACAGCTGCTATGTTGCGCCGCAACGAAATTTAGATGCGTCTGCCCTGTTTTGTTTCTTCCATGTACTTGTAAGGAAGCAGGTTCTTCGGCATACTGTGTTCACCTCGTTGCTGATAGAATGGCGTTCACAAACTCATCCTATCTGTTTGTTTTAACAAACACAACGAGGTTTTCCATTTTTTTGCGTGGTGGATCGCGGGAGGCCTCCATAACAGGGCTGACGCAGCTAAAATTTGAGAGTGGACGGCAACGGATAGATTTTCAGCACAAAAATATTATAAAATCAGCATGTTGCCTGAATGCTTCTCAACATCTCAACATCTCGACACAGCTCGGGAAAACGTGTAAGCTATAAATGTTACAATGATTGTCTCTATCCATAGGTAAAAACTCCCGGAAATTTTGATGAAAAAGAAACTACATCCCGCACTGCGGCCCTGGTTGCGCGATTTTAACGCCAGGGCTGCTTATCTGGCCGCCATGGGCTTCAGGCAGACTCCTACCAACACCCGCGAGTTCCTGGCCCGGCTGACCGCGCGCTACGTCACGAAAATCCCCGAGATTGCCGAAGTACGGGATGATTTGGCCCCAACAGGCGCTTTCAGTGTGCCTTTGCGCATCTATCATCCCGACCCCGCCGAGGAACTGCCCGTGCTGGTGTTCTTCCACGGCGGCGGTCACATGTGCGGCAGCGTGACGGTTTACGACCCGATCTGCCGCAAGCTGGCGGCGGCGGCGCAGCATATCGTCGTATCCGCTGATTACAGGCTGGCCCCGGAAAATCCTTACCCGGCCGGAGTGGACGATGCCCTCGGCGTCGTGCGCACCGTTACCGATCTGTTGGCCGAGCGCAGGGTACGCTTCAGGAACGAATTGTCCATCGCGGGTGACTCGGCAGGAGGTGCCCTGTGCGCCTCTGTCGGCAGACTGATGCAGTTTGAGACGGGCAGACGGATAAAGCGTCAGGTGCTGATTTACCCCAGCCTGGACTATACCCTGAGCCTGCCGAGCGTTGAGGAAAATGCCGACGGCTACATGCTGCAGACGGCAAAAGTCGTCTGGTATATGGACAACTATTTTCCGCGCGGCGTCAACCGCAGGGATGTTTCTCCCCTGTTCGGGGAATTTACCGACAAGTTGCCGGAGACGCTTGTGGTCACGGCCGGCTTCTGTCCGCTGCGGGATGAAGGCGCCGCGTACTGCCGCAAGGTGCAGGAGGTCGGAGTCAAGGCGCGGCAGCTCCACTTCGACAACATGATCCACGCCTACCTCTGCATGGAAGATCTCGTGTCCGATACCTGCGCGGAAACCTATGAGGCTGTCGGCGCTTTTTTAAACGGTAAGGAGTTCTGAAGATCCGCACGCGAGGGATGGGGAAACTTGGTATAAGCAGCGTTTCCCTGGAGATACTCTCCCTATTTTGCTCCGGGCGCGGCATTACAAAATCAGCATGGCATCACCGTAGGAAAAAAAATTGAAGCCGCGGACAAGGGCCTCCCTGTATGCCGCCAAGATGCGCTCACGCCCGGCCATAGCCGATACCAGGAGCAGAAGCGTCGATTCCGGCAAATGAAAATTGGTGATCAGCCCGTCCACGACATTAAGATCTTTGCCGGGATAGAGAAAAATATTCACGTCTCCGGCAAAGGGGCTGAAGACGGCCTGCCGTCTCGCGCGCAGCCGTTCGTCGCGTTCCCTGCGGTATGCCGCCGGGTTCTGCCGGACGGGCGCGTTGTCGGACGCCGGAAGACCGGCCGCTGCTGGATTCTGCGCGGCGAAAACGGCTTCCAGAACGCGGGCCGTGGTCGTGCCGACGGCGATGATCGGCCGGCCGGCCGCGGCGGCCGCCTGCAGGGCGGCCGCCGTCCCGGCGGGAACTTCCGCGTGCTCCCGGTGCATTACATGCTCCCGGATATCCCGGCAGCGGACGGGACTGAAGGTGCCGTAACCGACATAGAGAGTAAGCTCCGCCCATTCCCGGCCCGAAGCCCGCAAACGGTCACGCAGTTCGACCGTAAAATGCAGCCCGGCCGTGGGGGCGGCAACCGACCCGGCCTTATCCCGTCGCGCGTAAACAGTCTGGTAACGTTCCGCATCAGAGATGACTTTACGGCGTGAAGCCTCTCCCTTTATGGAGGCTCCCGGCCGGCGCCCGGCAGAGCCCGGCATGCCTTTCCGCAGGACGTCCGCGTCCGGCGCCCCCGGCCGGGGGCGGCGAATATACGGAGGCAGCGGCAGGCAGCCCAGGCGTTCCAAAAGTTCCTGCAAAACGCCCCGCCAGCGCAAACTGACCCGGCAACGCCCCGCCGGTCCACGCTCCAGCACCTCGGCTTCCAGTTCCGGAGCAAAGGGGCAGATGTCGCCGGGGTGTAGTTTCGCTGCGGGACGCATGAGGGATTCCGCTTCGGCCGACCATACCCCTGAAAGTGACGATGCCGCGCCTGCGACAAGCAGCGGCGGCGGGGTGAGCAACAGCATTTCCAAAGCGCCGCCTCCGGGTCTGCGCCCGAAAAGACGCGCCGGAACCACTCTGGAATTGTTGGCGACCAGCAGGCAGTTTTTCGGCAGATACTCCGCAAGATCCGAAAAACGGCCGTCGGCGAGCGCATCGCGGCAACGATCCAGCACCATGAGACGCGCGTCCGCGCGCCGGAACGCCGGCGCCTGGGCTATACGCTGCGCGGGGAGCTCAAAGCGATAGTTGCACAGCAGAAAATCGGGGTGCGTAGTTTCCATCAGGCGCGTCACCGTCGCTGCGCGTGAGAAATCGGAGGTCCGCAGCTTTCGCCTGCGCCAGGAGGGCCGGACGGTACCGCGCCGGAGCGATGAGAGATGATACAGGCATGATCAATTCCGCGATATCCGGACGCGCCGCCCAGGCTTTATTTCCTTTATTCCGGGTAGGCCGCAAGCAGGTCTTCCTCGGTGTCCCTGCGGCGGATAAGCCTGACGTTTCCGTCGGCGGCGATGAGCACTTCGGCCGGACGCAGACGCTGGTTGTAGTTGGAACTCATGGCGTGCCCGTAAGCTCCGGCGTCAAGGACGCCGATAATGTCGCCGACGGCGGCTTCCGGCAGTTCCCGGTCGCCGGCCAGAACGTCGCCGGTTTCGCAGATGTTGCCGACTACAGTCTGGGTCATGAGCGGACGTTGCGAGGCGTATCCATCCGCGGGTCCGGGGTCCGCTCCGTGCCGCTCCCGGCCGAACGCGGCCGCATCGCCGCTTTGCCTGCCGTACACGACAAGGTCATGGAAAGCGTTGTACAGCACGGGGCGGGCAAGCACGTTGAAACCGATGTCCGTACCCACATAGCGCACGGGGCCGTTGTTCTTGACCGCATGCACGCGGCCCAGGAGCACGGAGCATTCCGCCGTCACATAACGCCCCGGCTCAATCAGGAACGCGCCCGCATAGCCCGTGCGGGAGCGAAACGCGCCGAGCAGCGCATCAAATTTTTCGCCGAACGCGCGCATATCCAGAGCCTTTTCCCCTTCACGCCGGCGGTAGGGGACGCCGAAGCCCCCGCCGAAGTCTATCAGCCTGATGCCCGGAAAGCGTTCCGCGGTCCTCAGAAGCCACGCGGCCGCGTCAAGGTAAGGTTTGGGATCCATAAACAGGGAGCCGACATGCTGGTTGAGGCCGATCAGCGTGAGCCGGTATTTGCCCAGCACGTCGTGTACGGCGTCGAAGTCGTCGGGCACAATGCCGAATTTCGTGTTTTTGCCGGCAG
Organism: Desulfovibrio sp.; assembly: GCA_031276485.1. Lineage (GTDB taxonomy): Bacteria > Desulfobacterota > Desulfovibrionia > Desulfovibrionales > Desulfovibrionaceae > Frigididesulfovibrio. Next base: position 19,320 of record JAISMY010000021.1, on the reverse strand, counting down.
TGACGACCTTGGCGTGGTGCCCCGCGCCGATGCCGGGGTTGACGCGGATCATGATTTCCCCGCCGGGGTTCACCTGCCCGAAGCTTTCCACCTGCGAAACGGAGTCCACGCTGACGTGATCGGCTTCACGGCAGGCCAGGGCCAATTCCTCGCGGGAGACATTGTTGCAGACATAGCAGATGTCCTTGCGCGGAAAGCCCGCGCGGCGCAGGACGGCAAGCTCGCCGGGACTCATGGCGTCGGCTGCCGGCCCTTCTTCGCGGATGATGCGCAACAGGTGCGGGTTGCCGTTGGCCTTGGTGGAGTAACAGACACGGAAGCCGGGGTCGGCGGACAGCGCCTGCAGCGCCCGGCACCGTGCCCGGAGTATGCTTTCATTGTAGACGTAAAGAGGGCTGCCGAAAGTGTCGGTCAGTTCCTCCGGCGTGCTCCGGCCGAAGAAAGCGCCGGGGTGATTATGGACGAGGGTCATGGCGGTTTCTGTATATCGGTTTCTGTATATCGGTTTCGGTATATCGGTATCGGCCGGCGCGCCGATTGAACGGTAAAGCGGCCGGTTCGCCGGTTGAACGGTAAGGCGCCCGGCTCGACGGTTGAGCGATAAGGCGGCCCGCGCGGCGCTTGAACGGAGTCCTGCCCGAAGCGCGCCTCAGGCGGGGAAGCCCTGGCAGGGGTGGAAGGATTCGAACCCTCGAATGACGGGACCAAAACCCGTTGCCTTACCGCTTGGCTACACCCCTGCGGCGCGTCTGCCCTCGATGGAGGGCTTGCCCGCTTGCCCCGAGCGGGGCAGTTGCTGCATATACACGCTGCAGCCGCTGCCGGCAAGTGCCCGCGCTGCCTCCGCCGCGTTTTTCCGTGCGCGGAAAAGGCCGAAAAGCGCGGCCCCCGTGCCGCTCATGCGCGCCTGCACCGCGCCGAAGGATTCCAGGCCGGCCCGGTATCGGCCGAGTTCCGGGTAACGCGCGAAGACGATGTCCTCAAAATCGTTGACGTAAGGAGATGCTGAAGCGGCGGAAAGCGTTGACAAACCGGGCGCGGCGGCGCTGTTTTGCGGGTCGGTGTCGTGTTGCAGGTCGGCGCTGCGTTGCGCGCAATCCGAAGGCGTTTCCCGGCGCGGCGGTCCGTAACCTGCTTCCGGCAAAACGCCGGGGCCTCTCCGGCGGTCCAGTTCAGTGAAGGCCCAAGCGGTGGATATGCGCAGGTCGGGACAGAGCAGCAGCAGAAAAAAGGATGGAAAGGGGTTGGGAGCGACTTCGACGATCTCCCCGACACCGGAAACGCGCGCAGGCGCATTGCGCAGAAAGAAAGGGACGTCCGAACCGGTTTGCGTCGCAAGGCGTACAAAGGTCTCTGCCTCGCGGAGCGCGTCGGCGCATACCGCGCGCGAGGCTTTCCGGCGAAGAAAGCGGAGCAGGGCCGCGGCATCGGCGCTGCCTCCGCCGAGGCCGGCGCCGTGCGGCACCCCCTTGCGTACCGTGATGTCCAGGGCCGGAGCGAAACCGGTGTACTCGGCAAAGCGGGCGCAGGCGCGGATCAGGGTATTGTTTTCCGTGTCTATGTCCGGAACCGGCTGCCCGGAGGCGGCAAGGAAACGCGTCGTAACGGAGCCTTCGGGTCGCCGGCGCGCCGCCTGTACCGCGATTTCGTCATGCGGTTCGGCGAGCGGGAGCATGAAACTGCTCAGTTCGTGCAGTCCGCAGGCCCGCACTGCGCCCACGCGCAGCCAAAGGTTGATTTTACAGCCGCTGCGCAGCTTTTCGGGACTGCCGTTCACAACTTATTTCGTGTTTTCCGGCAAGGTTTCCACTGTCAGCGCATCGTTGGTGTACACACAGATTTCCGCGGCAACGCTCATGGCCGTTGCGGCGATTTCCCGCGCGCTCAGGCTTTCCGCCCTGCGCGTCAGCGCGCGGGCCGCCGCCAGGGCGTAGGGGCCTCCGCTGCCTATGGCGGCAATCCCGCAGTCGGGCTCAATGACGTCGCCCGTGCCGGAAAGCACCAGAATATTGTCGATATCGGCGGTGAGCAGCATGGCTTCAAGGCGGCGCAGGTATTTGTCCTTGCGCCAGTCCTTGGCCAGTTCGACGGCCGCGCGCAACAGGCTGCCGTTGTATTCTTCGAGTTTGACCTCAAAACGTTCAAAAAGGGTAAAGGCGTCGGCCGTGGAACCGGCAAACCCGGCCAGCACACTCCCTTTGTACAGGCGGCGCACCTTTTTGGCGCGGTGTTTCATGATCACCGCCTGCCCCATGGTCACCTGTCCGTCACCGGCCACGGCGACTTCTCCGCCGTGTCTCAGCGCCAGTATGGTTGTTCCCCGCAGTTGCACGGCAAAGCCCGGACGTCACACGCCGAGGCGGCCGGCTATGACCTTGGCCGCCGAGAGTCCGGCCCCCATGGCCAGGATGACCGTTGCCGCTCCCGACACGATGTCGCCGCCGGCGAAGACGTCGGGAATGGACGTTTCGCCGTTCGCATCGGTTTCAATGTACCCGCGCCTGTTGAGCTTCAAACCCGGCACTGATTCCGTCAGTACAGGGTTGGCGCCCGTGCCGACCGCGATGATCGCCAGATCCGTGCGCAGGGTGAAAATGTCTCCGGCGACGGGCACGGGACTGCGCCGGCCGGAGGCGTCCGGGTCGCCGAGCTGCATGCGTTGCAGTTCCACGGCTTCCAGCCTGCCGCCGGCATCGCCGAGGAAGCGCAGGGGGGCGCTGAGCATGGTAAAGGCAACGCCTTCCTCAACGGCATGCTCGACCTCCTCGTGACGGGCGGGCAGTTCTGCCGTGGTCCGCCGGTAGACGATGTCCACCTTTTCCGCGCCCATGCGCAAAGCCGTGCGCGCCGCGTCCATGGCCACGTTGCCGCCGCCGAACACCGTCACCTGCCTGCCGTTGAAAGGAGGGGTGTCGTAGTTCGGGAAAGCGTAAGCCCGGCCGAGGTTGGCGCGCGTCAGATACTCGTTGGCCGAAAAAACGCCGATAAGGTTTTCCCCCGGCACGTTCAGGAAAGAGGGCAGTCCCGCGCCCACGCCTATGAAAACGGCCCGGAACCCCTGCTCAAAAAGCCCGGCGACCGTAAAACTCCTGCCGCCGACCTGATTGGTGAGAAAACGCACTCCCGCGCGCTTGAGAACATCCAGTTCCACGGCCACGACGTCCTTTTTCGGCAGGCGGAATTCCGGAATGCCGTAGACGAGCACACCGCCCGGCTCATGCAGGGCTTCAAAAACAGTTACGGCAACGCCCCTGCCCGCCAGATAGCCGGCAGCGGTGAGCGAAGCCGGGCCGGAGCCGATACAGGCAACCTTGAGAGCGTCTTCCGCAAATTCGCGCTGTCCGCCGCGCAGCAGCTCGCGGCAGGCCGAGGAGGCCAGCCAGGCGTCGGCCGCATAGCGTTCCAGGCGTCCCACGGCAATGGGGTTCCCCTTGGCGTTCAGGATGCAGCGGCCTTCGCACTGGCTTTCCTGCGGGCACACGCGGCCGCAGACGGCCGGCAGGCTGTTGGCGCGCTTGATCAGCTCATAGGCTTCCGCGGGCCTGCCGTCGGCAACGGCCTTGATGAACTGCGGGATAGGGACTTCCACGGGACAGCCGGCAACGCAGGCGGGTTTTTTGCACTGCAGGCAGCGTCCCGCCTCCTGCGCGGCCAGACCGGGGGAATAGCCCTGAGCCACTTCGCCGAAATCTTTCACGCGCTCGGCCGCCGGCCGGCAGGGCATGGGAACGCGTATGCTCCGGGGTTTTTCTTTCTTCGGCGGCGTATCGCCGAGACAGGTACAGTACCTGTCGTAGGAAAGCTTTTCCATGTCCTTGAAGGCGGCCAGACGACGGCGCAGTTCAGCGAAATCCACCTGGAAGCCGTCGAATTCGGGACCGTCCACGCAGGTGAATTTCGTCGTTCCGCCGACGCTTACCCGGCAGGCGCCGCACATGCCGATGCCGTCCACCATGATGGAGTTCAGACTGACGGTGGTCGGCACGCCGAAGGGCCGGACGGTCTCGACCACGGCTTCCATCATGGGCACGGGGCCTACGGCGATGACTTCGCGCACATCGTCGCGCTGCTGCAGGAGTTCCCGCAGAAGGTCGGTGACAATGCCCTTGCGGCCGAAGCTGCCGTCGTCGGTACTCACGGCAACTTCCGGGCAGAATGCGGACAGTTCGCTGTGATACAGGAGCAGATCCCTGCTGCGGGCGCCGATGACGCTGATCACATGGTTGCCGGCCCTGTGGTGTCCCTTGGCGATGTGGTGCATGGCGGCGATGCCCGTGCCTCCGCCCAGACAGACGACCGTGCCGGTTTTGACGATGTGCGTCGGCCTGCCCAGGGGACCGCACAGGTCGAGGATGCTTCCGCCGGTCGACAGTTGTTCGAGTGCCGCCGTGGTCTTGCCCATGACCAGATAGACGATGGTGACGGTTCCGGCTTCCGGGTCCGTGTCGGCAATGGTCAGCGGGATGCGTTCGCCGCGCTCGTCCAGACGCAGGATGACGAAGTTGCCGGGCAAAGCGCGGGCCGCGATGTGCGGAGCATGCAGCACCAGTCTGCTGGTGCGGCCGGGTATAAGCGCTTCTTTGCTGAGGATGGGTACGGGCATCATCGTTCTCCTTGCGCTGCGGTTCACGGGCGTGTCGTCTGCTCGTCCGGCGGTTGCCTGATTGCCGCCGTATACATGTAAACTCAATAACCATGCGACAGGTATAAAAATCTTGTCATATGCGGGGAAATTTTACCCATCTTTTGAGGATAGTGAGGCGCGTTTCAGGATTTGCCGCGTTGCTGCCGGAGCAGTTCTTTTTCTTTGCCGTCCAGCAGAGTGCGCTTGAGGTTTGTTCCGTCGAAGCGCGTATCGGGATCAATGACGAGACCGCGCAAGTTGACCGCAAAGAGGTTTGCCCCTGTAAGGTCCGCGCCGTCGAGGCGGCACTTGCGCAGGGCGCCGCCGTAAAGGTCCGTGCCGGAGATATCCGTCCCGGTCAGGTCACATTTGATGAAACGGCAGCCGGCGCCGCGCAGGCCGTCCATGCGCGCGTGAGAAAGATCGCATTGCGTGAAGACGGCGTTTTCCGGGTCGGAGCGGTAGAACTCCGCGCCGGGCAGGCGGGTCAGGCGCAGGGACGCCTCCCGCAGATTCGCGCCTGTGAAATCCGCCCCGGAAAGGTCGGTTTCCATGTTCGCGGCAAATTTGCGCAGGTCGGCCCCGGCGAAGGAAACTCCGGCGGCGGGCACCCCGTTGAACGTACATTCGTTGAGCGCGGATTCCTGAAACAGCGCGCCGGCCAGGTCGGTTTTCTGAAACAGGCACTTGAAGGCGCGGCAACGGCGGAAGTCAGTCGCGTGCGCCGTCCCTTCGATGAAAGCGCAAAGGCGCAACGCGCTCTGTTCGAAACACGCCCCGTCCAGCACGCACTTGTTGAACGTGACGAGAGAGATGTCCACCCCTACAAAGACGGCTCGCGCGGCATCACAGTCGTTGAAAGTGAGAAGCTCCATCCGGGCGGCAGTGAAATCGGCATCGCGCAGTACGGCCTTATGCAGCACGGTCTGCCTGAAGACGGCGCCGCGGAAGCTCGCTCCGCTGAAATCCGCTTCGCCGGCCACGGCAAAGGTGAAATCCGTCCCGTCCATGCGGCAGCCGTGGAATATCGCTTTGCCGCACAGGGCGTGGTCAAGGCATGCGCCGGAAAAATCCAGGCCGGAGAGATCGGTTCCCTGCAAATTTCGGCCTTTCAGGCTCCGGCCTGCCGCCAGCATCTCCTGGACCTGTTCACGGGTGAGCGGCGTCAGGATATCGGGGTCCAGCCCTGCGGCGGCGATGGAGGCTCTCACCGCGGCGGTCGTGTTATCCGGCGCGGCCGGCAGTTCGTCCGCCCCGTCCGCTTTTCCTCCCGCGCCGGCAAAGTTTTGCGACAATTTTTCTTCAATCAGGGCCAAGGATTGCAGCAATTTTCCGCGCGTTTCCGGCGGCATGGCGGAGGGCAGGGAAGCTTTCACGGCGGCCGTAATTTCCTTGACCTTGCCCAATGCGTCCGCGACGGACGGCAGTTCGGACGGGACGGAAGGAAACCTGGAGGCCGGCGTGGATTTCAGGGCGTCCGCAATGCGGGCTTCCACCATGTCCATGAGTTGCCCGGGCGCTCCGGCCTTGCGGAAATTATCCGACAACGTCGCCCCGAGCTGCGGGACCGCGTCCAGACCGGGAACCGGCGTGCCCAGGCGGCGGCCGACGACCTCCTGAAGCAGGCCGGCTATCGCGCCCTGTATCTCTTCCCTGCCGGGCAAAGGCAGGTTCATGGTAAAGGTCTTCGGCGGCCCGTCCGCCGACGGCATGGGAATATCGAAATCGTGAAGCGCGGACGTTTCCGGCGGGAGTACATCCAGCAACAGGCGGCGCAGCCTGTGGCCGCGCTCCGCCAGGAACAAAACAGACGGGCAGTTTTCCGGAAGATACAGGGGAACGGCGGCGGGCAAGGCCGCGGACCAGGGCGCGAACAGCTTTCGCCCGGCCTCGCCGGGCGGCAGAATGACCACAAGCGGAAGTCCGCCGTTTTCGACCGGAACATCGGGCAACAGGGGCGGCAAATCCCTGATCTTGCCCAGTCCGTCCGGGTCCGGGGCAACCGCTATATGGCAGAAGTCCCCGGCCTCCTGCTCCGCGAGGTAAGCCGAAAGATCCTCGGGGGCAACGCACACGGCCCCGCCCGGACGCGCGGCCGGCAGGAAGAGAGGGGCGGGGTCGGACCCCGGAACGAGAACGATCTCCGCGTTCGCAACGCCCGGACCGCGCATTTCGACAACTTCGCCATCCCCGGTCGGCACGAACGGGTAGATGCGCAGGGCCGTCAGCATCCTGCCGGCAAAGCGCGGCACATAGAAGCCGGGCGGCAGGACAAAGGCCGGACCGGCCTCCAGCCCCCAGGCTTCGGGCGTGTCTTCGAGCGCTTCAGCGCTGTGCCCGAGCGCGATGTTCTCAAGGGTCGCCCGCTCAAAGCCCAGACTTTGCAGGCCGGACTGCAGGGGCTCGTTGCGGCGCAGGTCGCGTTCGAGCGTGACGAGCAGGGCGAAGCCTCTGTCATGCCAGGCGTTCCCGCTCGGGAGCAGGCAGGGCGGGCCGTCCGCGGCAATGTTGTCCGGCATGCCCAGGAGCTTCCCGATTTTCGCCTGGACGGCCGCGTCTTCGGCGTCCGGCGGTAAGTCGGCTTCCCGCATCATGTTCACTGCCGAATCATGGAGCTTCCCTGTTTCGCCGGCAAGCTTTCCCAGCATTTCCCGGGCCTGGAGCAGGGCGTTCCCGAGTTCTTTTTCCTGAGCGTCCAAAGCGGCCCGCCGGCCGGCAAACATCTTCAGCAGGTCGTTAAAGTTCATAAGATGCCCAAACTTTTCCCGCTGGTCCAAAACCTGTTTTTCCAGCGTATCCAAGGTCGCACGGCCGGAGGAGAACGTCTGCGCGGCCGAACGGGCGATGTCTCCGAGACTCCGGGGCATGGCCGGATTCTGACCCAGCATGTCTTTTTTGAGTTTATCGAAGAGTTTGGGCAAATCCCGCGCCTTTTTCACCAGTTTGGCCGTTTTGGCCTGAGCCGCGGCAAAGGGCGCGAGGTCGATGTTCACGGGTCGGATGCGTTTTTTTTGCTCTTCCAGCCAGTATTCCGGAGAATGCGGCTCCTCCGGCGGATTTTCCGTCACGACAAAGACGCGCAGGATGTCGTCCATCTCGTCGTCTTCCACCGGCAGCAGACCCCGGCGCAACGTAAACGCGCCCATGATGTCGGGCAGCAGCCAGACAGTGTCCGCATACAGTTTTACTTCCCGAAAAATGCCCGGCTCGCTCAGGTCCTTGGCGTAAGGCAGGGCGGCTTTCCCGCTGTCCTGTTCCGCCCACGCAGCGGTATTGCGCGCCGGGGAGAAAGGGATGAAGTTCGCGGTCACGGTTACGAAGGCCCGGATGCGGGCGCCGGGCAGGCGGGAGCTGATGCGGGGATGCGCATGGGACATGCCGATGATTTCAACGTCCTCGTCGCCCCGAAAAAAGGGCGGGGCATCCGAAGCGTTTTGTCCGGCGAGCCGCTGGGCGGGCTGGGCGCTGTAAAAGAATTCCGGGTCTACATCGTCGGGCAGGGAGGGCAGGCGCGTTGCCTGCCATGTCTTGTCGTAGGTGCCGGAAAGTGCGCGGCGCACAGGATTGGCCGGATCCACGGCAAAGGGGCAGGCCGGTTCCGGCCTGTCGCCGTCAAGCAGGACCAGGTTTTCCGGGTCTTCGACGTTGGGGAGTTGCGGGGCGGTTTTGTTGCCGCCGCCCAGACCCCGGCCCTGCGGATTGGCCGGAAAATCCGGTCCGCCGAAGGCTCGGTCCCAAGTCAGGGGCAGCGCTGTAAAGGGAATGGGGTCGGACAGGCCGCCCCCGGGCAGACGTTCCCTGTCGCCGAAAACGGCCAGCCGCCGGCCCGTCTGTCCCACGCGGAAGGAGACTTCCAGAGCCGGCACAGGCTTTTTGCCGGGCGCCCGGCAGAAGCCGGCCACAAGCACTTCGCCCCCCGGCTTGGGCAGTCCCTCGTCCAAAACCGGGGCCTGGCCCAAGGCTGCGAAGACATCCGGCGCTTCCTTCCAGAAGTCCTGTTCCGTGCGGACCCGGCCGATGCCCCCCTCCGGGTCAAGGCCGATGTACCGGCCCACGCCGACCATCAGAAAACGTTTCCCGCGCAGGGAAAAGGGGCGCAGGGTCACGCAGTGGTCATTGTCCTTGTAGACTTTCATTGTCCTTCGGCTCAGTTGATACCATGTGTAGACCCGTCCCGCGCGTCTCTGCGAACGGCATGCCGCTGTCACGCCCGGGAGATTCAGGCGCCGGGCGCGGATTGCGCCGGGCCGGCTTATACAATATTCACCACGCCGCTGACCAGGCTTACCGAACCCGCCACATTCGCTACGTCTCCGGCACTAAGTACAGAGCTGCCTACCGACTCGATTTGTTCCCCTGCGGCCCTGTTTACGCTGCCTGCGACTTCGGTGCGGCTGCCGGTGGTGTGTACGTCATCGCCGGAGGCATCCACTTGTTGCGCCGCCACGCTCTGTGAACTGGCGCCGACCGTTGCCGCATCGCCGTAAGTGTGGTTACGGGAGGCGTCGACCAGACTCTTCACGGCGGAAACCTTGCCTACAGTGCCCGCGGCTTCCAGCTTGGGTCCCAAAAAAAGGGACGTGTCGGCCGCGAGCTTTGCCGTCAGATCCTCAAGGACCTTGACGGTGGCGTCCCCCCCTCCAACGAGTGTCGTTCTCGCCCCGGCGTAGCCGCTGACAGTTGCGCCTAACATCCAAGCTACTTTCGTTCCCATTGTCAACGTACTCGTCTTGGCTTTGGTCAGCCATTCCTGATCTCCATCCGACTGAACGGAGACTTTTCCGCTCGACCTTATATAGATGCCCGGAGCTTGCCCCTGAGCGTCCTGTAATGCTGCGCTTACCGTGCCGGAGCGTGTATCACCCGTTGCGCGATCTGCCATTTCGTCTCTCCTTAAGAGCATTTCAATTTTGAGATTACCCGTCAAGTTATCTTCATACCAAGTTGCATTCAAACGAGTTTGAATGCAAGACGCCAAAGTTTTTGAAAAGCAGGCAAAGCCTGATTTTTCAAAAACTTGCGGGCGGCGGCTTCGCCTCCGCCATACCAATTTGCTTTCTGCTGAAAGCAAATTGGTATCAGACTACGCCCGCTTCGGCGCTTACCCGCGCAAATAAATTGCGCTTGCGCCTTCGCGGCGGGCGTCCGCCTGAGCGTTTTCAATGCGAAATTGCTCCAAACCGCCCGCGAAGTGCGGAGCGTTTTGCCGGTTGTGCCGAACCTGATGATTATTTTTCCGCCTCAACGATTTTCAACCAGTTTTCGCCGTCGGACGAAAGCAACTGTATGACCCGTTTGTCCCCGTCATCCTTGAAGAGCAGGGAATGCCCCGCGCCCGTAAGCAGCTCCATTTCCTGCCGGTCGGCGTTGTCCCGCATGACCAGCTCGTGCTGCGCGCCCGTCCGGATGATGTTTTCCTTGTTGTTCGCGTCGGTGATCACGCTGGGGTTGCCCGGATTCGGCGCGGCTCCTATGATGAAGGGCCTGTCCGGGTCGCCGTCGGTAAAGCCCACCAGCACTTCGGCATCCTTGCGCAGGGGGAAGTGTATGCCCGACGCCGCGCCGGCGTTGGCCTGCATCATGCGTACGGGCGCCGAGTAGCCGTCGTCCCCTGTCACTTCGTTGTTGCCGGCGTCATACACGGCTTCGGGAAAAGGGAACTTCACCTTGTAGCGGCCTTGGCCGTCCACGGAAGCATAACCGCCCACACCTGCGGGGGCGGTTATGACGGCGTGCATCAGACCGTTCACGACAGGGCGCCGGGTGCTTAGTTCCGGGGCATAGGAGCCTGCTTCCAGGGGATGGCAGGTAAAGGTATTGCTGTAATCCGCCCTGCTGAGGTCGAAAGTGAAGCCGAGGTCGCCGGCGCGGCTCACAGCGGCCACATCGTCGTTGCTCCGGCAGTAATTGCCGGTGCAGTTCACTGAAAGAAGCAGGTAGTTTTTACCGGACAGGGTAATTGAATATCCGGGCCGCATCCAGGCAACGCTGCTTTCTCCTCTGATCCGGTTGCTCCGGCTCACCGAAGCGCGCATGCGGGCCTGGGCCATAAGCTGGGCCTGGGCCTGGGCATCGGCGGCGCTGTAGCCGGTTGACAGGCTCACCTCTCCGAACATGTTGAACATTCCGAAATAATTGACGGCGCCGCGGTTCATGGGGGAGCCGGCAGCATACTCCGGCGTGACTGTCTTTGCCTCGGCACCCGGTTTGTCCGTGCTGTAATCCCGCAGAATTACCGAGGCGGGTCCGGGGTTTACGGTTCTGACAAAACCGGTCACCACGCCGGCGCCCGACCCGGTCGGATCCAGATCAAGCGCGGACTTCACGGGCAAAGCATCGGGAGTTGCCGCGCCGTCGGCCAGAACAAGCACATCCTGCCCGTTATTATCGCTTTGCGCGATATAACTGTAGCCGCCGACACGCTCCAGATGGCGTTGCAGAAAATCGTAGGAGCTTTCGTTGTACTGGCAACTTATGGGCCGGGCTCTGTAGGTCTGCAGCAGTTTGCTCGTGGATGCGTCGGCGGCGGCGCCTGTAAGCGAGAATCCTTCTTTTACCAGAAGATTCTGAAGCAGCGTCGGCACGTTGGCTCCCAGGAAAATGCGGGAGTGAACGCCCTGACGCAGCTTGTAGGAAGTCGGACGCAACAGTACACGCAGTATCTGCCCGCCCTGCGTGAGGGGAAAAAGCCATTCTACTTGCTCGGGTATACCGTTCCAGACGAAAGAATAATTCACGCCGTTGAGCGCGGCACTGCACGAGAGCGTATGCATTTCGGCGCCGGCCATGCTTTGCAGAAAGGTCTGGGCGTTATCGCCCGTGACGCTTTCCGCCAGCAGCAGGATGTCAAACCGGTAGCCCTGACAGAGGCTGTCTTCGCCGCTGAAGGCCAGGATGCGAAACTTGTCCGTGCCCTGATCGGCTGCCGATGTTGCAAAAGTCCATGTATAAGCCATGACGGTCTCCGGTAATCTCCGGTAATGTAATGTGGCGCAGCTTTAGTTGAGTTTTACGGCAATCTTGACCTCACAGCAAGAAAAAAAGCGCACGCGGCTTGAGCGTACTTTAGAGCGGTTCACAGCGGCGGGCGTCCGCTCACGCGGCCGCCGGAGCAATTTCAATGCGAAATTGCTCCGGAAAGAACAACAACCCCTCTCCGGGCGGACTTGCCGCCGGAGAGAGGTTGCCGGAAAGAAATTTCAGATGAATATCACCTGAAACAGGGCGACCAGGCTCAGGGTATAGGCAATGCCCAGACAGAGCCATTGCACAACGGGCGAGCGGAGCCTCAAATCGTGCAGGCAGTGGTGTATGCGGTGCAGACCGCACCACAGCGGCAGGACTATCATGAGGAAGAGGAACAGCCTGCCGGGTAAGCTCCGGGCGAGGTCCAGAAGGCGCTCATAGGAAAACGCCTCGCCGGGGCCGGCATTGAAGGGCAGCAGCAGTCCGAAGACCAGTACGGCGACCGGCGCAAAGACGGCGCTCCACATGCCGCCCGCGCCGAACAGCGCCCAAAATATCGGTTCATTGGATCGTTCAGGTTCGGTATTCATGATGTAATACTCCCGGATTCCGTTCATGCGCACAGGGTGATGAGCAACACGAGCAGCGATGCCGCCGCCGTTGCCGCCCAGAGACCCTTGACCAGTTTGCCTTTTTTTTCGTCAGGCAGGGGCAGGGCCGCCGGAGTGAGTTCAAACCAGGTTTTGGTGTGCAGCAACGCGGCCAGAAAGGCGAGGAGGTTGATCAGCGCCGTCAGGGGGTGAGCCAGAAAGCGCACGAAACAGGCCCACGTTTCCGGGCCGGAACTCAGGGCCGCAAGGCCGTACATAAGCAGTATGCTGAACCAGACCGCCGGGACGGCCGTGCCTTCGCGCAACATGTAGAAACGGTAAAAGGGCAGCCGCGTCCACCAGCAGGCTTTTATTTCCTTGACATAGGGTCTGCGTTTACCCGGCATGACGCGCCTCCTTTTTCTTTATGCACTCCAGCACCGAAGCGGCGAAGTCGACAGCGCTTTCCGCCTTGCACTGCTGCATGGCGGCCGCCGGATCGACGTGCTTGGGGCAGACCTCGGAACAGTAGCCGACAAAGGTGCAGTTCCAGACGCCCTTTTTGCTGTTGATCACCGGCATGCGTTCCTTGCGGCCGGAATCGCGGTTGTCCAGATTGTAGCGGTGCCCCAGGGTCAGGGCCGCGGGGCCGACAAAGCCGGCGTTCAGCCCGAATTGCGGGCAGGCGGCGCAGCAGAGACCACAGTTTATGCACATGGCGAATTTGTGGTATCTGGCCATCTGCTCCGGCGTCTGGCTGTTCGGCCCGTCTTCCGGCTTGCGCAGATTGCCGATGATATACGGCTTGAGCGCCTGGATGAATTCCAGAAAAGAGCTGAGATCCACTACCAGGTCCCGTTCAACCGGGAAATTGGCCAGGGGTTCAATGTCCGCGCCCTCCGGGTAATTGCGCAAAAAGGTTTTGCAGGCCAGTTTGGGTTCCCCGTTTATCATGACTCCGCAGGACCCGCAGATGGCCATGCGGCACGAACTGCGGTAGGACAGGTCCGGTGAGAGATTATCCTTGATGTAGGCCAAGGCGTCCAGAAAGGAACTCTGGTCGTCCCAGGGCACTTCAAAGCGTTCCGGATGCGGGGCCGCATCCCTCTCGGGGTTGTAGCGCGACACCCGCAGGGTCATACGTTGCATTTCAGCCATTGCCCTGCTCCTTGTTTTGTTTGTCCTGGGAAGCGCCTTCGGCCCCGTAAGCGCGTTTGGCCGGGGGCAGCCTGGTGATTTTCACCGGTCCGTAATCGATGCGCGGCGCCTGTCCGGGTTGGTAAAATGCCAGGGTATGCTTCAGGAAGTTCACGTCGTCGCGTTCCGTGCAGCCTTTGTCGAGACGCTGATGCGCCCCGCGCGATTCCCGGCGTTTGAGCGCCGACCAGGCCATGGTTTCGGCGACTTCCAGTCCGTGGCCCAGTTCGATGAGGCTGAGCACGTCAGTATTGTATACGGAGCCGCGGTCCGAGATATTGATGTTTTTGAAACGTTCTTTAAGCTCGGCGAGTTTGTCGGCGGTTTTGCGCATCAGTTCCTCGGTGCGGTAAATGCCGCAGCCGTCTTCCATGGACAGGCCCATTTCGTCGCGCACGGCGGCCCAGCTTTCCTTGCCGCGTCTGTCGAACAGGGCTTTGAAGGCTCTTTCCGCGTCTGCGGCCTGAGCGTCCACGGCCGCGGCGTTGACGGAGACGTTTTCCCGTGCGCGTTCCGCGGCGTGTATGCCGGCCACCCGGCCGAAGACCACGAGTTCCGCCAGGGAGTTCGACCCCAGGCGGTTCGCGCCGTGCAGGCCGACGGAGGAACATTCGCCGACGGCGAACAGCCCGCGGATGCCCGTTTCGCAGTGAATGTCCGCCTCTATGCCCCCCATGGTATAGTGGGCTGTGGGCCGCACCGGGATGGGGTCGTCGATGGGATCGACGCCGACGTAGGCCATGGCCAGTTCCCGGATGAAGGGAAGGCGTTCAAGGATTTTTTCCCTGCCCAGATGGCGGATGTCCAGGTTGACGATATCGCCGCGCGGGGTGGGGATGGTGCGCCCGGCGCGCCATTCGTGCCAGAACGCCTGGGAAACCTTGTCTCTGGGGCCGAGTTCCATGTACTTGTTTTCCGGTTTGCCCAGGGGCGTTTCCGGTCCGAGGCCGTAATCCTGCAGGTAGCGGTAGCCGTCCTTGTTGATCAGTATGCCGCCTTCGCCGCGGCTTGCCTCGGTGATCAGGATGCCCGAGCCGGGCAGCCCGGTCGGGTGGTATTGCACGAATTCCATATCGCGCAGGGCCGCGCCGTGACGGTAGGCGATGCCCATGCCTTCGCCGGTGACGATGCCGGCATTGGTGTTGTAACGGTAGACCCGGCCTGCGCCGCCGGTGGCCAGCACCACGGCCCCGGCCCGGATCTGCGCGAGGTCGCCTTCCATCATGTTCAGGGCGACGAGACCGTGTACGCGGCCCTCATCGGTGAGCAGGTCGAGAACGAAATGTTCGTCGAACCGCTTGATGTTAGGGTATTTGAGCGAGGTCTGGAACAGGGAATGCAGGATATGAAAGCCGCTTTTGTCCGCCGCGAACCAGGTGCGGGCGATTTTCATGCCGCCGAAGCGGCGCACGTTGACGCCGCCGTCCTCCTTGCGGCTCCACGGGCAGCCCCATTGTTCGAGCTGGGTCATTTCGCGCGGACAGTTCTGCACGAAGTATTCCACGACATCCTGTTCACAGAGCCAGTCGCCTCCGGAAACGGTGTCGTTGAAATGCAGGTCGAAAGAGTCGGAATCCTGCAGAACGGCAGCCGCGCCGCCTTCGGCGGCAACGGTGTGGCTGCGCATGGGATAGACTTTGGAGATGAGCGCAACGGTCATGTCCGGGTTGTTTTCGGCGGCTTCAACGGCCGTGCGGATACCCGCGCCGCCTGCGCCTATGACGGCAATGTCCACATTGATGATTTGCACTGTATGCCTCCACGGAAACGGTAAGAGGTAGTTTCGCGGGCAAACGTCCCGTGAACGGATTGCGCCTGCACCGCGCGTTTATCTGATACCAAGTTGCATTCAAACGAGTTTGCATGCAAGACGCCGACGTTTTTGAAAAACAGGCAAAGCCTGATTTTTCAAAAACTTGCGGACGGCGGCTTCGCCTCCGCCATACCAATTTGCTTTCTGCTGAAAGCAAATTGGTATGAATCGGCGCGTAAGATCACAGGCCGGCCGCCTTGAGGTCGGGCTGCACGTAGAGTTCGCCGCCGACGGAGTCGTTGATCACCAGCAGCGGCAGACGTTCCACCCGCAACCTGCGCAGGGCTTCAGGGCCCATTTCGGGGAAGGCGACGACCTCGGCTTCCCTGATGCACACCGACAGCAGGGCGCCCGCGCCGCCTGTGGCGCCGAAGTACACGGCGCCGTAATCTTTGAGGGATTTTTTCACGGCGTCGTTGCGGATGCCTTTGCCGATGCTGCCTTTCGCGCCCAGCGAGTGCAGGCGGGGAGCGAAGGAATCCATGCGGTAGCTGGTGGTCGGTCCTGCCGACCCGATGACATAGCCGGGCGGAGGCGGGGTGGGGCCGACGTAATAGATGACGGCGCCCTGCAGGTCTATGGGCAGTTTGTCGCCGGCGTCCAGCATGTCGTTGAGTTTTTTATGCGCCGCATCGCGGGCGGTATAAATGGTTCCGCTGAGATAGACGATGTCGCCGGAGCGCAGTTTGCGCGCGTCCGCATCGGACAGGGGCGCGCTGAGTTCGTAGACGGCCATTACAGTTCGACCTCCTCGTGCCTCGAAGAATGGCACTGAATATTGACGGCCAGAGGGAGGCTCGCAATGTGGCAGGGTGAAACGAGCATCTTGAGTCCGAGAGCCGTGGTCTTGCCCCCCAGCCCCATGGGCCCGATGCCCAGCGCATTGACCAGCCCCAGCAGTTCGGCTTCTTTAGCGGCCAGATCCGGGTCGGGATTCACATCGTCAAGTTTGCGCAACAGGGCTTTTTTGGCGAGTTTCGCCGAGTGTTCAAAGGTGCCGCCGATGCCGATGCCGATGATGATCGGGGGACAGGGATTGGAGCGCGACTCCGCGACGCGGGTCAGCACGAATTTCTTGACGCCCGCCCAGCCTTCGGCCGGAGCCAGCATGGTGACGCGGCTCATGTTTTCCGCCCCGCCGCCTTTGGCCATGAACGCCAGGCGCAGCTTGTCGCCGGGCACGATGTCGTAATGGACAACGGCCGGGGTATTGTCCCCGGTATTCTTGCGGGTGAAGGGGTCACATGCCGATTTGCGCAGATATCCTTCCTGGTAGCCCAGGCGGACGCCTTCGTTGATCGCTTCGTTCAGGCTGCCTTCCACATGCACGTCCTGTCCGACCTCGACGAAGAAGACCGCCAGACCACAGTCCTGACACAGGGCCAGTCCGGTTTCGGCGGCCAGATTGATGTTTTCGAGAAGCTGTTTGAAGACTTCTTCGGCGGTGGCCGAGTCTTCCGCGGCGGCGCATTCGGCGATGCGCCGTTTTACGTCATCCGGCTGGTTGCGGTTTGCCCGAATGCACATCTCGCGTACAGCGTTCGTAATGTCTTTTGCGGATACGGTTCTCATCAGAAATTCCTTTAATGGTTTGAAATTTTTCCATTAGGGGCCTGCCGCGGGCGTTACGGGGAGATTCGCGGCAGGCCGCGCGTTCAGGAAAGCGCCAGAGGCATGTAGAACATGCTCACCGCGGCGTAGACCGCAAAATACACCAGTCCGAAGATGGTTCCGAGAATCCAGAAGTCCTTCTGGGTAATGTATCCGCAGTTGTAATAAATCGGGCTGGGGCCGGTGCCGTAAGGCGTGATGATGCCCATGATGCCGAGGCTGCCGGCCAGCAGCATGCCGAGGAAGCGCATGTCCATGCCCGGCACGGCCACGGCCGTTGCCAGCAGGATGGGCAGCATGGCGGTCGTGTGCGCCGTCAGGCTGGCGAAGAAATAGTGCGAGAAAAAGAAGACCACCAGCAGGCCGAAGATGATGAAGGCCATGCTGTGCCCGGCGAGGTAGCCCGCGCTGACGTCGGCGAACCATTTGAGGAAACCGACCCGTCCGAGGCCGCTTGCCATGGCCACCAGGGTTGCGAACCAGGCCAGGGTGTTCCAGGCGCCCTTGTTGGAGATGACGTCGTCCCAGGTGACCACGCTGAATATGAGCATGAGGCAGAGGACGGCAATGGCCACCAGGGTGGCGTTCATAAGCTTGGCGCCGAAAATCCACATGCACAGGGCCAGCAGGGCCAGCAGGGCCATGGTGATTTCCTTGCGGGTCAACGGACCCAGCTTGGTGAGTTCGCCCGCGGCCCAGGCAGGAGTTTCCGGAAAGACTTTCTGCGAGGGCGGATACACTATGTAGGCCAGCAGGGGAGTGAGAATGAAGAGTATCGCGCCTGCGGGCAACATGGACAGGAACCAGTCCATCCAGGTAATTTCCACGGCGGGCGCGGCCTTGCCTATCAGGGACATGGCCAGCAGGTTGGGGGCCAGACCGGTATAGAACAGCGAGCTGGTCACCGTAGTGGTCGCCAGGCAGGTCCACATAAGATAGCCGCCGATCAGGCGCGGCTGAGAATCGGGCAGCGAATTGTACATGGGCGGGATATTTTTCACCACCGGGTAAATCGTGCCGCCGCTGCGCGCCGTATTCGAGGGAATGAAGGGCGCCAGGACCAGGTCGGCCAGGGCCGCGGCGTAACCGAGCCCCAGGGCTTTGCCGCCCAGCAGTTTCATCAGCAGCAGGGCGATGCGTTTGCCAAGGCCGGTTTTTTCATAGCCCATGGCGAACATGTAGGCCACGAAGATGAGCCAGACCGTGCCGTCGGTGAAGCCTGAAAGCGCCCACTGCAGGGACGATCCCAGCGTTGCCGCCTTGCCTCCTGCCTGGGGCACCAACTGAAGCCCGGCGGCGGCGGTGATGCCGATGAAGCCGACCGCGGCTCCCGGCAGGGGTTCAAGGATGAGGGCCAGCACCACGCCCAGAAAGATGCCCAGATAGCGCATGGCTTCCGGCGTCAGACCTTCGGGCGGCGGTATGAAAAAGACGATTGCGGTAACTACCAGCGGCAAAAGGGCTTTCATTTGTTTATTCATCAGAAATTCCTTTATGGTTTGAAACTTCTCCCTTCAGGGAGATCCCCGCTTGACGCCCGGCAGAGCCGGGCACACCTTGAATGACACGACACCGGGCCGGCCGGGAGAAACACGAAAAGCTCCGGGCAATGCGGGCGGCTGTTTGCGCGGGTGCGCGGCTTCACCCAGCGTTGCGGGCGCTCCGGGCGCTCGGCGGCTGTTTGCGCGGGTGCGCGGATCCTGCGCTTTTCGGGAAGAATACGCCTCACCCTCCCGTGCCCGTGTACGGAACGGCCGTGTAGGGAACGGCGGAATTTTCCGCCGATACGGCTTGGTTGTAGCATGCTTCAAGGGCACAGGCAAGAGATCGGCAATTCTCGTTATGACTCCTTGCCGCCTCGGCTGTGGTTTTGCAGCATCGGCAGGCAGGACCAAACGCCGATTAAGCAGGTAAAGCAGGAAATATTTTTTATTTTCCGGCGCAACATTTAAACTTTTCGAAGTAAATATATTGAAATAATTAACTTTTTTCTTTCAAAAGCGTCGAAAAAACCTGCTTTCTGGATCTTTTTTGCAGGAGTTTGTTAAAAACCGGCTAAAAAGTGCTTGACTTCCCCCCGGCCAAGGGGGTATGCAGGAGACAGGAGACAAGTTTATTGCATTTGCTTTATTGCATTTGCCGGCTTGGGGGGATGGGGATAAGTTTTTTCGCCGGAATTTTTTCTGAAAAGCGTGTTGTTTCCGCTGATTCCCGCCCTGCTGTAGGGGTAAAAACAGACACGATCTCCGTCTCTTTCGGATAATTGTAGCGCGGCTTTCGGCGTTGCCGGGGCCGGTGGTTGTTTCAGATGAACGACATGCAAGTACGGCCGGGAAGATTTGTTCACAGGGGGATGCCGGGCGCGGGTCCGGCTCCGCGTGACTACTTTGGCCTGATTCTTGCACACACACACACACACACACACACACACACACACACACACACACACACACACACACACACACACACACACACACACACACACACACACACACACACACACACACACACACACACAC
>JAISMY010000019.1 GCA_031276485.1 Desulfovibrio sp. | reverse complement strand
AATTTTTCCTACTACGGCAAGAAAGCGTCCTCGCCGGGCACCGCGGAAAGTCCGCCGTCTTGACGGCCCCAAACAGCTGCTATGTTGCGCCGCAACGAAATTTAGATGCGTCTGCCCTGCGACTCCGGAAAGCTCGTCTTTACATCTCCCGCACAAAAGAGTAATGAATTATGCAAATGTCCACCATACTGATCGGCGGCGCCGGCTTTATCGGCAGCAGACTGGCCCGGCGTCTTCTGGAGCGCGGAGAACATGTCCTCGTCATAGACAACCTCTGCCGGGGCCGGCGCGCATTCCTGCCGGATATGCCGGGACTTGAGCGCCTGGAATTCGTTGAAGCCGACGCTGCGGATTCAGCAGCGCTGCTGCGCGCCTGCACACCGTTTCACGCCCGTTTCCCAACTGCTATGGTACGGCACATGGCGGCCAACTCCGACATTCCGGCGGGCATCGCCGATCCGGCCGTCGACCTGCGCGATACCTTCATGACCACCTACGCCGTTCTGGAGGTTATGAAAACTCTGGGTTTCAAACGTCTGGCCTTTGCCTCGTCCTCCGCCGTCTACGGCGACCACGGCCCGGAAACGCTCTTGCGTGAGGAAAGCGGGCCGCTGCTGCCCATATCCAACTACGGGGCAATGAAATTGGCCTCGGAAGCTTTGATCAGCGCCGCCGCGGAAAGTTTTTTGGAGTGCGCGCTCATTTTCCGTTTTCCGAATGTCGTGGGGACTCCCGCCACGCACGGCGTGATCGTGGATTTTATCCGCAAACTGCGGACGTCGCCCGCACGGCTTGAGGTGCTGGGCAACGGCACGCAGCAAAAAGCTTATCTGCACGTCGAAGAACTGATCGAGGCCATGCTCTTCATAGAGGAGCGCGCATCCGGCAACACCAGCCTTTACAACAGAGGTCCCGCGGACGCCGGTTGCCGCGTGTCCGACATAGCTGAAGCCGTCGTCGCGCGCGTCGCCCCCCAGGCGGGTATCGACTACGGCGCGGAGAATCGCGGCTGGGTAGGGGACGTTCCGAAATTCCGCTACGGCGTGGACAAGCTTGCTCGCCTGGGCTGGAAGCCGCGCCTGTCTTCCCTGGAGGCGGTGCGCCGCGCCGTGGACGAAATCGCCGCGCAGGAGCTGCCGTGCTGACCCGCGCCGTCATCCTCGCCGGAGGCAAAGGCACCCGGCTGGCAGCGCGCCTGAACGGCCTGCCCAAGCCCCTGGTTGAAGTCGCCGGCGTCCCCCTGCTGGAGCGGCAACTGCTGCACTGCAAAGCCGCGGGCATCCGTTCCGTTCTGGTGCTGGTCAATCATCTGGCGGACCGCATAGCTGAGTTCTGCCGCGCGAAAAACAATTTCGGCCTCGACCTGTCCCTTGTGGACGACGGCGAGCCGCGCGGCACGGCCGGGGCCGTTCTGGCCGCGCTGCCGGCGCTTGCGGCGGACGACGACCTGCTGATCGTTTACGGCGACATCCTGTTCAATGCGGACCTGGAGCGTTTTTACGCGGCCCATGCCCGGTGCGGGGCGGACGCCTCGCTGTTTCTGCATCCCAACGATCATCCGCAGGATTCGGATTTGGTGCTGACGAATGAAGAAAACTTCATTATCCGCTTTCTTCCGTACCCGCATCCGCCGGGCGCGGAATATCCCAACCTGGTCAACGCGGCCCTGTACCTTGTCCGCCGCGCGGCTCTCGAACCTTGGCGCGCCCTGGGCGAGGGTTCTCCGCGCGCGCTTGATTTCGTCGGGGAGCTTTTTCCGGCCATGCTTGAGGCCGGGCAAAAGCTTTACGGATACACTTCGCCGGAATACGTCAAGGACGTCGGCACGCCTGAACGTCTGGACGCGGCTGAGGCGGATGTGGCCTCCGGCCGTTTTGCCGGCGGGACGCTGCGCGTTGCCCGGCAAGCCGTGTTTCTGGACCGGGACGGGACGCTCAATGAAGATCGCGGATACATCAGCCGGCCGGACCTCCTGACGCTGCTGCCCGGCGTGAGCCGCGCCGTGCGCCGCCTGAACAGGGCCGGGTTGCCCGCCGTGCTTGTCACGAATCAGCCGGTCGTTGCGCGCGGCGAATGCACGGAAGAAGAACTGCGGGTTGTGCATACCCGGCTGGAACACCTGCTGGGCCTGGAAGGCGCATATCTGGACAGGATTTATTACTGCCCGCATCACCCGGACAAGGGCTTTGCCGGTGAACGGCCGGAACTCAAGATCGCCTGCGAATGCCGCAAACCCGGCATCGGCATGTTGCTCCGCGCGGCGGAAGAGATGCGTATCGATCTGAACCGAAGCTGGCTCGTCGGCGACAGAACGGTCGACGTGCAGTGCGCGCGAAACGCCGGCGCGCGCGCAATCCTGGTCGGCGCCGGGGCCGCCGGGGAAAACCGCGCTTACGACGTATCGCCGGATTTCCGGGCCGAAAATCTGCAAGGCGCGGTGGACATCATTCTCTCCGCGCAAGGAGCGGTCTGAGCCGTGCCGCGAATTTCCGTCCTGCTGCCGGCCCGCGAGGCTGCCGCTTTTCTGGAAGAAGCCGTACAAAGCATTTTGAACCAGACCTTCAGCGATTTTGAATTGCTGGCCCTCTATGCCCCGTCCGGCGACGGAACCTCGGCTGTTCTGGAAAAACTCGCCCGGCGCGACCGGCGCATTAAAATTCTGGAAACGCACGGCCCCAATCTGGCCGCCGACCTGAACCACGGGCTGCGCGTCGCGGACGGGGAGTTCATAGCCCGCATGGACGCGGACGATGTAAGTCTGCCGGAACGCTTCGCCCGGCAGACCGCCGGATTTCAGGCCCGGCCCGGCCTGGGGATGCTTGGCTGCTCCGCAAGATATATTGATGCCGCCGGACGCAGGGGAAGGCGCATCGCGCTGCCGCGCGGGGCGAAGACGACAGACGCCTTGTACTGGGGCTGTCCCTTCATCCATTCGTCAGTCATGCTGCGCCGCTCGCTTTTTGAACGGCACGGCGGCTACCGCCCCTTTTTTCAACAAGCCGAGGATTACGACTTGTGGCTGCGTTTGCACGGCCAAACGGAAATGGACAACCTGCCTGACATCCTGCTGCTTTACCGCCTGCACGGCGGCAACAGCATCCGGCGCAAGGCGCTGGAAATACGCCGCTACGCCCTTCCGGCTCAGGCCGCATGGCTGGTGCGGCGCAAAACCGGGCGGGATCCGCTGGACGGTCTGCCGGAACCGCCGGATCCCGCCTGCCTGCCCTTGTCGGAAGATGAACTGGCAGGTCTGTACGGACGCGTACTCGCCGGTTCCAC
>JAISMY010000015.1 GCA_031276485.1 Desulfovibrio sp. | reverse complement strand
AGAGAGCTTCATTTGCGCATATAACGAGACAGCAAAACCATTTGTTTGGCGAAAGCGTGATGTCAAAGGCAGCCAGCTTAGAAATAATGCTCGTAACTTTAACAATTAGACACTAGGAGCGCAATGCCATGATGAGTTCGCTGTATATCGGCGCAACCGGCCTGAAAAGCCACGGTGAGGGCATGGCCGTCATCACCAACAACCTCGCCAATGTGAACACCGTAGGCTTCAAGCAAATGTCCATGCAGTACGCGGACCTTTTAAGCCAATATCTCACGGCGTCCTCGGCCAACCTGACCAACTTCAATCAGAAAGGCATGGGGGCGATGCCCCTCGACACCCGAACCCTGTTCACCCTGGGCGGTTTCGAGTCAGGTACCTCGGCTACGGATCTCGCAATTAACGGCATCGGTTTTTTCGGTGTCGAAAAGAACGGCGAACTCCGCTATACCCGTGCCGGCGACTTTGTCTTCAACAAAGAAGGCTTTCTGCTCGACCCGAGCGGCTGGAATGTGCTCGGGCGCGTCATCGTCGACGGCAACGAAGCCGCGACCGCCACTCCCGTACACCTGCCCCTGGACGACGAAAGCATGGCCTTTATGCCCGCACGGGCGACAACGCAGATTATTTCCTGCGCGAACCTGGGCGGCGTGGAAGATAAATGCGTAGTCACGACTGCCGGCAAGGAATCCTTCTTCTCTCTGGCTTCGTCATGGCACAGCAACTATGTGCCCCCCGCTCAGGGTGAGCCGGAACCGGCATCCGTGCCTCCTCCCCTGGCGGCAGGCACCTACGGCTACAGTCAGGATATTGAATTTTACGATTCCACCGGAACCCGGCGCACCGCGACCGTCTATTACGACAAGGTCGGTCAGAAAGGCGGGCTGACGGTCGTTGAATATCTGGTGGGGATGAACCCTGAGGAAGATGTCTCGGCACGCGCCGGCACCCCCGCCGCAGGGCTGTTGCTGGCGGGCACCATAACCTTTTCCTCCAACGGGGAAATGGCCGGTATGACGGCCTTTTCCCCGCCCGCGTCAGGAGACACGAACCTGGCAAACTGGACTCCCGCGCCGCTTGCCGGCGGCTTGCCCGTCATCGCGGTACAGCCGAAAGGCGCGGCTGCCCAAAACATCACTCTGGATATCGGCTACGTGTTCGCCGACGGCGCGTCCTCAAGCGGCGGGACGGCATCGGCGGGCGAGGCCGATGTAACACCTGAGGCAATTTACGCCGCGCGCACGGACAAAACCCTCAAATCCCGCGCCACCGTAAACCTGGGGGAAAACCCCTCCAGCCTGTATACGCAGAACGACGGCTACGCCGACGGTTGGCTGCGCAACCTGACCGTCACCCAGGACGGCATTGTCCGGGGCTATTACTCCAACAACCAGACCGAAGACCACTACCGCATAACCCTGTACCGATTCACCAGTCAGGACGGTCTGCGCCGCGAAGGCAACAACCATTACTCCTACACCTCCGCGGCCGGCGCGGTGACGGAAGGCATCGCCGGCTCGGAAAATTTCGGCTCCGTGCATGAATATGAGCTGGAGCAGTCCAATGTGGACTACGCGCGTGAATTCAGTCTGCTCATCGTTACCCAGCGCGGGTTCCAGATGAACAGCAAGGTCGTGACCACCTCGGACGAGATGCTGAAAAAGGCGCTGGAACTGAAGAGATAAACGGTGCCGGCCGCAGGCGTGGTCCTTCCGGGTTTCTTGTGGGCAGGGACAAAAAGGCGTAGAGAGCAAGCTCAAAGGTGGTATGCGCATGTACGATGCCGGCATGTACTCTAAATTGCCGTAAAACGTGGTCAGGAACGCAGTAATGATATTCCGATAACTCATATTGCCGTTGATGAAAAAGCTTTTAGAAAATGACAAGCTTATATGACACTTATCTATAACATAAAACGTAGATGTGTTGAATTTGTTACTAAGGATTGAAAAACGACAAGTCTTGAACAATTTTACAAAAACATTTTCACAAGAACAGCTTAACTCTATTGAGGCAGTATGTATAGATATGTGGGATCCTTATTTTGTAGCGACAATAGTGCATGTTCCGGATGCACCTTCCAAAACTGTTTACGGTCGCTTCCACGTTATGAGAGAGTTTTTACCTATAGATAGATACAAGCATAGTAACGTCCAAAAATTACAAGTTTTTCCGAGCTGTGTCGGGGTGTTGAGAAACATTCTGGCAACATGCCGATTTTATAATATTTTTGCGCAGAAAATCTATCCGTTGATGTACACTCTCCAAAAAAAATATGCTTCATCCGGCTTGCTGCTGCCGGGGGCTCGTGATACGGGTACAGAAGCGTTGAGTTGCGCTTTCGGGCGAGGCGGCGGCGTTGCGCGCAACAGTCTCCGTTGCGCGGAGCACAACAGGCAATCTCAAACGGGAGGTTGGTATGGATGCCGAGCAATGTCGGTGTATGGATGAAGAATTCAAGGAACTTGACGACTACATCGGGCAGTTCCGGGATAAAAAAACGGCCCTGATCAAAGTGCTGTATGAGGCGCAGAGGATTTTCGGCTATTTGTCAGAGAAAACAATGCTGTTTGTGGCGGACAGACTGGACGTGCCCGCCGCGAAAATTTTCGGGGTGGTCAGCTTTTATTCATACTTCACGACAACACCGAAAGGCAGACATCAGATCAAATGTTGTATGGGCACGGCCTGCTTTGTGCGCGGGGCGGAAAAAATCATCAGCGCTTTTGAAGAAAAACTGAAAATCAAACGGGGAGAAACCACGACCGGCCTGGAATACAGTCTGGATTCGTTGCGTTGCGTCGGCGCTTGCGGTCTTGCGCCGGTCGTGGTGGTCAATGAGCAGGTTTACGGGAAGCTGGAAGCGCCCGATGTGGATACAATTCTCGCAAACAACAAAGGCTGAGGTGTCGCCATGCGGAAAATCGCCGATTTCAAGGCCCTGGAAAAGCACGCCGCTGAACTGAAACCTCGTCTGGCCCTGCGCCTGCCCGGCGCGGACCTGTCGTCCGGCAAGCGCGAAATATTGATCTGCGGCGGCACGGGTTGCCAGTCGTCGCGCAGCTTGGAATTGTTGGAAAAACTTCAAAAAGAAATCCGGGCGGCGGGTCTGGCTTCCACGGCGCAGGCCCGGATAACAGGCTGCTTCGGTTTCTGTGAGAAAGGCCCCATCGTCAAAGTCTTCCCCGACGACGTGTTTTATGTGGAGGTAGGTCTGGAGGACGCGATGGAACTCGTAGAAAACCACCTGAAAAACAATGTCGTTGCGGAACGGCTGCTCTACCGCGACCCGCAGGACGACAAACCGATCATGTCGCATCATGAAATGCCCTTCTATAAAAAACAGATGCGCGTGGCTCTCGGCAACTGCGGTCTGATCAACCCCGAAGAAATCGAAGACTGCATAGCAGCGGACGGTTACCTGGCCCTGGCTTCCTGCCTTGAAAAGCGCACGCCGGCCGAAGTGGTCGGAGAAGTCAAAATTTCAGGTCTGCGCGGACGCGGCGGCGGCGGCTTTCCCACGGGCATCAAGTGGGAAGTGGCCGCGGCTCAACCCGGCCCGGTCAAATATGTGGTCTGCAACGCGGACGAGGGCGACCCCGGCGCGTTCATGGACCGCTCCATACTGGAAGGCGATCCGCACTCCGTCATTGAGGGCATGGCCATAGCGGCCTATGCCGTGGGCGCTAACCAGGGTTTCGTGTACATCCGCGCTGAATATCCCCTGGCCATCCGGCGCCTGCAACTGGCCGTGGACCAAGCCCGCGCGGCCGGCCTGATCGGACGCAGGATACTGGGAAGCCGCTTTTCCTTCGACCTGGAACTGAAGTACGGCGCGGGAGCCTTTGTCTGCGGCGAGGAAACGGCCCTCCTGCGTTCCATTGAAGGCGGACGCGGCGAACCTACCTCCAAGCCGCCCTTCCCGGCCCAGTCCGGCCTGTGGGGCAAACCCACGATCATCAACAATGTCGAAACCCTGGCCAATGTGCCCCAGATCCTGCGCAGGGGCGGAGACTGGTTCGCCTCGTTCGGCTCGGAGAAATCCAAGGGCACAAAAGTCTTCGCCCTGGCCGGAAAAATCAACAACGTCGGCCTCGTGGAAGTGCCCATGGGCATCGCGCTCCGGGAAATCATCTACGATATCGGCGGAGGCATCAAAAACGGCAAACAGTTCAAAGCGGTACAGACCGGCGGCCCGTCCGGCGGCTGCATTCCCGCCGCCGACCTGGATGTGAAGATCGACTACGACAATCTCGTGGCCATGGGCTCAATGATGGGCTCCGGCGGCATGATCGTCATGGATGAAGACAACTGTATGGTGGACATCGCCAAGTTTTACCTGGATTTCACCATGGAGGAATCCTGCGGCAAGTGTACCCCCTGCCGCATAGGCAACAAGCGCATCCATGAAATTTTGACGGCGATCACTGAAGGCCGCGGAACGATGGAAGACCTGGACAAGCTGGAAAATCTGGCCGCCGTCATCAAGGATACGGCCCTCTGCGGCCTGGGACAGACCGCGCCGAACCCCGTGCTCAGCACCCTGAAATATTTCAGGGATGAGTATGTGGCCCACGTTGTCGAGAAGCGTTGCCCGGCCGGCGTCTGTACAAATTTGCTTGATTTCTTCATTACAGACAAATGTATCGGCTGCGGACTCTGCAAGCGGGGCTGCCCCGTCTCGTGTATTTCCGGAGAAAAGAAAGAGATGCACGTCATAGACAAGACGAAGTGCATCAAATGCGGTACATGTATCAGTAAATGCCCGACCAAGGCGATCATCCGTAAATAGCGGAAGCAGAGGAGATACTATGGTCAGTCTGAAAATAAACGGACAATCCGTGGAAGTTCCGGAAGGCGCAACCATCCTTGATGCCGCGGACAAGTTGGGCGTACATATTCCCACCCTCTGTAAGCTGGACATACCGGAATTCTCCCTGCACAATCATGGAGCATCCTGCCGTGTCTGCGTAGTGGAAGTGGCGGGGCGCAGGAATCTGGCCCCTGCCTGCGCGACCCCGGTTATGCAGGACATGGACGTCAAAACGCACACGGCGCGCGTGATCAACGCCCGCCGGACGGTAGTGGAGCTTATTCTCTCAAACCATCCCAAGACCTGCCTGACCTGCCCCAAAAGTACGGCCTGCGAACTCCAGTCTCTGGCGGCGGAACTGTCCATACAGGGCATCGCCTTCTCGGGGCAGTCCTCGCGGCATACCATCGACGCGTCGAGTCCGGCCTATGTGCGCGACATGAACAAGTGCGTGCTCTGCCGGCGCTGTGAAACCATGTGTTCCACCGTACAGACGGTGAACGTCCTTTCGGGCCTTAACAGAGGATTTGCGACCTGCGTCGGACCGGCCTTCAACATGCCGATCAGCGATTCCGTCTGCGTATCCTGCGGACAATGCGTGGCCGTCTGTCCCACGGCGGCTCTGTCCGAGGTGAACAATGGAGCCAAGGTGTGGGCGGCGATCCGGGATCCGGACAAGTTTGTCGTCGTGCAGACGGCGCCTGCCGTGCGTGCGGCGTTGGGCGAAGCCTTCGGCATGCCCGCCGGGGTTCCCGTAACCGGGAAGATGGCGGCCGCTCTGCGCATGTTCGGTTTCGACAAGGTCTTCGACACTGATTTCGCGGCCGACCTGACGATTATGGAAGAGGCGGCCGAATTCATACACCGCTTCAAACACGGCGGCAAACTGCCCATACTGACGAGTTGCTGTCCGGGCTGGGTGAAATTTTTCGAGCACCAGTTCAGCGACATGCTGGATGTGCCCTCAACCTGCAAATCCCCGCAGCAGATGTTCGGGGCCGTTGCCAAAACATGGCTGGCCGAACAGTTGAAGGTTGACCCGGCGCGCATGGTCGTGGTGTCGGTCATGCCCTGCATAGCCAAAAAATATGAGGCGGGCCGCGAGGATATGGGCCGTGACGGCAGGCCGGACGTGGATATCGTCATTACCACCCGTGAACTGGTAAAAATGATCCGCGAGGCGGGCATCAAATTTGCCGCTTTGCAGGATGAAGGCTTTGACGACCCTATGGGCGAATCCACCGGGGCCGGGGTCATCTTCGGCACGAGCGGCGGCGTCCTTGAGGCCGCCCTGCGTACCGCCTATGAGTGGATTACCGGCAATACCCTGGAGGCGGTGGATTTCACCGCGTTGCGAGGTCTGCGGGGCATCAAGGAGGCTACGGTAGATGTGGACGGCATTGCGGTCAAAGCGGCGGTGGCCGGCGGCCTGGGCAATGCCCGCAGGCTGCTTGAGGACATCCGCGCCGGAAAAAAACAGTATCACATCATAGAAGTCATGGCCTGCCCCGGCGGTTGCATCGACGGCGGCGGCCAGCCGTATCACCACGGGCGCACGGAGATTCTGAAAAAACGCATGAAGGCGCTGTATGCTGAGGACAAGAGCAAGGTACTGCGCAAATCGCATGAGAACCCCTTCATCAAAAAACTGTATGCGGAATTTTTGGGCGAACCGCACAGCAAACTTGCCCATGAACTGTTGCATACCCACTATGTGAAACGCCCGCGTATGTGAACGCCGACGTACGCTAAGATGCTGTCAAAGCGATGCTGCACCGTGCTGTTTCGCTTTGACGGCACCGGGATGACCGTTATCGGTTTCCGCGAAAACCATTAAACATCGGCAGCAAGATCGAGGGAGACTATGGAAGATAATCTGTATCTCTTCATATTCCCCGCAAGGAGTAAGCGTCATGAGTACCAAAATCAGAATTATTTCCGGCTTTATCGTCATGATAATCATCCTGACTGGTGTTTCAATCATCAGTTATACGGGACTTAACAAAGCGTCAACACTGTTTCTGAATTTCGTTCGTGTTGCAAATCTTAAAGTTGCTACAAGCGATATAGAAACAGGTATCAATACCTCCGCTTACTATTTGGAAAAATTTATGCGCTTGTCAGACGACAAAGATATGGATCGCTCAGTAACAGCCCAGCAAAAAACTTTTGAAGCTGCCGAACAGGGCCTGGAATATATTGAAACACCTGAACTTAAAACGATAATGGAGCAGTCCTCAAAGCGGTTGCAGATGTATGTGGAAGAACTCAAGAAGATTGGGGATACATTTAAACCTTGGTATCACGACTACCAGCGGGTCATTCGTCCGGGTATCAAAGCTGCGGAAAAAAATCTCGGCGAGGTCGGCGACCTTGCCGTTAAAGTGAATAATATCGGTCTACTCCGTCAGACCAATGATATTTGGCGCATGCTCGTCAATCTCGAAGCGGCCATCTCCGGCTTCCGGGAGCATGCTGATAAAGCGAATGCCGATGCGGTCGACAAGCTTCTGGAAGAGGGGAAGACATACAACGAACATTTCAGCTCTTCGCTTATCACTGAAGACGGAAAGCGTATTTTTTTCCAATATCAGGCAAATTTTAACGCTGTTGCCGAGGCGTACCGGAAAAACAAACAGCCGGTCATTCGTGCCGAGGAGATATTGGCGGAGGCGTATGGGTGGGATGCCGAGCTGGAAAAGGCCAGCCGTATTTTGAGTCAAGCCGCCACTGAGGCTCAAAACAAGACGCAAGCCGATATTATCGCTTCTAATGACAGCGCCCTGAATTTTACACTTGTTTCTTCGGCCGCCGGTCTCCTCGTCGGTGTGCTTTTCGCCGTGTTTATCATTTTCAAGCTGATCACAATATTACACAAGGTTTCCGCGTACGCCGAGGCCATAGCCGAAGGTGATTTTAAATACGAAGTTGCCGTTCACGAAAAAGGAGAAATAGGAAAATTGGTTAACGCCATTCATACTATACCAAGCGTACTGAACGATATTCTTGATACATATAAAAAACTGGCACATGATATTCAGTACGGAAGATTACAAAGTCAAGTCGACACTGCTCGTTTTAAAGGCAGCTTCGCTACGTTGATCGACGGCACAAATAATATTGTGAGTACTCTGCGCGGCATTATCGACAGTATACCGACACCGGTAGTCTTGATGAACAAAGAGACCAAAGTAGAGTACCTGAACCGGCAAGCCGCAGAAGTAGCCGGAGCCGACGGTGTCGGCAAAACCTGCAGGCAGCTTTTCAACCGCGAGGATACCGACACGCCCGGCGACGCGCTGAGTAAAGCTATAGCATCCGGGAGACCGGCCGCGGCGGAAACACGCTGCAAGCCCCGCGGGAGAGAAATGGATATCTCCTATAGCGCCCTGCCCATTCTGGATAAGAGCAGCGCCCTCACCGCCGTGCTGCTGCTCATCACTGATCTGACGGCAATAAAGGAAACCGGTCGCACTATACTCAAGGTCGCCGGTCAAGCCTCGGGCATCGCAAGCCGCGTGGCGGCGGCATCGGAAGAACTCTCGGCTCAGGTCGAGGAGGTGTCGCGCGGGGCTGAGGCGCAACGCGCGCGCGTCGAGGAAACGGCCGGCGCCATGAGTGAAATGAACTCCACGGTGCTGGAAGTCGCGCGCAATGCCGGTCAGGCGTCGGAACAGAGCGGTCTGACCAACGAAAAGGCGCGTAACGGGGCGCAACTGGTCAATCAGGTGGTCGGCGCCATAAACCATGTCAATACGGTGGCGGCAACACTGCAGGGCAACATGCAGGAACTCGGCACACAAGCGGAGAGCATCGGCGGGGTGATGAACGTCATCTCGGATATTGCCGACCAGACCAATCTTTTGGCGTTGAATGCCGCCATTGAAGCGGCCAGGGCAGGCGAGGCCGGACGCGGTTTCGCAGTGGTGGCCGACGAAGTGCGCAAGCTGGCGGAAAAAACCATGTCGGCCACGCAGGAAGTCGGCAGCAGCATCCGCGCCATACAGCAGTCAACAAAGACCAACATTCAGGAAGTCAGCGCGGCGGTGGGCCACATAGGCGAGGCCACGGAGCTGGCCGACGCTTCCGGTGAAGCGCTTAAGGAAATCGTGGAGCTGGCAACGGCCAACTCCTCCGTTGTGGCTTCCATAGCTACGGCTGCTGAAGAGCAAAGTTCGACTTCGGAAGAAATCAACAGGTCTATTGACGATATCAACCGGATCGTCGGCGAGACTTCGAACGGTATGGTGCAGTCTTCCGCCGCGGTGCAGGAATTGTCGCAAATGGCGCAAGAGTTGAACCGGGTTATGGAGCAGTTGACAAAACAATAGCCCGCATTATTCCGATTCCAAATCAAGCATAAAATACTTTTGATTTGGAATCGGAATTACAGAGGTTTGTCTGTGACCGCCGGAATAGTCTGCCGGCAACGGCAGAAAGCAGGCATTTGCTTTTAATGTTTCAGGCAGACGGTCAGCGCCTTGAGCAGTCTCTCCACGTTTTCAGGCCGGGCGGTATGCCCCATGAGGCCGATGCGCCAGATTTTGCCGGCAAGAGGCCCAAGTCCGTTGCCGATTTCTATGGAAAATTCCTTCAGCAGCCGGGAACGCACGCCGGCATCGTCGGTGCCTTCGGGAATGCTCACCGCATTGAGCATGGGCAGCCTGAACCCCTTCTCCACATACATGGGAATGCCCAGCTTATCCAGGCCGGCGACAAGCTGCTCGTGGGCGGCGCGGTGCCGCGCATGCACCTTGTCTTCTCCTTCGTCCAGAAAGCGGCGCACGGCGGCGTACAACGCGTAAATCATGTTGATCGGAGCCGTGTGATGATAGGCGCGGGTGTTGCCTTCCCAGTAGTTCATAATCATGGTGAGATCCAGGTACCAGTTGGGCACTTTGCTCTTGCGCGCCTTGAGCTTGGCCAGGGCGCGGCCGGAAAAGGAGAGGGGGGCCAGACCGGGAGGACAGGAAAGGCACTTCTGGGTGCCGCTGTACAGGGCATCGGCGCCCCATTCGTCCATGCGCACCGGGATGCCGCCCAGGCTGGTCACGCAGTCCACAAGGTACAGCGCGCCCGTGGGCCGTACCAGATCGCCGATTTCCCGTACCGGGTTGCGCACACCGGTCGATGTTTCGGCATGGACCACGGCAACGATGCCGTACTTTTCTCCTTTTAGTTTTTCCGCAACCTGAGCGGGCACAACGGGAGTTCCCCACTCGAACTGCAGGGAATCCACCTGCGCTCCCAGGCGTCCGGCCACGTCTTCCATGCGTTTGCCGAAAACCCCGTTAGTCAGCACCAGTACCTTGTCGCCGTGCTCCACAAGGTTGACGAAACAGGTCTCCATACCGGAGGATCCCGTGCCCGACATGGGCATGGTCAGGCGGTTGGAAGTTCCGATGATCGTTTTCAGGTCCTCCTTGACCTCGTCCATAATCCTTATGAAAAAAGGATCAAGGTGTCCGAGTGTCGGCTTGGCAAGGGCGGCGTATACTTCGTCGTACACACAGGACGGCCCGGGGCCCATGAGCAGGGTCGCTTTGATTTCGTCCAGAAGTCCGGCCATTCTCTTCTCCTTCGGGTCAGGGTTCAGGCAGGGGTCAGGTTCACTCCGGTGAGCCTGGACATGTCTTCAAGGTACTGTTCGCGGCGGGCGAGATAAAAGGCCAGGGGTCGGGCGAAATCCAGCCCCATGAGACCGTCCACCAGCATCCGGCTGATCTCGCGCACTCTGGTCAGCACCAGCTGGGCGCCGGCGAAGGTCCTGCGCTCATCTTCGGTCATTTCTTTCATCATGGCCTTTAATGTGTCGCGCGCCCGCGGCTGGTACATCCAGAAATACATCAGATCCAGGGCGTTGAGAATCACGATTTTTTTCAGATCCGCGGCCTCGCGCCCGGCTCCGGGGGCGGATTCGTCGGGACTG
This sequence comes from Desulfovibrio sp., assembly GCA_031276485.1. Lineage (GTDB taxonomy): Bacteria > Desulfobacterota > Desulfovibrionia > Desulfovibrionales > Desulfovibrionaceae > Frigididesulfovibrio. The sequence goes on along the minus strand of JAISMY010000015.1, from coordinate 5,527 downwards.
TTCAGCACGTCCGCTATATTTTCTTCCGGGAACAGCACTTCCAGCCTTTCGCAGCAGTCGAACAGGCGGGCGAAACTGTCCGTGTAATCCCGTCTGCGCTGCCTGAGATACTCTTTTTTATCCGCCCAGCCCTCAATCATGGCCGCCACAGTGTCCGAAGCCAGCTTGGAAAGCACGGCGGCGCTCATAGCCAGATAGATCACCGGCCAGCCCATGCAGAGGCATATTTTCAGGGCTATCACGTTGTACACCACAGAAACCGGAACGGCCAGAACGCTGCGGAACAGATTGCCTATGGCCGCCGTCCTGGGGAATCCGCGAAAGACGTTGTGTCCGGCTATGTACAGGCCGTTCACCATACTCATGATGAAGTAAAAGAACCCCGGGCTGTTGAGGGCATCCATGCCCAGGCCGTCGCGGAGCAGGCAGATCCGGACCAGCAACTCCAGCAGCGGCACGGAAATGCCGGTATACATCAGGGAATCGCACAGCCTCGTCCAGCTCAGGTAATCATGCCAGTCCAGCAGGGTAGAGCGGCTCAGTCCTCCGCCCGCCAGCACGGCCTGCAGTATATTGCGGAACCCCGTCACGGCGAACCAGATGATCGGCCCGAACCAGGCCATCACCCACCAATCCTGCGTATAGCGGAAGGTAGCGGCGGCCGCGAGAAAGCCGAAAATCACCTTGGCCGCGTTGCTCAGGACGCTGCTCAGATAGGTCGGACCGAGGCGGCGCTGTGGTGGATCTGCAGGCCGGTTCCCGCAATCTTCACGCAGACGGTCGCGGCTGACCCCGCCCAGAGTGACGGCGACACGCGCCCCTGTGTGGTAGCGGGCCGACTTGGTGTCGGCGCGCCAGGACGAAGTTTTCTCTTTGTCCAGATTGCCTAAAAACGGCAGGCAACTGAGCAGGCGGGTCGGAGAGAAGCCGGCGGCGCGGTGCCGCGGTTTGGTGTAGGTCACAATCTGCTTGATATCCTGCACAAAAGGAATAAAACGGTGCCTGTAACTTGGACCGCCGAGTTCCCGGCGCGTGCGCGCAGGCAAGGTTTCCATAAAGGCGAAACCCATGCCCAGGAACAGCGTGGAACGGCTGGTGGAATCACTGCCTATGCGTAACCCCAGCGGTCTTTCGCCGTAAAATCCTCTGAGTCTCTGGATGTTGCGCAGTATTTCCGTGAACAGAGCAAGCCTGCCGCTCTGTTGCCCGCGGCCGGGCGGGAGCGGACTGTCTTCCCCGCAGACTGGCGGGAGCGGGCTGTCTTCCCCGCAGGCGGCCAGGAGCGGGTTGTCTTCCCCGCGGTCTGCCGGGAGCGGGCTGTCTTCCCCGCGGTCTGCCGGGGGTTGCTCCGCTTCGGCGGCATCTTCGTCCGAGCCGCAGGAGAGCCTGCTCCGGCAGTTGCGGATGAGGCGCTTCAGGGCCACGGCGCTGCCTTCATTGATCGCGTACTGCAGTTCGCTGACCGCCTCAAGGTCGGGCATCCTGCCTTCCGCGTAATTTTTGAGATTGTATATTTCAAGGTGGCTGATCATGCCCCGGCACAGGTAGAGCAACTCCAGCACATCTTCCACGTAGAGGTTGCAAAGGTTGAGGATGATGTGCGACGGACTGCGCACGCAGGTGAGTTTCGCAACCAGTTCCGCAGGCGTCAGGCGCATGATTTCAGGCAGCGCCGCCCTGCTTTCCGGGCTTGCGTCCGGCATGACCAGAGGATTTTTGTCCCGATTCAGCCACTCGCGGTTGATGGCGTCCGGGCTGAGTTCCTGCGCGGCCTTTTGCCGGGCAAGGCTTTGCCGGGCATATTCTTCCCCGGCGGACGGCGCGGGTCCCCGGGCGGCGGCCTGCGCATCGAGGGCTTCGCGGATGCGGCGGTAAATGATATCCGAGAGGTGGGTGCGCGAACTCTGCCCCTGTCCCACGAAAGCGATGAACTCCGCGCGGGAAATCTCCCGCGGCTCAACTCCGTATTGGGCGCCCATTGCGAAACGAAGGCTGCTGTTGTAGCTGTCGAGCAGACGCATAATATAGAGGTGATGGTATGCCGTGGCCTCGCGGCCGGAGGCGGCCAGGGCGAGGACGGCGCTGTCTCTGCGGAAGAATTCGACTGTTTCGCGCCAATCCCTGAACCCGCGCGGCTCCCAGACTATCTGCACGGGGCGGCCGCGGAGCTCGGCCTGGAATTCTACGCCCACCCGCACCTTGATGCCCATGATGTCGGCGGCCTGAAGCAGTTCGGACGCGGCTTCAGGCTCCACGAAATTGTAATAGATGACGTCGAGATTGCGGATGCCCTTGATCCAGGCGTCCATGATCAGGTGGGTCGGAGATTTGCGGCCCTTGGTATTGACATCGTGCACATGGTGGTCATAGGTAATCTGGTTCCATTCTTCGGGCATTTCCAGCAGGTAGTAGCGGCGCAGCATCCTGCGCACAATCCTGCGCCTGCCGCTTGCGGCCCTGCGGAAATCGTGGGCCAGACGAAGTTGCTCTGCCGTGTCCCCGCGGGCGCGGATCAGGCTTTTCATGATCTGGATGAGCACGCGGCCCGTGTTGTAGCGGAACGACCCGCGCGACGAAGACAGGACATCCGTGTGCAGGGACGCCAGGGCGCTGATGCGGTCCTTGGCGCGTCCGGCCTCCAGAGTGTCCAGCAGGCTGACCAGGGCGTGGGCCACGCGGATTTCCTGGGAAAGGGCAAGCTCCTTGATGCCGTGCGGGTGCAGGGCGTTGTAAAAGAGACTACTGTAGTCAGGGTAGCCCGTGCCGCACTGTGTTCCGGCGGCGTGCTCCGGAAACCTGTTGACCATGTCGAGCAACAGGTAGTCCTCGGCATCAAAAAACAGGGATTTCAAACTCGGCATTTCTTCCCGTCTTCCTTGCGGGCCGGGCTTGATTCGTGCTATGTGCGCTGCATATTCACACACAACCCCAAGGCGGTCAACCATGCCGCACACATGCGCCGGCAGCACGCAGCAACGGGCCGCGGCCGATGCTTGAATATCTGCGCATCCGCAATCTCGCGCTCATCGAGGATCTTGAACTGGAATTCGCAACGGGCATGAACGTGCTCACCGGCGAGACCGGAGCGGGCAAGAGCTTTATCCTCAAAGCCCTGAATTTTCTTACCGGTGAACGGATTGGACCCGACCTGGTGCGGGCGGGCCGCGAAAAAGCTTCGGTTGAAGCCGTCTTCGATCTCGACGGCGAGGAGTATATCCTGCGCCGGGAACTGACCGCCGCCGGCGGGCGCAGCCGGATCTTCATCAACGACCGCCTCGGTACGCAGGAAAGCATGCGCGCCTTGCGCTCCCGACTGATCCTGCACAGCGGGCAGCACGGGCAGCAGAAACTGCTGCAACCGTCCTTTCAGGCCGCCCTGCCGGACGCTTTCATGCGCCGCCCGGAACTGACGGCCGAAAAGGAACGCCTGTGCGCGGAACTGGCCCGTTGCGCCGAACGCCTGCGGGTTTTGGATGAAACCCGCGCGGCCTTGGAAGACAAGCGGGAACTGCTCGAATACCAGCGTGGGGAAATAGACAAGGTCGCCCCGCAGCCGGGTGAAGAAGAAGAACTGGAAGAGCGGCGCGCCGCAGCCCGCCGGCGGGACGCCGTCGCGGAAAACGCCGGCCGGGCGCTGGCTCTCCTGATCGGAGGAGAGGAGGGGAGCGGAGTACTGCAGGGGCTGGCGGACCTTGAACGCAGCCTGGAGGCTCTTGCGGCGGACGTGCCGGACTGCGCCTCCCCGGCGGAACAAGCGGCTCTTGCGCGCGTTGCGCTGCAGGACGCGGAGAAGATGCTGCGCCGGGCGGCGCACAACGCCCAGCAGGAAGAAGACGGCGAAGCCCTGGAAGCGCGCCTCTATGCCCTGGCGCAGCTAAAACGCAAGTTGCGCCGGCCTTTGGACTCCATCCTGACGCTGCAGAGTGAAATCGCAGAAAATCTGGATTTCCTGGACCGCTGCGTTCTGGACCGTAAAAACCTGGAGGCGGAAGAACAGGAACTCTGCGCCGCTCTGGCGGTTTTGCTGGCGGAACTTAACCCGGCCCGCCGGGAAGCGGCGGCGCGTCTGGCCGTTGCCTTGGAAAACGAACTGAGGGGACTGGGATTTTCCGAACACCTGCGCGTTTTCTTTGAATTTTCATACCGCTCCCTGTATGGCGACCGTGCGGATCTGCACGAGGAAATCCCTCGCATTTTCTGGCAGCCGAATCCCGGACAGCCCGCTCATCCTTTGGATCGCATAGCATCCGGGGGGGAGCTTTCGCGTTTTCTGCTGGCCATCGTCAGTCTGATGGGCAAAAATGCCGAGGAGCGACCCACTCTGATCTTCGACGAGATAGACGCCGGCGTGGGCGGCCTGACCTTGAACCGCGTGGCCGACGGTCTGGAAAAGCTGGCCGCCGCGCGCCAGATGCTGCTCATTACGCATTGGCCGCAACTTGCCGCGCGGGCCGAACGCCACTTTATCGTCAGTAAGGTGGTACGCGACGGGAGTACCTATACCCTGTGCCGCCCGGCCGCGCCGGAAGATATCCCGGCGGAACTGGCGCGTATGGCCGGCGAGGAAAGCCCCGAACCAGAGTCCGTGAACCGTGACTGGTGATTTACGTCATCTAAATGTTGGAATATAGCCTTGTCAATTGAGAGTGTTGACTTATGAATGATATTTCTCCGCCAAAGCGCTGTCGCGTAACGGTTTAATGCCAAAAAACATTCGCAGGTTAATACCCTCAAATTTTCAAAGGAGAAGGCCTGCAGCAGAGAGAACGCCGCGCTTGCCAAAGCCTGCCGGCTGTGGCAAGACAGGACCGGATACGTGTGAGCCGGCGGCGCAGCCGGACAACAGCCCGTTGCGCGGCGGATGGTTCCGCGAGCGAAGCGGGACTGCCTGCGACAACGTCGCCCCGGCGCGGACCACATGATCCCGGCATTGGGGAAGCAACTTTTCGCAAAGGCCGGGTGGCGAAATGGTATACGCATCGCACTCAAAATGCGACGTTCTTACGGACATGAGAGTTCGAATCTCTCCCCGGCTACCAGAAACCTCTCCCGACAAGTCCCGCAAAGTCTAAAAAAACCTTGCGGGACTTCACTTTTCTCAGAACAGATACGCCCTCGTCTTCTTGAAAATACATAGACATACCAGCAATAATTTGGTAAATATGCGGGTAACAGGCGCTTATGCAAACTCCATACCAACTGCAGTCTTTACTTTGCAGGACAACGATTTTCAGCCCAAGTTGGTCTAACCCGAGTTTAACAAAATTGAAGAAAAAATTAATAATTTTAGCATGTTGTATTTTTGTATGGCACAACATTTTTTATAACTTATTTAATTTACATATTTTTTTATTACTCCGGGCCTGTCGACTATGCCCAGTGTACGATATATCTTTTGTGCTTCTGCCGGCGGCAGCATGGCCTTTCGTATGTGCAGTGCGGCGCCGTCGGCTCGGCGGAAACTGCATGTCGCTCGCGTATGTTGTGAAAGTCTGGCCCGCAGTACATGCCAACTACTATTTAGTCG
>JAISMY010000002.1 GCA_031276485.1 Desulfovibrio sp. | reverse complement strand
TATATCTTCGGGAGGCGGCACGGTTATCTGCTTTTCACCAACAAAGCGGGCAGGCATGTGAGGGTGCGGGCCGCCTGGCATGACGGCGATGCGGAACAGGCCGGCAAATGAACAATTCTGAGAGTGTAAAACAACGGATAAATTTTAGGCGCAAAAATATTATAAAACCAGCATGTTGCCAGGATGTTTCTCAACACCGCGGCACAGCTCGGAAAAACTTGTAATTTTGAGATGTTACTATGATTGTACCTATCCATAGATAAAACCTCTCAAAAATTTTTTGAGAGGTTTTCAAATAGCGAAGTTTATGCCCTGTGTCAAGTCCTGAAAAATATTTTTTTACAGTGCCGTAATTTTTTCGTTTTGCCGCTTTTAGTTATGCCCCGCAACAGGTCGCAAATCCTTACGCCCATGCGCCGCTGAAATCAACCCCAGCTTTTCCGGCAAAGACGGCGCAGGGCAAGTTTTTGTTAAACGGGTTCACGCCGTTGGCGATGTCAATCCCAGCTTTTCCGGCAAAAACGGCCTACGGCAAGTTTTTATTAAGCGGGTTCGCGGTGTTGGCGATGTCAACGGCTTTGACGGCGGATACAGGAAATTCGGAGGACGTTCCGTCGCCGGCGCTGCGGCTGTGCCGGAGGTCGCGCCGGCGTTTTCCTCCGCTACATTTACGGTTTACAGTACTCTTCAGGAAAATTCCCGCTTGACGCCCGGCGAAGCCGGTCCTACCTTCCCGGTAACGCCTTCCTTCAGGGAGGGGGCAATCCACCCGGCTCCTAATCCGCAGGGACGGAGTCGGTCGGCGGATTGAGTCGGCCGTGGATTGAAACATGAAGAACTCCGCTTTCTGATTGAACAGGTCCGGCATGCGGCGGAGACGCTGAACGGTGAGTGTCGTGTCATTTACAGAAAGTTCTGACGCCGTACGCCTGCTTGCGTCCCGCAGGCTGCGTTTCCGGCCGTTGCGGATTGCCTCCGCATGTCTCCTTGCGCTGTTGTGCGCGTTGCCGGCAGCGGCGGCGCCCGCCGGCGTGGAGGCGGCCTTTTCTCCGGAAGGCGGCGCGCTGTCCCTGACCCTCTCCGTCATCAACAAGGCTGAAAAAAGTATCCTGGCGGCCGCGTTTTCCTTTACAAGCAAACCGGTTGCGCAGGCGCTGGTGAAAGCGGCCCGGCGCGGCGTCAGGGTCCGGGTCGTCGCCGACAAGGAGACGAACGACAAGGGCTATACAGCCGTCGTTTTTCTGGCCAACAGCGGCGTCCCCGTGCGGTTGAACGGCGCATACAACCACATGCACAACAAGTTCATGGTGGCGGACGGCAGGCACGTGCAGACGGGCAGCTTCAATTATACGCGCGCCGCAGCGGAAAAAAACGCCGAAAACGTACTCGTCGTGCGCGATAACCCCGCAATAGCCGCGAAATACACGGCCGAATGGGAACGTCTCTGGAATGAAGGGGAAGATTTCAGGAAACGCCGGTAAACGCGAAACAGGAGCAGGCGGGCTTTGCCCCGCCCCGTAAGCGGACTGTTTCGCAGCGTACCTGCGCTATTCAGAAAATTTGCGGAATAAATACCCTCTACCAGCTTTTGCGGAATAAATACCCTCTACCAGCTTTAGCGGAATAAATACCCTCTACCAGCTTTATAGGCTTGTCCTGTGGACAGGTCAGGATTTTTTCGCGCCGGGCGCGCGCAGGGGCAGGCTGCGTTGCGGCGCGCGACCGACGCCCAGGTTGTCCGCCGGCACATTTTTGGTAATCACCGAGCCTGCCCCGATCAGCGCGCCGTCCCCTATGTCCACCGGCGCGACCAGCGCGGCGTTCGAGCCGATGAACGCGCCCGCGCCGATGCGCGTCCGGTGCTTGTTCACGCCGTCGTAATTGCAGGTGATGGCGCCGGCCCCGATATTGGCCCGGTCCCCGACTTCGGCGTCGCCCAGGTAGCTGAGGTGGCCGGCTTTGGCGCCTTTGCCCAGCCGGGCCTTTTTCAGTTCCACAAAGTTGCCGACATGCGCCCCCTCTTCCAGCACGGAGCCGGGACGCAGACGCGCGTAAGGGCCGACGGCGCAGCCCCGGCCGACGGCGGCATGTTCCACATGACAAAAGGAACGCAACTCCGCGTCCTGCTCCAGAACGACGTCCTGCAGGCGGCAGTGCGAGGCGATGCGCGCCCCGGCGCCGATACTGCTGCGCCCGTAAATTTCACAGGGGCCGGTAAGGTCCGCGCCGGGTTCAATGCGCACGGCGGGGCCGATGCGCACGCTGTGCGGAGCGCGGATCAGCACGCCGCGTTCCATGTGCCGTTCCACAATCGACGCGCGCAGATATTCCTCAGCCTTCGACAACTCCGCAGGGGTGTTCACGCCCGCCAAACGGGGGTCGTTGCCGAAGTTGCGGCCTTCGACGGACAGACCGCGCGCGGCGGCAAGGGCGACCAGATCCGTTATGTACACTTCGCCCCGGGCGTTGTCCCTGCCGAGCAGGGGCAGCAGGGGCGCAATGGTTTCCGTGCGGATGCAATAGATGCCGGTGTTGATTTCTCCGCTTTTCGGTCCGTGAACGGCTTCGCTGAAGTCACCCGCCTCCACGATGCCCGTCACCCGCCCGTCCCGCCGCAGCACCAGGCCGAAGGCCCCGGTATCCGGCAGGGTCAGGCTGATGAAAGACAGGTCGCGCCGCTCACGCATGCTTTCTTCGACGAAGCCGGCCGGAATGCTCCCGTCCGGCAGAGGCGTGTCGCCGTTGACGACCAGCAGGTATTCGGGCGGATTGCCGCGCAGGGCTTCCCAGGCCGTGGTCAGGGCGTGCCCGGTGCCGAGTTGGTCCTCCTGCACGATGAACAGCCCTTCCCGTTCCGGAAAGGCCCCGCGCACCAGATCGGCCCTATACCCGACCAGAGTGTGGACCCGGCCGGGGCACAGAGGGTCAAGGGCGGACAGCGCATAGCGCAGCATGGGTTCGCCCAGCAGCGGCTGCAACACCTTGGGCAGCGGGGAATGCATCCGTGTGCCTTTGCCGGCCGCAAAAACAACCGCGCTCAATCTGTTGCCGCGTTTCATAAGCATCCTCACCCGTCCCGAAAGAGACGCCTATCGGACAGTTCATGTATTTTGTCCTCATACAGCTTACGCAGAAGGGCATCGCGGCCTTCGGTCATACGCAGATATTTGCGGGCCGCCGACCTGTCGCTTCTGGTTTTGGAAAAGAGCCTGTGCAGGACGTGATAGTATCTGCACGAACTGTCTTCATTGTGCCGGGCCATAAAAAGAGCCGCTTCCCGGCAGACCTCGGCCGTCATGCGCAGCGCGACCAACTCATGAAAAAACTGTACGGCTTCCCCGCCGTTTCCCGCTTTTTCCAAATCACCGATCAGGCGGGCGCGCCCGCCCGCCCACAGGGGATGCCGGCGCGCCAGCGCACAGCGGAACGCAAGGTCACGGCCGGCCGCTTCGGCCTCCAGCGCGTCTTCATCCGCGGCTTTCATGCGCAGGCGTATATCGAAGTCATCGGATATAAACGGTTCAAAGCCGTCTTTCACGCCGTGCAGGTGCCTGTCGGGAATGAACGTCCCGCCGCAGCGCCGCGTCAGCAATGCGGAGTTGGCGTCCTCACCGTCGCGGCGGCCGGCGCTGCGGCTTTCCAGGTGGACGACCGCGGACTCGGGGATGCAGGACAGACTGAAACCCAGCCTGTAGCGTATCTGTAAACAGAGATCTACATCCTCGTAGCCGTTGCGGTATTCCTCATAAAACGCGCCGGCGTCGAAAAAAACCTTTTTCGGCAGCAACAGGGCGGCGGCCGTAAGAGCCTGCAGTTTTCTCCTGCGCCGCACCGCGGGATGATCCGCTGGGAACCGGCTGTACAAATGCGCCACGGTCCGCAATGCAAAGGATATCCCCAAATGCTGCACGGTGTCGCCGGGATACAGCAGCAACGGGCCGACGCCCCCAAGGGAGGAATCGTCGTTCAGAGCCTGCACCAGGGGCGGAAGCCAGCCGGGCGTGAGCAGCGTGTCGTTGTTGAGAAAAAAGAGCAGGGGCGCGGCGGCCGCCCGCGCTCCCGCATTGCAGGCCGGCCCGAAATTTCTGTTTTCCGGAAAACGCAGCAGGCGGAACCGCTCCCCGAACAAGGCCCTGCCCAACGGTTCAAGTTCCGTCGCCGTGGCGTCGCCGGAGCCGTTGTCCGCGACAACGACTTCATAATCGGCGCCCGCCGTGTGCCCGCGCAGGCTGTTCAGGCAGTCGCGGGTCATCTCCCAGCCGTTGAAAACAGGGATAACGACTGATACTTGGGGAGTTTCGGACATGCTTTGCTGCGCTCCTCAGTGAACTACACTCCGTACGCCTCTTTCCAGGAACGGAAAAGGTCGCGGCCCCGCTCCGCGTAAAGGCGTCTGCGTTCAGCTTTGCGCGCTTTGACGTCCAGGGCGGGCATCAGGCCGAACTGCGCGTTGCTCGGCTGAAAATGCGGATTCGGAGCGCGCAGATGCCCGAGCAACGCTCCCAGGGCCGTTTCCGGCGGCGGCGGCGGAAGGTACGCCCCGCGCGCCCGCGCGCCCAGATGCCTGCCCAGCCACAACCCGCAGGCCGCCGATTCCATATAGCCTTCCACCCCGGTAAGCTGGCCCGCAAGGAAAATGCCGGGGGCGGCCTTCAGGGAAAGATCCTCGGCCAGCGCCCTGGGGGCATTGACGAAGGTGTTGCGGTGCATGCTGCCCAAACGTACGAATTCAGCGCGTTCCAGGCCGGGAACCAGGCGGAAGACGCGCTCCTGCTCGCCGTACGCCAGCTTTGTCTGGCAACCCACGAGGTTGAACATATCCCGGTTCAGATTTTCAGGGCGCAACTGCAACAGGGCGAACGGCCGCCGGCCCGTGCGCGGGTCGATGAACCCCACGGGCTTCAGGGGCCCGAAGGCCGGGGTCATGAAACCGCGTTCCGCCAGGGTTTCGATCGGCATGCAGCCCTCAAAGTGCTTTTCGTCTTCAAAGGCGCGGGCCGGGACGCGTCTGCCCTCCGCCAGGGCCGCGTGGAAGCGCGCATATTCGTCGCGGGTCATGGGACAGTTCAGGTAGTCTCCGTCTTCCGGGTTGCGCCGGGAAGCGGCAAAGACGATCTCCCTGTTCAGCGTCGCGCCGTCCACAATCGGGGCCGCGGCATCGTAAAAATACAGCGCTTCTTCCCCGGTCAACGCGGCGAGCGACGCGGCCGCCGCTTCGCCGGGCAGAGGGCCGGCGGCGACGACCAGGGCGTCGTATCCCCGCGGAGCCGCAGCGCGGTAAGGATCGCCCGGCGCTCCCAGAGAGAGAATCTCCCTGCGCTCAACGCGGATGCCGGGGTGGGCCGACACGCGCGCGGTCATCCACGCGGCGAAACGCTGCCGGTCCACGGCCAGGGCTTTGCCCGCCGGCACCCTTGTCGCGTCCGCCGCCCGCATGCACAGGCTGCCCAGGGCGCGCATTTCTTCTTTCAGCATGCCCGCTGCCGAATGCGGGTCCTCGGAACGCAACGAGTTGGAACAGACCAGTTCCGCGAAATCCGGGCAAACGTGCGCCCCGGAAAAGCGCAACGGTTTCATTTCAAAGAGCGTGACCGGGATGCCGGCATCGGCCAGAGCAACCGCGCATTCGCAGCCGGCGAGTCCCGCTCCGACAACCGCCGCAGAGGCCGGGAACATACAGGACGTTCCTAAAGTCCCAGGCCGGCGAGCAGTTCGTCCACCGCGGCCTGCGACGTTCCCGTTTGCGGACCCTTCAGTTCGGAATTTTTGATTTCGGCCACCCTGCGCCGGCTGTCCGCGGCGATTTCGGCGATGTCTTTTTCCGGGGTCTCCTCGCGCGTCTTCATCATCAGTCCCGTGGAAACATAGAGATCAAAGACGGTTTCCCGGATGGACCCCAGAGCGGCGACGACCTTTTTCAGGCGCTGGCCGGTCAGATCCTGAAAACTCAGTTCGGAGACGATCTTCGTCAGCGCGTGTTCCAGCGCCTGGTTCAGGGCGTCGAGGCGGGCCAGATCTTTTTCATGTTTCGGGCCGGGTTCGATGGAGGCGATGATTTCGCCCGCCTCAAGCTGTTGCTCCTGCAGGGTTTCCACGGTTTCCATGATGTTTTCCGCGGCCTGCAGGGTGGTTGCCGTGATTTCCTCAAGTTGTCTGGAAGCGTCGCTGAACAGTTGCTGCGTTTGCCCGGCATCGTCCGCTCCCGCGCCGTCGGTCGAAGCACTGGAGATTTCCCTGTAGATGCCGCGCAGACCGTTGAGCATTTCGTCATTGACCTTGCGGTAAAATTCGTTTTCCACAGCGGCCTTTGCCATGCCCGCCGAGAGTTCGCGCTGCACGGCGTCAACGACGGTTTGTTTGACGCTTTCCGCCACGGCGTCCGCTACGCGTTCGATCACCCGCTCCATGAGCTGTTCCTGAGAAATCATAAGCCCTCCGGCAAGGGATGACCCGGCAGTCCCGAAATACGGGGCGTGGTCGGGCTGGTTATCGGCTGTATTATAGGTTATCATGGTTAAAAAGAAAAGCCGGCAGCAAGAGGGCGCAATCCACTACACAAAAAAGCAACCGGCCGGAACAGACCGGAACAGACGGATTTGAGGGAATGTTCCCGCACCGGAACTTTTGCGAAAATAACATATTTTCCGCAATGTTACGCCTATGCGTGGCGGATTAGGGGAGACGTTGCGCGCGTTTCCTTTGCCGGTTCGGGAGGATAAAAGCGGTGCAATATGAATATTGTCAATGAGACGTTGCGCGCGTTTCCTTTGCCGGTTCGGGAGGTTGCCGTGTCGCCGTTCGAAACGCAGCGCGGATGCGGGCGTGTCGCTGTAACCGCCCTGCTGCTGCTCACCCTTGCCCTTGCCGCGGCAGCGTGCGCGGACAGTCATGTCAATGTCCGCGGACAGTACGAATTTTCCGCCGGATATGTGAAAGGCCTGCCCGCGCGTTGAGCGGGAAGCCCCTGCTCCCCGGAGCCGGCTGCGGATTGAAACAAACAGGCAGACATGAATACTCGCTTGCGGGATTTTACGGAACTTTTCCCGTTGCGCTGCGTCCGCGCGCCTGACGCCCCTGATGCGCGGCTGGACGCCGCCCTGGGAGAGGTCTTGCCGGGCAGCGGTCTGCGCGCCCGGCGCAGGCTCTGGTCGACCTGCCGCATCAGCGTCAACGGACAGGCGCGCGCGCCGGGATACCTCACGCGCGCCGGCGACGTTCTGGAAGCGGCGCCGCGCGACGCTTTTGCCTTCCGCGCGGGACTTTCCGGCGTTTCAAGCCGCATCCGGCGCCCCGCGCCGGCTGACGCCGCTCCGGAGCAGGGAACATTGCGCGTCGTTGCGCGGACGGCGGACTATATCGTGTTCGACAAGGCTTCCGGCCTGCACTGCGCGCATATCGCGGGCAGCCCGCACGTGAGCCTGGAAAGCCTCGCCCGGAACCTGTTTTCAGAGGAAGACGCGGACGGGCTGCATTTTTTGACGCGCCTCGACTTTGCGACCTCCGGTCTGGTGGTCGCGGCCCTGAACGCGCGCGCGGCCGCGCGTTTTCGCCGCGCCGAACGCGACGGGCTGACCCGCAAAAGCTATCTGGCGGCGGCGCAGGGCAGACTCACCGCGCCTTTGCTGCTTATGCGCAGACTGCGCACGGACCGTCGTTCCGTTACCGCTGTGCTGTCCGAGGACACTCCGGACGCGACCCGACATTGCCGGGTTCTTCCTTTGCCGCGCCGTCCGGCGGCTCAAGGTCTTGAGGAAGTCTCCCTTGTGCGTGTGGACATCATGCGCGGCGCCCGGCATCAGGTGCGGGCCGCTCTGGCCGCCGCCGGATTTCCCTTGTGCGGTGATGCGTTGTACGGCGGGAGCGCCTGCCCGTTCCGGGCACAGCGGGAAATTCCCGGATTTTACCTGCACCACTCCCGCCTGGAGTCGCCGGAACTCGGCGCGCAAAGCCTGCCGGCCTGGGCCGGCCTGTTCGCCGCGCCCGACGAAGTGCAGGCGTTGCTGCGCATGCCGATGCCGGACGCCGCGCCGGCATGTGACGCCTCTCCCTTCGGGGAGATTCCCGCTTGACGCCGGGCAAAGCCCGGCATACCTTCCGGGCAGTTCAGCGCTTCCGGCCTGGGCAACGCGCCCCGGCGGGAAGACGCCGGGGGCGTAGTCTGAAGAGAACTTGCCGGGTAATCTCAAAGTTGAAATGCTCTGAGACACGGCGGGAAAGACTTGTCGCAAGCATAATGCAACCATGCGGGAAAAGGTGTGCGCAGACCGTCAACCGGCGTAGCCCCTGAAGGCGCGCCTTCGCTTTTTCTTTGTTCTCTGGCCGCGCTGGTCGCGGCCGCGCTCGGTTGCGCGGGGGCGGCCGCCGTCTTTTTTACGGCGGCCGTGTTTTGCCTGTATTTTTTCCGCGACCCTGAACGCCCGGTCCCTCCCGCCCCCGGCATCGCGGTCAGCCCCGCAGACGGCAAGGTCGTTAAAACAGCCCGCATGCCGGATCCCTTTACCTCCGAACCGCGCCTGTGCGTCTGCATCTTCATGAACGTCTTCAACGTGCATGTGAACAGGAGCCCGGTGGCGGGCAAGGTCGTGGAAACGGTCTACCATGCGGGCAAATTTTTCAACGCCTCCCTGGACAAGGCGTCAACCGCCAACGAGCGTTGCGCCTATGCCCTTGAGGATGAAGACGGCAAACGCTGGAGCGTGGTGCAGATAGCGGGTCTGCTGGCCCGGCGTATCGTCTGCCGGGCGGAACCCGGCGATACGCTGCGCCGGGGCGAACGCATGGGCATGATAAAGTTCGGCTCGCGCGTGGACGTGTATCTCCCGGACGGCTGGGAGCCTGCCGTTGCCGTCGGACAAAAGGTAAGCGCCGCCGTGACCGTGATTGCCGCCGCGCAAAACCCGCCCCGTTGACGCGAACAAACACCCGCGCCCACATAACGGATAAGCCGGGTTTCGCGGCAGGGCCGGAATACGGCGCATGCTGCCGCGCGTATATTTCATACCAAGTTGCATTCAAACGAGTTTGAATGCAAGACGCCAAAGTTTTTGAAAAACAGGCGAAGCCTGATTTTTCAAAAACTTGCGGGCGTCGGCTTCGCCTCCGCCATACCAATTTG
>JAISMY010000068.1 GCA_031276485.1 Desulfovibrio sp. | reverse complement strand
CTGCAGGGGAAGAGGGTATACCCAGTCCTTGTAGATGCCATGCGTGCTTTCATGCACGGCACAAAGCCTGACTTGGCTTGGATCCAGGACCTAATGCCTGCTACCCTGTGAGCGCTTACAAAGTTACTGCGCGTACAGCGAACGAGGATACCCGCATGGGGCATGTCAGACATCTTATCGCCGCTTTTCGCTATTCCCTTCAGGGAATAGCTTCCGCTTTCCGCTCCGAGACCGCATTCCGGCAGGAAATCGCCGTACTTGTCGCCGTCGCGCCTGCATCCTTAGCTCTTTTCCCTCCAGCAGCGGCCGTGGTGCTCATAGCGGCGTGGGTCTTCGTCATGGTTGCGGAACTGTTGAACATGGCTGTGGAAAGCGTCTGTAATCTTGTGTCCAAAGAGATACATCCGCTGATTAAAAAAGCAAAAGACGCCGCATCCGCAGCCGTACTCACGGCGATTATCGCCAACGGTCTGCTGTGGGTCGCGGCGTTCCTGCTCCTGTAAAAAAGGGGGCTGCGTGCCGCCGACATATTACTTGGGCTTATGCGCGGTAGCCAAAGACGAAACTCCGTTCCTGCGCGAATGGGCAGGCTATCACCATTTTATCGGGTTTGAAAAAATATATGTATACGACAACGAAAGCGCGACGCCGGTACGCGATACCCTTGCCGAATTTTACGACCTCGGCGTCTGCGACACCTACACGCTGCAAGGAGAATCCGTGCAGCTCACCGCGTATAACCACTGTTTACGATACCACGGCAATGAATTCAAATGGCTGGCCTTTTTCGATATTGACGAATTTCTCTGCCTCAAACAGGATGACGATGCCCGCGCGCTGCTCCGGAATTATGAAAACTATTCAGCCCTCTCCATAAATTGGAACACCTTCAGCTCATCCGGGCATATCAATCTTCCTAAGGGATCTGTCATCAAAAATTTTACACAAAGCCTGGGCTATAATGAAAACTGCAAGTGTATAGTGCGCCCGGACAAAGTAAAAATGACGTTGACATCCCACCATTTCATATATACAGAGGGCATTGCCGTCAATGCCGATTATATGCCGGCATATGGCGCTTATGCCCCCGTTGCGGTTGATAAAGTCTGTCTGAATCATTACCAGTTCCGTTCCCAATATAATTACGAACAAAAAATCAACGGGAGCGATGCCGAATACGGTTCCTACAACCCCCGTTCGATTGAGGGTTTCTATCAACAAGCCTACTCCGAAACTGAGGAACATACCGATATGTTGCCGCTGGTTGACGCCGTGGAAACCATGTCGGCAAACGGTACATGGCGTAAAAAGCATAATATTGCGTTTCTCGACGTTGCCGATAAATCTTCGGTCGAAATCCTGAAGCTCACCAATACATGTATCGCGGCAAGAAATCTTGCAACAGCGGAAGTTATCTTCTCTATGACATACAATATGCTCAAGGAAGACATAAATTTTATGCTTCTCGGCATAGCTCTGCTGCGTAAAGCGGAAAAATTTTCGCGTGCCCTGGCCGTTGCCGAAGAAACGGCGCAACGCCTGCCGGCGCCGCCGGCTTACATCGCGCTGTATGAATGTCTGATCGCTGCGGGCAGACACAGCGCAAGCCGCGCCGTACGGAATTTTCTGCAATTTATTGTTCGTTACGAAGAAAACGCAGTGAATAAACATATTCTTGAGGAGACACTGAAAGAATATCCGTGATGCGCGCGGAATTTCTGCATCCAAGGTCCGAGCCGCGGCAGCAGGCAAGGTCAACGGGCGGACAAGGATTCACGTCCGGATGTCCTGCTCCGGATCGGCGGCAACTTTTTCCACCCGCAACACAATTCCTTCCGCGCCGATTATTCTCACCCTGTCGCCTTTTCTGAGGGGCTCGCCGCATTCGTAGGGCCAGGAAGAGTCTCCGATGCGGACCCGGCCTTTCAGACCGTTGCCGTCTTCCTTCACAACGGTCTCCGTCCCTATGAGTACTCCGGCGCGCTCGTTCAACGCCGTACCGGGGAGCTCCGCGCTCCGGCGGCACCGGATGAAGCGCCGCCAGACAACGGTCGCGGGGAACAGAAGAACGGCAAAAATCACCAGGCTCCACAGACGGGGCAGGTCGGGCCGCACAAGGGCGATCAGCGCCGGAATGAAGGCCGCCGAAGAAATGCAGAGAAAAAAAGCGGAGCCGCCTGCAAGCAGTTCCAAGGCAAGCAACAGCCCGCAGGCACACAGCCAGACCCAAAAAGGATCCGCGTTCATCAACGGATCAAGCATGTTTCCCGCCCTTGTGCACGGCATGCAGCATTTCCGCGACTCCGGCCACCGCCCCCATCAACCCGGCGGCGTCCACCGGCACCATCAGCACTTTGCTGCTGCCCGAAGTCCCTATGGTCTGCAGGGCTTCCGTGTATTTCAGGGCTGTAAAATACTGCACGGCGGCGATGTCGCCCTTGGCTATGGCCTCGGAAACCACCCCTGTTGCCCTGGCTTCGGCCTCAGCGGCGCGCTCGCGCGCCTCGGCCCGCAGGATTTCAGCCTGTCTGCGCCCTTCCGCCTCGCGGATCTCGGCCTCTTTTTTCCCTTCGGCCACCAGGACGGCGGCAGCTTTTTCGCCTTCAGCTTCAAGAATTTTCGCCCGTTTCATACGTTCAGCCTTCATCTGCGCGTCCATGGCCGCTACCAGATCCTGCGGGGGCCGCACGTCCCTGATCTCTATGCGCGTAACCTTGACGCCCCACGGATTCGTGGCGAGATCTATAACCTGAAGCAGTTTTTCATTGATCTGCTCACGTTTGGAAAGCATTTCGTCGAGTTCCATTTCTCCGAGCACCGTGCGGATATTGGTCATGGTCAGATTAAGCATGGCGTGAATCAGGTTGCTGACTTCATAGGCCGCCCTGGAAGGATCCACGATCTGGAAAAAACACACGGCGTCTATGGTCACATTGGCGTTATCCTTGGAGATGACTTCCTGTTTGGGAATATCCAGCACCTGTTCCATCATGTTGACCTTGTGCCCGATACGGTCGAAAAACGGCACGATGATATTCAGACCGGGGGCAAGAGAGCGGACATAGCGCCCGAAACGCTCCACCGTCCACTGATAGCCCTGGGGCACGGTTTTCAACGTGGCGGCTGTGAAGACAAGCGCAAGAACAACAAGGATGACGACGGCGACATAAGGCGCAAAATCTATATCAAGCATTGATGACTCCGGGTATTTTCAAGTTGAGCGCGTCCATCGGAGGCGCGCCTGCCCATGCGGGTTTTCTTTGGTCGCCTCGAACGCATGTATCAGGTTGCATTCAGACGAGTTTGAATGCTACACGTTAAAGTTTTCCTGATTACGTACGATAGTCCGCTACTATTCAGCGTCTGAAAATTATGAGATACTTTTTGAAACCAAGGAGTTTTCTATGCCCCGCAATCCGGTTCAGTTTCAAAAAGGGATGAGT
>JAISMY010000080.1 GCA_031276485.1 Desulfovibrio sp. | reverse complement strand
TCAGGCGCTGCGAGGCTTCGCCGCCGCTGCCGTGGTCCAGAAGAACGCGGTCCTGTTCCACGTATGTCTCCTTATTTGATTCAGAAATGCCTTTATGGTTTGAAACGTTTGATACCGGTTTGCTTTCTGCTGAAAGCAAACCGGTATGAGCTGTCACGCCCGTACTGTCGCAACAGGCGCGCCCGGCTTCGCACGGCGTCCGTGTCGCGGCATTGTGAGAATGACATGACGCTACATCCGGGTCAGCAATTTTTTCAGATGGCGTCGTTCCTCATCGGCGCACTCGCGCACCGCGCTTTTTTCAGAGTCGGGTACGAGTCTCTCCACTTCCATGAAAAACAGCAGCGTGTCTTTTTCAAGCCGTATCGCGGAGGGCAACGGCGCCTGCAGAAAATTTTCTTCCTGCGCAGGCACAAACAGACAGTGGGAATCCAAAAGGCTTTTCACATACTCCAGGTACTCTTCGTCGGTGCTGCCCGCGGGCAGAGCCACGCCGCCGAGCCGCTCAAGCATCGCGGCGAAAAGCCGTTCATGGCGTTGTTCCTCTTCAGCCAGAAAGGCGAACAGTTCTTTGTCGGCGCCTGCGCCTGCCCTGCTTTCCGCCTGACGGTAAAAGCCGTATCCTCTGCGCTCAATTTCCACAGCAGCCGCCGCAACATCGGCGGCGTTCACAAAACCGGCCATAATGCCTCCTGTCGGCAAAGTAAAAGTATCCACAGCGGACCGCCGAGGCTCGACACGGCCCGCGCGCGCCGGACGCATACGCCTCCGGAGTTCCGCGGACTTTTGCGTTGACGCCCGACCGTGCCGTCAGGTAAGCGTACTACAGGCGGCAGGCCGAAGCAAGCGGAGCATCGTTCCGCATAAGTTCAGCAAAACTTCTTCTATGGTTTGAAACACGCGGGCAACGGAGTTTCTTATGAGCGACGCGATTCTCTTTCCGGGCCAGGGCGCTCAGAAAAGCGGCATGGGGCGGGACGCCGCCGAACGCGACAAGGAGATCATGGATCTCTGGAAAAAGGCCGAACGCATCAGCCGTCTGCCTTTGCGCGACATTTACTGGGGAAACGACGGGCCCGAAACGGCCGCGACGCTGCACGTCCAGCCTGCGCTCACGACGCTGAACCTGGCCCTGTGGATGCGGGCCGCGGGCACGGTCCGCCCGGCGGCGGCGGCAGGTCACAGCCTCGGAGAATTCAGCGCCGTCGCTGCGGCGGGAGTCCTGCCCTTCGACCGGGTTCTGGAACTCGTCTCCTTGCGCGGGAAGCTCATGCAGGAAGCCGACGGTGAAGGCAAAGGCGCCATGGCCGCCGTCGTGAAACTCGACCGCGCGCAGGCCGAATTATGTATCGCCGAAGCGGCGCGGGTCACGGGCCAAACCATCCTTATCGCCAATTACAACACCCCGGAACAGTTCACGGCCTCAGGAACGCGGGCGGCGGTAAGCGCCCTGCAGAGCATCGTACGGGAGAAAAAAGGCCGCGCCCTGCCCCTGGCCGTGACCGGAGCTTTCCACAGCCCGCTCATGCGCGATGCGGCCGAGGAATTCGCGGGCGTTCTCGACGCCGTGAGCGCGACAAGCTGGAGTACGGCCCGCTTTCCCGTGTACTGCAACGTCGCCCCGGAACCCCTGACCGACCCGATGCGCATCAAGGAACTTATGAAACGGCAGATGACCTCGCCGGTGTACTGGACGGATTGCATACGCCGGCAATGGGACGCGGGCTGCCGGGTGTTTATTGAATACGGCCCCGGCGCCGTCCTGAGCAAAATGGTCGGCCCCATCCTCGCGGGCTATGCAGGTGAGGCCGGGCGCGGAGCCGGCGCTGCTCCCTGGAAAAGCATCACCGTCAGCGAGCCCGATGGGTTGAAAAATATCCCGCAACAACTTGATACGCCTCCGGCTGATTTCCGCTGAAATCGGCGGCCGCCGCCGCAAGGCCGCTGCGCTGCGCATGCGGAGACACTCAGCCCCGAACAGAGACGACACATGTCTTTAAGCGTAGGAATAGTCGGCCTGCCGAATGTCGGCAAATCCACCTTGTTCAACGCCTTGACCGGCGCGCAGAATGCCGAGGCCGCCAATTACCCTTTCTGCACCATTGAGCCGAACAAGGCCGCGGTGCCGATGCCGGACGACAGGCTCGCCGTTCTGGCGGCTCTGGTTTCCCCTGAGAAAATCGTCCGCGCCGGGGTGGATTTTACGGATATCGCGGGCCTTGTGCGCGGGGCAAGCAAGGGCGAAGGGCTGGGCAACCGCTTTCTCGGGGCCGTCCGCGAATGTTCCGCCGTGCTTGAGGTGGTGCGCTGTTTCGACGACGACAATATCAGTCATGTGAACGGAAATACCGACCCCGTCAGGGATGTGGAAACCGTCGAGACGGAACTCCTGCTGGCCGATTTGCAGAGCGTGGAAAACCGCCTGGAAAAAGCCGGGCGCGCGGCCAAGGGGGACAAGTCCGCGCTGGTTTTATGCGGGCGCCTGGAGAGCCTGCGCGGACATTTGAACGAAGGCCGGCCGGCGGCCGGCTTTGTCGCCCCCCCGGATGACGCCCTGCGCCGAACATTACAGGAACTCGGGCTGTTGACGGCTAAAAAAATCATTTATTGCGCCAATATAGACGAAAAGGCCGCCGGCGCCCCCGAAGCCGCGCCGTACGCGCGCGCCCTGCGCGAACACGCCGCGGCGACAGGCCGGGAGTGCGTTACCGTCTGCGCCAAGATCGAAGAAGAACTGCAAGGACTGCCGGAAGTTGAGCAAACGGAAATTCTGAACGCTTACGGCATCAGGGAAAGCGCGTTGGCCCAGGTCGTCCGGTGCTGCTTCGACAGCCTCGGGCTGGCGAACTTTTTCACTGCCGGTCCCAAGGAAGTGCGCGCCTGGACCATACGCGCGGGCAGCCGCGCTCCGCAGGCGGCCGGGATCATCCACGGCGATTTTGAACGCGGTTTCATCCGGGCCGAAGTGATTGCCTACGAGGATTACGTCCGGCTGGGATCGGAGGCGGCCGCCCGCGCGGCAGGGCTTCTGCGCGTTGAAGGCAGGGATTACGCGGTCAAAGACGGCGACGTGATGCATTTTTTGTTCAACGTTTGATACCAATTTGCTTTCAGCAGAAAGCAAATTGGTATGGCGGAGGCGAAGCCGCCGCCCGCAAGTTTTTGAAAAATCAGGCTTTGCCTGTTTTTCAAAAACTTTGGCGTCTTGCATTC
>JAISMY010000045.1 GCA_031276485.1 Desulfovibrio sp. | reverse complement strand
GTTTATCGGGCAGGGTGGAAGCCAGTTCCCTAAATGCGGCGATATAGCGGTCTAAATTCCTCACGGCCTCATATAAACATATTTTTTCCGTCCTAAAAAGTATTTTCTTACTGTTTTTTAGTTTGATTGAAAATTTTTCAGAGTTTTTTGTGAGCCCGCCTCATAAAGGTGTCTCAGCGCGTGAACAAGGTCACCGCATGTTGAGATCGGCTGCGCAATGGTTCCTCCCCCATACCTCACCGGTAGAAAACGGGGACCTTTTGTTAAAATTAGAATCGCTGGGAGAACTTGTCTTTGCGGAGAACTCATCTTACTGATTTCCTCCGAAATGGGACAAAATAGGATAGGACTCCGATGGCGGCAAGCAGTTTTTTCAGTACGTAACGGAAAATTCCATGCGGCGCGGCATTGCGCTGCCGGAGCTTTTAGGCTATACGCCGTTGCGTCGGCGATACCAGAACAAGGCCGCATGATGGATTGTGGTTGTAGAGCGGAGCTTTTGGGCTATACGCCGTTGCGCAGGCGAAACCGCAGTAGTTTGGAAATTTGAAATTTTCCGGGGGCGTTTCAAAATCAGAGGATGCCGTGCGGGTTACCAAAGAACAGATTCTGGCCACGGCCGCATTGTGCAGGCTGGATTTTTCCTCGAACGGAGAAGAGGCGGAGGTCTCGCTCACTGATCTGGCCGCGCAACTTGACGATGTAATCGGCTACATGGACATTCTGAACAACATGGATACCAACGAGGTACAACCCCTGTATTCCCCCCTGCTGCATCCGCAGCCGCCGCGCGCGGACATTGCGGAAAAAACGCGCACCGCCGCCGAAATCCTCGCCAATGCTCCGGAACGACAGGATAATTTTTTCGTCGTTCCGCCCGTTATCTAACCGGCAGGGAAACTATGGAAACCCTGATTAATACAGGAAAGGCATCAAGATAGATTCTTCGCCTGACGGAGAACGTTCGACCTTTCGCCCTGCTCAGGCCGAGGCTGGGAATGACTACTCTTTTGTCATTCCGAGCG
Source organism: Desulfovibrio sp. (assembly GCA_031276485.1). GTDB lineage: Bacteria > Desulfobacterota > Desulfovibrionia > Desulfovibrionales > Desulfovibrionaceae > Frigididesulfovibrio. The sequence continues at coordinate 4,362 of JAISMY010000045.1, read as the reverse complement.
TAGCGAAGAATCCATCTTCAGCCTTCCAAAAGAATAAATCGGCGTTTCCCTATATCCGCCCCGCCCCGGCCGTCACAGCGGTAAAGGGGCAGAGCAGGGATATACAACAGCCAGGAAGACCATGTCCGCACCGCTGCATTCGCTTACGCTTACAGAGGCCCGCGACCGCATCGCACGGGAAACGGCGACCCCGTCGGCCCTTGTCGACGCCTGCTTTGCCCGCATCGCGCAGACCGAGAAAAAAATTCACGCCTGCATAACGCTCTGCGAACAGGAAGCCCGCGCCGCCGCCGCCGCGATGGACGGCATCAGGCCCGATCCGGACAAAGCCTTGTGGGGAATCCCGGTGACCGTCAAAGACGTCATCTGCACTAAGGGCATACGCACCACGGCCGCATCGCGCATGCTCGAAAATTTCGTACCCCCCTATGACGCCTTTGTAGTCCGTCGGCTCAAGGAAGCCGGAGCAATCATCACGGCCAAGACGAACATGGACGAATTCGCCATGGGCTCGAGTACGGAGTTTTCCGCCTTTTTCAAAACCGCCAACCCCTGGGACACCACCCGTGTGCCGGGCGGGTCGAGCGGCGGATCGGCAGCCTCCGTTGCCGCCGGTCAATGTTTCGCTTCCCTGGGGACCGACACCGGCGGCTCAATCCGCCTGCCTGCGGGCCTATGCGGATGCGTCGGCATAAAACCGACCTACGGGCGCGTATCCAGGTACGGCGCCGTCGCCTTCGGCAGTTCCCTCGACCAGATAGGCCCCATGGCCCGCACCGTCAAAGATTGCGCGCTGGTTCTGTCGGTGATCGCCGGCTGTGACCCGAAAGACGCAACATGTTGCGACGTGCCGTTGCAGGACTATGTCGGCGCGGCCGGCAGAACCGGACTTGAGGGTATTACCCTGGGTCTGCCCGTAGAATACTGGCGTGAAGGTCTGTCGGCGGAAACCGGACAGGTATGCCGCGCCGCTGTGGATACGGCCGTCAAACTCGGCGCCACCGTCAAGGAAGTCTCCCTGTCCGGCCCGGCGTACAGTATCGCGTGCTATTACGTCCTGGCCTCGGCCGAAGCCTCCACGAATCTGGCCCGCTTCGACGGCATGCGCTACGGACTGCGGGCCGCAGGCAAAGACCTGCCTGCATGTTACAAGGCGAGCCGTTCGGCCGGGTTCGGTCCGGAGGTCAAACGGCGCATCCTGCTCGGCACCTATGCCCTGTCCTCCGGGTATTACGATGCCTATTACGAGAAGGCCGCCAAGGTGCGCCGGCGGATCGCCGAAGATTTTGCCGCGGCACTTGAACACTGCGATGCCCTGCTCTCCCCCGTCAGTCCGGTGACGGCCTGGAAACTCGGCAGCATGGTGGAAGACCCTCTGGCCCTTTATAAAATGGATATACTCACCTTGGGAGTGAGCCTGGCCGGCCTGCCGGCCGTATCGCTCCCGGCAGGTCCCGGACCGGATTCCGGGCTGCCCGTCGGCTTGCAGATTATCGGCCGGGCTTTCGACGAAGCGGGTATCATCGGCATAGCCGCCGCGCTGGAAAACGTCCTGCCCAGGCTCGGAGACCCCAACGGTCTCTGAGCAAACGCCGTTGTATTTTTCCTGATTACGTACTATATTCAGCTACTTTCGAGGCAGCACACAGGGAAAGGTCATTCTGAGCGAAGCAAAGAATCCATCTTTATGCCTTTCGAAGCCGGGAAGACAGCTTCTTCGCTTCGCTCAGAATGACGGAGAGGGGTAGGCTCACTCATCTCTCCCTGAAATTGTACAGGTTTTCGAGGTGTTCAGAACTCTTTGGATTCAAAAAGAATATCTGTTTCTCAGATCAAGGAATAGCGGCTGAGCATAGTACGTAATCAGGTATTTTTATGTGCCGGAACTCTATATATTGGTACACACTCTCAAAAACAGAGCAGCCAGAGAGCCTGCTTATAAAGGTTATTTATGAACAACTCCTTATGGATTTGAGGAAGAATGACAACAACACTACGCCGCATCATCAAATGCGTTCCATGATCTTTTCCAAATAAGGTGAATCTTCCGGATCGGCCTTCGTTTTGCCCGCCGTTTCGGGCAGCAGTTTTGCTTCTTCTCTGCGGACGCGCGCCGTCAGCACCTTGAGGCGGCGCATCTTGCCGTACATGTCTTTTTCTTCAGGAGCCCCGGCCAGGAGGTCGCTCATGTTCACATGTCGCCCGGCGGGGATGGCTTTTTCCAGGTAGCCTGCATTGCGCAGCAGCATGTAGGCCGTGCGCATTTCCGGCGGGAGATGCGAAAGGTCTTCCATGCGCAGAGGCGCGCCCGCGCCCGGCAGATCGTCAAAAGCGCCCTCTGCAGCCGCTTCTTCTATTTTTCGTTCCGCAACAAAGGCTATGGCGTTGAGCACACTGTCGGGGTTCAGGCTCATTGCAGCTCCTTCCTGGCTTTTTCCAAAGTTTCGGCAGGCGCGTTGCTTAGAGAGAGCAGCCTGTGCAGAAGCGCTTCGGCCCCGGCCCTGTCGTTCAAATGATACTTCCGGAGCAGGGCAAGATTGTACATGGTTTCGGCATCTTCCGAAATTTTGAGCAACTCCTCGTAAACAGCCGCGGCTTCCCGCATTTTATTCTGTTTGAACAGGATGTTGCCGAGCATGAAGCGGGCGCGCACATCCGCAGGCCGGCTCAGGACGGCGCGGTTCAGAAAAATTTCCGCCCGCGCCTGGTCGCCTGCCCGGACAAATATATCCGCAATCCTGTACAGGTTGTCGGCATCATTGGGGTTGTCGCGCAAGGTGCGCATCAGGGCCGCCATTTCGTCGGCCTGTTCCTGCATCAGGTTCGGCGGGGGTACGGCATCGGGCATGCGGGCCACGCCGGCCTGTTCATCAGGCGGCGCCGAGGCCGTACCGGGCATGGGGGTCGTTACGCCTTGATCCCGGCTTGCGGCGGGCCGGCGTATGGAGGGTTGGGGACTGCCGCCGCTTTCATCATGTGGCGGCGCTGCAAAAAGACCGTGCAGAGCAACGGCCAGCATGACCGCAAGCCCGACGAACACGGGCAGGAGCAAAAATTTGCCTGCCCGTGATATATCCCGCATCATCAAAGTTTCCTTTACGGTTTGAGCCCCCGGCCTGCAGGCCGGTCCTCCCGACCCCGCCCACGCGCAAGCAGCATGGGCCTGAAGGCTCATGCTACTTTCCTGGTTCTCCGCGCTCCCCGTTTTCTCCGGAGGCGTTCAAGCGGCTCACGCGTTCGGACAACAGGGCCTGCCTGCGCGCCAGAACGGCCAGATACAGGCCCAGTACACACCAGACGGCAGCTCCGGCGTACATAATCCATTCGTAACTATCCACAGAGAATACCTCGCGTTTATCAGGAGTGCCGTTCTTTGCGCGACAGGCGTTCCGCCTGTAGTGCGTCGAGGCGACGTCCGTCAAGGTCAAGTTTCATGCGTAATGCCGTCAGGCAGAGCCAAAGCGGCGCAAACGCCGCCAGACAGACCGCCAGTGTCAGTTTCATTTCCGGCTCCAGGCTGATGGACGGCGGATGTATGTAGCTCCACAGCCAGGCCGAACAAAACACAAGCGGTACATCAAGAAAAGCGACGATGCCGAACACGGCGCAGATCCGCCCCCGGCGTGCCGGGGGCATATCCATACTGCGGAGAATAAGGTAGCCGGAGTACACGAAACACATGATCAACGCCGTGGTCAGGCGGGCGTCCCAAGTCCACCAGATGCCCCACGACGCCCTGGCCCAAATGGAACCGGAAAGCACGGCCGAACACGCAAAAACCAGGCTCACCTCAGCAGACGCCGCGGCTGCGGCGTCCCACTGCTCTTTGCCGGTGCGCAGGTAAACTATGCCTGCGACGAAAGTCAGGAAAAAACCGCTCAACGCCCACCAGGCCAAAGGCAGGTGCAGGTAGAAAATCTTTTGCGGCAGCCCGAGTGTGCTTTCCCGCGGCGCATAGACAAAGATCAGCGCCCAGCACAAGGCAAGGGCAAGACCTGCAGACACAGCCGCCGGGGGGATGATCCGGAACAAACGGTTTCCGGTATGCCGCTTCGGCTTCGCCATGTCGTCCATGTCATTCATCCGCGCTGTACGCATAAGGAAACAACGGCAGCGCGGCGGCAGCAAACACGGCGTCAAAGGCTAGGCAGATGCCCAGCCAGTCTCCCGTCGCTTCGTCCGATCCGCCGAAGGCCGACGATCCCACGCGGATGCCGCCGAGAAAAAGCGGCGCGAGCAAAGGGAAAACGAGTATGCTCAACAACGATTCCCTACCGGTCTGCCCGTGGGCGAGCGCGCCCGTCAGGGAACCCGCGGCCGCTATGCCCGCATCGCAGATAAGAATAACTGCCGGACCGGCTT
>JAISMY010000047.1 GCA_031276485.1 Desulfovibrio sp. | reverse complement strand
ACCGGTCAACCCGGAAGATTTTGTTTCTTCCATGTACTTGTAAGGGAGCAGGTTCTTCGGCATACTGTTTTCACCTCGTTGGTGATAGAATGGCGTTTACAAACTCATCCTATCTGTTTGTTTTAACAAACACAACGAGGTTTTTCTTTTTTTTGCGTGGTGGATCGCGGAATACCACACCGGAGATTTTTGACTTGACAGATCTCTGAAAAGAGCGAATAAGTGGGAAAAGGTGGTTGATGGTGGTTGATGGTGGTAATATACGGCAGATACCGCCTCTCAACCCAACCGCCGGAGCCGGCATGTATTTTCGCGGACGCAGCCTGCGCAGCCTTGACCCCAAAGGGCGGATGACGCTTCCTCCGGAATTTCGGGAGACGCTTCTCAGCCGCAGTCCCGGCGGCAGGGTGGTGCTCACGACCTACGACCGGTGCATTGTGGGCTTTCCTCTGCCGGACTGGGAACTGTTTGAGGACGGCATGCACCGCATCAAGGGCGGTTCCGAAACCCTGCGCGATTTTCGCAGGCTGGTGATCGGCGGCGCCAGGGATACGGGCGTCGACGCCCAGGGCCGCGTCCTCCTGTCCCGCGACCACCTGCGCTATTCGGATATTAAAAACGACGCCGTGCTCGTGGGTCAGGGACCGCGCTTCGAAATATGGGAACCGGCCCGCCTCGAAGCGGCAATGAACCGCGATTTCACCGGCGTTGCCGCGGAAATGGCGGAAACAGGCATAGATTTCGTATTTTAGGGCGTTTTCTCTGCGGAAATGCCCCGGCGACCGCGAGAGCGTGCCCAATCGGGAGAACACCATGCGGAGCATGACGGATGAGGGCAACGCCGGGGAACGGAACAACGCGACGCGGGCCGTCCGCACGGCAGGCATGCACCTGCCCGTGCTGACCGAGGAGGTTCTGTCCTTTTTCGAGCCTGCGCCGGGCTTTCGTTGCCTGGATGCCACCCTCGGCCTCGGCGGACACAGCGAAGCCCTGCTGCGCAAGGCGCGCGCGGCGGGCGTGCCCGACGTGCAGGTGCTGGGCATAGACCGCGATGCCGAATCCCTGGCTCTGGCGCAAATACGGCTGGAAGACTTCTCGCCCGCCGTGCATTTCCGGCACAATCTATTTTCCGAATGCGCCGGCGTCCTGGCCGGCCTGGGATGGGAGGGAGCGGATTTCGTCCTGGCCGACCTCGGGGTGTCGTCCCTGCAGCTCGACTGCCCCGAGCGGGGTTTCAGCATGCAGGCCGATGCTCCGCCGGACATGCGCATGGACCGGAGCCGGGGTAAAAGCGCCGCCGATCTGATCAACAGCCTGTCAACGCAGGATTTGCGCGGAATCATCAGGAACTGCGGCGAAGATCCTCTGGCCGGGCGCATCGCCGGGGCCATAAGCGCGGCGCGCGATAAAGGACGCATTCGAAGCGCCCGCGACCTCGCGGGCGTTGTGGCCGGGGCGTATCCGCCCGGCAGGCGGGCGGCGGCGCGCAGGCATCCGGCCGTGCGTACCTTCCAGGCCCTGCGCATGACCGTCAACGACGAGATCGACGAACTGCGGCGTTTTTTGCGCGCCGCGACCGGCCTGTTGCGCCCCGGAGGGCGCCTGCTGGTCATTGCCTTCCATTCTCTGGAAGACCGCGCCGTCAAACATTTTTTTCGGGAGCAGGCGGCCAAATGCGACTATCCGCGCAACGTGCCGGACAGCGCATGCGCGCGCGAGGCAACGCTGCGTATCCTGACCGCCAAACCCGTGCGCCCCGGCGCGGCGGAAAGGGCGGCGAACCGCAGGGCGGCAAGCGCGCGGCTGCGCGTTGCGGAACTGCCCGGTGCCTGACGCGAAACAGGAGGCAGAGGCCGGCCGGAACAGGGAACGCGGGCCGGTGTTGCCCCTGGTACTCTCAACGGCTTTTCTGGCGGCTCTGGCTCTGTCGCTGGTCTGGCTGAACATTGAGCGCACCAAGTTCGCCTACCGGGCGCGCAACCTGCAACGGGAACTGGAACAGGCTCTTGATCTCGGCGCCAAGCTGAAGGCAGAACGCGAACACCTGCTGTCGCCGCACGAACTGGGTAAAAAAGCGGAAGCTCTGGGACTCGGGCCGGCCAAACCGGGACGCATCCGCAGAATGGAAGCGGGTCAGCCGCCTGATAAGGCCGCAGGAGAATGAGCGTGTTAAGACGCCGCACAACAAGGGATGCCCGGCCGACGCCGCGGGTGGAGCGCACGGCGCGGTCGGGGCGCTCGAACCGGACATGGCGGGAGCGTGCGGCGTCGGCCGGCGGCCGGGCGGTCGCCCGGCGCCCCTGCCCCGCTCCGGCGGCGCATCCGGCCGAAGGCCGGAGGCAGGGATTCCTGTCCCGCACGGACTGGGGCCGTGTGCGTATCTGGACCATCGGCGCCTTTTTTACGGCAATCTGGGGCGCGCTCTGGGCCAGGGCCTACTACCTGCAGATGGTCATGGGCCCGGAATACGCAGCCATGGCGCGCAAACAGCACACCGCCAGGGAAACGGTCCGCGGCATGCGCGGCAGAATCACGGACCGCAACGGCAACGTCCTGGCCATGAGCCTGGAGTGCGACTCCGTGCGCGCCGATCCCTCGCGCATACCGGACAAAAATGATACCGCCCTGAAACTCGCGGGCGCCCTGGACATGAACGCGGATAAAATCCTGAACGCCCTGAGCGGAGAAAAACAGTTCGTCTGGCTCAAACGCAAGGCGGATTTCCAGACTGCTGAAAACGTGCGCGCCCTCAGGTTGCCCGGCGTCTACATCGAGCAGGAGACGGAGCGCATCTATCCCTACAGGCAGTCGGCCGGCCAGTTGCTGGGCTTTGTGGACACGGACGACCGGGGCATTGAAGGGCTGGAAAAATCCCTGGACGATGAGCTTGCGGGACGCGCCGTCACCAGGACCGTGGAACGCGACGCCGCCGGCAGACGGCTGACGATGCCGGGTTCGGCGGACCTCGTGGACCTGCGCGGGCGCGACATTCGTCTGACCCTGGATACGCAGGTGCAGTTCTTCGCTGAAGAAGCCCTGGCCGAACAGGTGGAAAAATTCGGCGCGCGCTGGGGAGGCTGCCTGGTCGTAGATGTCCCGACCGGAGAAATCCTGGCCTGGGCCCAGTATCCCTTTTTCGACCCCAACAACGTCAATGCCTATCCCCCCGCCGTGCGCCGCAACCGTCCCGCTACGGACATGCTGGAACAGGGCTCGACGATCAAAAGTTTTCTCATAGCCTCCGCCCTTGAAGAAAAAGTGGTCACGCCCTCCACAACGATCAACTGCGAAAAGGGGATGTGGAAGCTGGGACGTTTCATGCTGCACGATACTCACCCCTACGCGAACCTGACTGTGGAAAAGATTCTGCATGTTTCCAGCAACATAGGCGCAGCGAAAATAGGATTGAAACTGGGGAAGGAAAAATACCACCGCTACCTGAAAAATTTGGGCTTCGGCGAACGCACGGGCCTGCCCCTGCCCGGCGAGTCCAGGGGCATACTGCGTCCGGCCGGGCGCTGGGCAGAAATCGATTTGGCCACGGCCTCCTTCGGGCAGAGTTTTTCCGCCACCCTCGCCCAAATGGCCAAGGCGTACCTCGTGCTGGCGGGCGGCGGCGTAAAACGCGATCTGAAACTGCTTATGGACGACGGCCCGGAAACGCCGCCCGATAAAGCCGTGACCGGCCGGGATCAGCCGCGGCCCGCCTCTGACGCCGCTGCCGGGACCGAGCGGGAGCGCGCCTCGGGCAACGCGGCGTCCGCGCAGGAAACGGCGCGGGTTTCCTACAACGCGGCGTCCGGGCAGGATACGGCGCGGACTGTAAACTTTGCCGTCCCGGCCGGCGCGGCGCGCACCGCTGATTTGCTTTTTTCTCCGTCCACCATGAAAGAAATCAGGAACATGCTGCGCGAAGTGGTGGAAGAGGAAGGCGGTACCGGCAAACAGGCGCGCATCCCCGGACTGGTCGTCGGCGGCAAGACCGGCACCTCGCAGAAGGCGGATGCAACGGGCAAGTACGGCAAAGGGCGGGTCGGTTCCTTCGTGGGTATGTTGCCCATTGAAAACCCGCGTTATCTCATCTGCGTGTTGCTGGATGAACCGACCAAGGCGCAGTACGGCGGCGTGGTCGCCGCTCCCGTCTTCCGCCATGTGGCCATGAACACCATGGCCTACCACGGTATTTTGCCTTCGGACGAAGCTCCGCCGCTGCAGGCGGTTTCTTCCGGAAACGTCGCGCGCCGCGCCGCGGGCGGAAAAGCCGGGGCCGCTGCGAAAAACGCGCGCGGAACCAAAAAGCGTGATACGTCCGAACAGGCCCAATCCCGTACGCAGCCCTCGGTACAGCCCCAGGCCCCTCCGCAACCCCCGGCACAACCTTCGGCGCAGCCCCAGGCCCAATCCCGGACGCAGCCCCAAGCCCCGGCACAACCTTTGGCGCAGCCCCAGGCCCGATCCCGGACGCAGCCGCTGCTGCAGCCCCGGACACAACCTTCGGCGCAGCCCCAGGCCCAACCCCCGGTGCCGGGCAAGGAGCGGCAACGTTCATGACTGTAGAGATTTCCCTTGATGCGCTGTGCGAGCGCGTGCGGCGGGAGCGTATCCCGGTCGTCGCGCATTCGGCGGACGCCGTTGCGGGTTGCGTGTACGCGGTGCTGCCTCCGGCTCTGCCTTCAGACAAAGCCCGAAGCAGTCCCGGCGGGGAGCGTTTTCTGGCCGAAGCGCTGCCTGCCGGACCTTCAGCGATCCTCTGCGCGCCGGAACATCTCACGTTGCTTGAACATTGCGCGGCGGAACACGGCGCGTTGCAGGCAAATCCGGCGGCGTCCGTCCCGCGCCGCACAGGACAAAGCGCCGGCGCGCCGCCGGCCGTGGTCCTTGCCGCCGATCCGCGCGCGGCGCTCGGCCGCCTGGCCTGCGCCCTTTACGACACGGACAGGCAGTGCCCGGAAGTCGTCGGCATAACCGGCACCAACGGCAAGACCACGACCAGCCTGCTGCTGGAATGTCTGCTGCGCGCACAGGGCTGCGCAGTGGGCGTCATCGGCACGATAAGCAGGCGCTGGCCGGGGTACGAGGAGGAATCATCCCTGACCACGCCGGACTGCCTTACCCTGCATTCCATGCTGGCGCGCATGCGCGACGCCGGCGTGCGCTATGCCCTTATGGAAGTTTCCTCGCACGCGCTGGACCAGCAACGCGTTGCGGGCGTGCCTTTCACGACGGCCCTGCTGACCAACCTTACCCAGGATCACCTGGATTACCACGCGGATATGGAGGACTATTTCCTGGCCAAAGAGAAGCTGTTTCTGCCTCCGGAGCGCGGCGGCACGCCGTCCGCGGATAAACGGAAGGCGGCGAACGCTGACGACCCCTACGGCCGCAGGCTGCTCGACTCCTTTCCCGATGCCCTGGGTTTCGGCCTGGGAGAAAACACGACCGGAAGGCCGGACGAGAACCTGCTGCGCGGGCGCGTTCTGTCCATGAACCGGGAGGGGCTGCTGCTGTCCGTGCGGCATGCGGGCCGCGAATGGACGCTGAGTTCGCCCCTGGTCGGCGACTTCAACGCAATGAACCTCCTTGCGGCGCAGGCCGCGGGTCTGGCCATGGGCATGACGGCGAAGGAGTTCGCCGCGCTGTCCGCCTTTACGGGGGCGCCGGGCAGGCTTGAACGCGTGCCCAACGGGCGCGCCCTGCATCTTTTCGTCGACTACGCGCACACCCCAGATGCCCTGACCAAGGTGTTGAGCGCCTTGCGCGCCGCCGGTTTCGCCCGCGTCGTGACCGTGTTCGGCTGCGGCGGCAACCGGGACCGCACCAAGCGTCCGCTGATGGGCGCGGCCGTGGCCGCCCTGTCGGACGTCGCCGTCCTGACCTCCGACAACCCGCGCGACGAGGATCCGGAGGCCGTCATGGACGATGTCCTGCCCGGCCTGGCCGGATGCCCGCGGGTCATACGCGAAGCGGATCGTAAAAAGGCCGTGATCCTGGCCCTGGACCTGCTCGGGCGCAACGATGCCCTGCTTGTGGCGGGCAAGGGACATGAACCCTATCAGTTGATCCGGGGAGTGAAATATCCGTTCAGCGACAGGGCGGTACTTGCGGAGGCGGCGCGATGAGACTGAATTTTACGGAAACTGCGGCGGCGTATTCCGCTGTTGATTGCGCGCGCCTCCGGCGGCCGGGACTCCGCCCTGGACCCTCCGGGGGAAATGATTTTCCCCGGACCACCTCATCGCAACGCCGGCCCGGCAGGCGCGGACCTTCGGAGGCGGCGCGATGCGGCTGAATTTTGCGGAAACGGCGGCGGCGCTGCAATGCGCCCCGGAACGCATCCTGCCCGGTGTGCGGCGCAATGACGCTTCGGCGTATGCGGACGCCGCCGGAGCCTTTACAGGAGCCGCAACGGACAGCCGCCGGGTCGCGGCGGGGAATATTTTTTTCTGCATCAAGGGCGGGAGAGTCGACGGGCATGATTTTGCCATTGCTGCTGCGGCCGCCGGGGCGGGCGCCGTTGTCGCCCTGCGCGACCCCTTTCCGACCGGAGCCAGAGACGCCGCCTCCGGTCCGGATCTGCCTCCGGTCTTCCTTGTGGATACTGTTGAAGAAGCCCTGCTCCGCCTGGCCGCCGGACATCGCGAAAGCGCTTCGGCAACGGTCGTCGGGCTGACGGGTACGGCGGGCAAGACCACGGTCAAGGAAGCGTTGGCCGGAGTGCTGGGAGAACGCGGCCGCACCGAGCGCAATCCCATGAATCTCAACAACGGCATAGGCTTGCCCCTGAGCATGCTCAACGCGGCCCCCGATGCGCGCTTTTGGGTGATGGAAGCGGGCGTGAGCAGAGTCGGGGACATGGAGGAACTGGCCCGAACGCTGCGTCCCGATGCGGCCCTTATCCTGAACGTCGGCCCCGGACACTCCGAAGGTTTGGGCAAAGGCGGCGCGGCGGCGGAAAAGGCGCGACTCCTTGATTTCATTAAGCCCGGCGGAACGGCTTTCGTTTCCGCCGATTACCCGGAACTGGACCGGGAATGCGCCGCCCGCGCCGGGGTATTTGCCGCCCTGAATATACGCTGCCTGCGTTTTTCCGCGCGTGACGCGGAAGCCTGGTGCCGGGCGCGCCGGCTCGGACCGGCGGAACAGACAGGGCAGGCGGGCGGAATGGGAACGGAGGCGCGCGCGGGACATGCGGGCGGCGCGGGGTCGGAAAGCCTTGCAGGCCCGGCCGGCCGGCTCGGACCGGCGGGCCGCGGCGCGTCAACGCGCTCCGGGAGCCGGGCCGGAAGCTTGCGCGGCAGATACGCGGTGCGCGCGGACGGCGTGGAATTCATTTGCGAAGCGCCCTTCTTCGACACCTGCGGAGGGGCTTTCGGGACGGAGAACACGGCGGCGGTCGCGGCGGTCGCCCTCGGCCTCGGGCTCGATCCGGACGAGATAGGCCGGGGTCTGGCCGCGGCGGAAACGCCCGCGCAGCGCTGCGCCGTGCGGCATGTATTCATCCCCGGACGCGGCCGCTACACCCTTGTGGACGACAGTTACAACGCCAACCCGCTCTCGGCCGGACGCGTCATCCCGGCGGCGGCCGCCGCGGCGCTCGGGAGCGGTCTGCCCTTTGTGCCGGTCCTCGGTGAAATGCTTGAACTGGGCGCAGATAGCCCGGCCGCTCATGAAACACTGGGGGAAATTGTCGCCGCGACACGGCCCTTTGCCGTTTTCTGGACTGGGGGGCAGGCTGCTTGCGTGCGCCGTGGGCTTGAGCGGGGCGGAATGCCGGGACTCCTTGAGGAATTGCCCGCGCGCCGCGAAGATTTTGCCGCGCGCATGGAGGCAATGGGGCCTGCTCTGGTACTCTTCAAAGGCTCCCGCGCCAACAGACTGGAGCGCTGGGTGGAAGCGCTGCTGGACAGGGACGCCGGGGCCGCGCAGCCTGCCGGGGAACAGCGCGCGGACTCCGGGCAAAGCCGGGATGTCCCGCCGGAAACCGGCGATGCGCACGGACGCGGTTTTCAGATCCGGACAAAGGGGGGCGTCCGTGTTTTATAACCTGATTTATCCCTTGAGTTCGGAAGTCAGCGTCTTCAACGTCTTCCGCTACATAACCTTCCGCTCCGTATGGGCCTTGCTCACGGCGCTGATCATAGCCGTGCTGGTCGGTCCGCTGTTTATTGAGAAACTCCGCCGGCTCAAGCTCGGGCAGTATATTCTGGAAGACGTGGAAACGCACCGCTGCAAAGCGGGAACCCCGACCATGGGCGGCCTGCTCATAGCCTTTTCCCTGACCGTGAGCATGTTGCTCTGGGGCGACTGGACCAATCCCTGCGTCTTGCTGTGCATGTTCGTGTTTCTGGGTTTCGCCGGCGTGGGTTTTGCGGACGATTACCTGAAAATACGGCGTAAAAACAACAAGGGGCTGAGCGCAAAAAGTAAACTTGCCGGACAGTTGCTGGTCGCCGGCGCGGCCATGTGTCTCCTGTACACCCTGCCGGCCTATTCCACGGAACTGTCCGTGCCCTTTTTCAAGAATTTCACACCGGATCTCGGGTTGTTTTACCTGCCTTTCGCGGTACTGGTCATGGCCGGAGCTTCCAACGGCGTGAACCTGACGGACGGGCTTGACGGTCTTGCCGCCGGTCCGGTCATCGTTGCCGGCATATGTTTCGCGGTATTCGTGTATGTGGCGGGCAACGCCGCCATGGCGGGCTATCTGCAGATAGCGCATGTGCCGGGCGTGGGTGAGGTGACGGTGTTCTGCGGCGCGTTTGCCGGGGCGTGCATAGGCTTTTTGTGGTTCAACGCCTACCCGGCCCAGATTTTTATGGGCGATACCGGTTCCCTGTCCCTGGGGGGAACGCTTGGTTTTCTGTCCGTGCTCTGCAAGCAGGAATTGCTGCTGCTGGTGGTCGGCGGGCTGTTCGTCGTGGAAACGCTGTCCGTAATCCTGCAGGTGGGCTGGTTCAAGTTCACGGGCGGCAAGCGCATTCTGCGCATGGCGCCCCTGCATCACCATTTCGAGTTGGCGGGTACTCCGGAATCGAAAATCATCATACGTTTCTGGATAACCTCGGCCCTGCTGGCCCTGGCCGCGCTCTCCGTACTCAAGCTGCGCTGAAGGAAGGCGTCATGAACCGCTTCGCGATGCATGGGAACAGTAATCCCTCAAACTCAAACTGCGCTGAAGGAAGGCAGGCGTCATGAACCCGCAATCGACTAAGCGCCGTTCGCCTGGAGAAGCGCCGCTCGTGACGGGGGCGACGACCTCTCCCGAAAGGGAGGGAGCGCCGGCAAGGGAAGCGCCGTTCGCGCCGGGGGCAACGGCCGTTGTGGTCGGGGCGGGCCTTTCGGGTTTTGCGGCGGCTCGCCTGCTGGCCGCGCGGGGCGCGCGCGTCCGGCTTCTGGAGCGCGACGCGAATCCTGGGCAGGAAGTGCTTGAGAGAGCTCGCGAGGCGGGTTTCGAACTGCTGCCGGGGGAACATACGCCGGAACAGTTCCGGGGCGCCGCCCTGATCGTCGTCAGTCCCGGCGTGCCGCCCGCAGCGCTGGATTCCCTGCGGGCCGCGGCCGGAAATCCGCCGTTGATCGGCGAAACGGAACTCGCCCTGCGCTGCGTGCGCGAGCCTGTATTGGCCGTAACCGGCACAAGCGGCAAGACGACCACTGTCAGCCTGGCCGCGGCCATGCTGCGCGAGGCGGGCAAAAAGGTTTTTCTCGGAGGCAACATAGGCGTGCCGCTTTCGGAATACGCGCTGTCCGGCGATACTGCCGACGTCCTGGTGCTGGAACTGTCAAGTTTCCAGCTTCAGTGCATGTTCAGCCTGCGTCCCAGGGCGGCTGTCCTGCTCAATCTGACCGCCAATCACCTGGACCGTCACGCGGACATGGCCGAATACAGCGCGGCCAAGTTCAGCATATTTGCAGGGCAGGAGAAAGACGACCTTGCCGTAGTGCATGAAGATACGGCGGAAGAATACCGCCGGCGGGGCTTCAAGGGCCGTTTGAAAATATTCCGGGCCGCGGGGCGCTTCCCCATGGGCAGGCTCGCAGGCGCGCACAACGCCGCAAACGCCGAAGCCGCCTACCTCGCGGCGGCCGAATTCGGCGTGAGCGAAGCGGACGCGGCGCGCGCCGCGGCCGCCTTCGCGCCTTTGCCGCATCGCCTGGAAAAGGTGGGAGAACTGGACGGCGTCAGTTACGTCAACGATTCCAAAAGCACTACGGTGGACGCCCTGCGCGCGGCTCTGCTGAGTTTCGACGCCCCGCTGCTGCTGCTGGCCGGCGGGCGTTTCAAGGGCGGGGACCTGGAATCCCTGCGTCCCCTGCTGTCGGCAAAGGTCAAGGCCGTCGCCCTGTTCGGGGCGAGCCGGGAATATTTTGAAAAAGCCTGGAGCGAAACCGTGCCTCTGACCTGGGATCCGGAACTGCCGGCTGCCCTGCAGCGCCTGCGCGCCGCGGCGCGGACAGGCGACGTCGTTCTGCTTTCGCCCGCAACCGCAAGTTACGATTTGTACGGCAGTTACAAGGAGCGCGGCGATCATTTACGGAGTCTGGTCGCGGCCGCCGCCGGAGAGGAGGCGCAATGAGCGCCGGCGCGCAGGCCGCCGCGGCCGCGCCGCGCGGCCGTCCGGACTGGTGGCTGTTGGCCGTCGTCATGGTCCTGGTCTTCCTGGGCCTGACCATGGTCTTTTCCGCCAGCGGCATTTCCGCCGAGCGCGTCCAGGCCGACACTTATTACTTCTTCAAGCGCCAGCTTCTGTTCCTGCTGGTCGGCGGCCTGGTCCTGGCCCTGGCCGCTTCCCTGCCGCGCCGGGTGCTGGAGCGTCTGCATTACCCGGCCCTGCTGCTCAGTTTTGTCCTGCTGGCCGCCTGCCTGACGCCTCTGGGCGCGGCCGCCAAGGGCGCGAACCGCTGGATAGGCCTCGGCCCCCTGCGCATGCAGCCCATGGAATTCGCCAAGATCGCGCTGGTTCTGTACCTGGCCTACTTCATGGGCACCAAGCAGACCATCGTGAAGAGTTTCAGCAAGGGAGTACTGCCCCCTTTCCTGATTACGGGCGCCATGTGCGCCCTGCTGCTCAAGCAGCCGGACTTCGGGGGGGCGGCTTTTTGCGCTATCCTGCTGTTTTTCATGTGTTTTGCCGGAGGGACGCGCCTTGTCTATCTCATCGGTTCCGGTCTCACGGCCGCTGCGGGCGCCTACCTGCTGGTGGTAGCCGAACCTTACCGCTTCCGCCGTCTGCTGGCCTTCCGCGATCCCTTTGCCGACGCCTCGGACAGCGGCTATCACCTCGTGCAGTCGTTTTACGCCTTCGGATCGGGCGGGCTGTCCGGGGCGGGACTTGGCGCAGGCAAACAGAAACTCTTTTATCTGCCCGAGGCGCACAACGACTTCATTATGGCCGTAATGGGGGAGGAAACGGGATTTATCGGGATTTCACTGGTGTTTTTGCTGCTGCTCTGCTTTTTTCAGCGCGGCATGCGCATCGCGCTCGGCCAGCAGGATATGCGTCTGCGGCTCACGGCCTTCGGGCTGTTGCTGGTCCCGGCGTTGTCCTGCGTGGTCAATCTGGCGGTGGTTATGGGCGTGGTGCCGCCCAAGGGAGTGCCTATGCCCTTCATCAGTTACGGCGGGAGCAGCCTGACGGCATCGCTGATCTGCGTGGGGCTGCTGCTCAATTTGTCGCGCGACATGGAGAACGCATGACGGGAGAAAGGCGCATCCTGCTCAGCAGCGGCGGCACGGGAGGGCATATTTTTCCGGCGCTGGCGCTGGCCGGGGAACTCGCGCGGCGCGGGCCGGGGACGCGCATCCTGTTCATGGGCGGCGCGTACGGGCCGGAAGGCAGGTTGGCCGCGGCGGCGGGACTGGACTTCATCGCCCTGCCCGTGCGCGGGTTCATGGGGCGCGGCGCGCGCGCCCTGGGGGCCGTACCCGGCATGTTGCGCGCCCTGGCTGCAGCGGCGCTGGTCATCCGCAAATTTTCTCCGCACGCTGCCGTAGGCTTCGGCGGCTATGCCTCCTTTGCCGGAGTTTCAGCCGCCGCCCTGCTCGGCATACCGACGGCGGTGCATGAGCAGAACGCCCTGCCGGGCATCGGCAACCGCATCCTGGGGCGCATGGCCCGGCGCGTCTTTTTGTCCATGCCCGATCTTACCGGGGCTTTTGACGCGCGCAAAACCCTGCTGACCGGCAACCCCGTGCGCGCCGACATCGCCGCGCTGTATGAGCGGGCGCGGCAAAAGGCGGCGCTTCCCGAAAACTGCGCCGGGCAGGAACGCGCTCCGCGGCTGCTGGTCATGGGCGGCAGCCGCGGAGCGCGTGCTGTGAATCTGGCGGTAGCCGACGCGGCCGCCGCCCTGTCGGACGCCGGGGTGGAAATTCTCCACCAGACGGGGAGCGAAGACTTCGCATCCGTGAGCGCGGCGTACAAAGCGCTCGGGACGGGAAAGGCCGAGGCCGTGCCTTTTATCGACGACGTGAGCAGGGCCTACGCCTGGGCGGACCTGGCCTTCTGCCGGGCCGGGGCAACGACGGCGGCCGAACTCTGCGCCGCCGGGCTGCCTTCGCTGCTCGTGCCCTTCCCGCATGCCGCACGCGATCATCAGCGTTTTAACGCGCGCGTCATGGCAGAGGCCGGCGCAGCGGAGGTACTGGAACAGGAATGCTTTGCAACGCACCCGGAGACAGCGGCCGAAATCCTGCTGTCTCTCCTGAAAGACAAGGCGAAACTGCGCGTCATGTCCGCAAAAGCCCTGGACGCGGCACGACCGCGCGCGGCCGCGCACATGGCCGAGGCCCTCGCCGGCCTGATCGGGGAAGGAAAAACGGAGCCGGCGCGGAGCAGGTCCGTTGACCGGCAGCGCGGCGAAGACGGCATGAATACGCGGGACGGCGATACGGGGCGCGCCGGAGGGACGGCATGAGCAGTATGCGGAACATAAAAAGCGTACATATGGTGGGCATAGGCGGGGCCGGCATGAGCGGCATAGCCGAGGTGCTGATCAATCTCGGTTACGACGTGCACGGGTCGGATCTGGCCGAAGGCGCAGCCGTCGTGCGCCTGCGCGAACTCGGGGCGCGCATTGTCGCCGGCCATGCCGCCGCCAATCTCCTGCAGCCGCATGTGCTGGTCAAATCCACGGCCGTGGGCGACGACAATCCGGAAGTGACGGCGGCCAGGGAGCGCGGCATTCCCGTGATCCCCAGGGCCGAGATGCTGGCCGAACTGATGCGCCTGCGCACCGGTATAGCCATAGCCGGCACGCACGGCAAGACGACGACGACTTCCTTTCTTGCCGCCGTTTTTGACGCGGCGGGCGCCGATCCCACCGTGATCATAGGCGGCAGGCTGAACGCATACGGAGCCAACGCGCGTCTGGGCGGCGGCGAATTCCTGATCGCCGAGGCCGACGAATCCGACGGCTCCTTCCTCTGCCTCTTTCCGATAATGAACGTGGTCACCAATGTGGACATGGATCACCTGGATTTTTACCCCGACCGGGACAGCATAGACGAAGCCTTTGTCCGCTTCATGAACAAGGTGCCTTTTTACGGCATAAACGTGGTCTGCGGGGACGACCCCGGCGTGCGGCGCATCCTGCCGCGCGTGAACCGTCCGGTAATGACCTACGGCTTCAACGCCGGCAACGACCTGACGGCCGAAGCGGCGGGCGGTCCCGGCGCGGGTTCCTGGACGGTGCGTCTGCGCGGTGTGCGCCTGGGCCGGATAAGCCCCGCCCAGCCGGGCCGGCACAACATCCTGAACGCCCTCGGCGCCGTCGGCGTTGCCTTGCACGCGGACGTGCCCTTCGAGGTCTGCGCCGAGGCCCTGCGCAAATTCAAGGGCGTAGCCCGCCGTTTCGAGCGCAAGGGAGAAAAACGGGGCGTCCTGGTGCTGGACGATTACGGCCATCATCCGGCGGAAATCGCCGCGACCCTGGAGGCCGTGCGCGACTTTTTGCCCGGCCGCAGAGTGGTCGCCGCCTTCCAGCCGCACCGTTATACGCGCACAAAGGCGCTCTTCGGCGACTTCTGCAAGGTGTTCACCGGGGTGGACAAGCTCTTTCTCACGGAAATTTACGCGGCTTCCGAAGCTCCTCTGCCCGGCGTTTCAGGCGCGGACCTGGCCCGCGGCATACGGCAGTCCTCCGGTAAGGACGTCTGCTTCTGCGACGATTTTGATACGCTTCCGGAACGCCTGGACAGGGAACTGCGCGAGGGCGACCTGCTGTTGACCCTGGGCGCGGGCAATATAACCACAATCGGGCCCCGCTGGCTGGCGATGCCGTGAGACACGCGACCCGCTCTCTGCGCGTAGGAGACGCCCCTCCGCTTTCGGAAATCACCGGCATCCGCCTGGGAGGGAAGCCCGTTGCCGAAATTGTGCTGCACGACAAGGCAGGGGCGGATAAATTGCCCGGCCTGGTCGCCGGACTCGGCGGCCTGCCCGCCGTCATCGGCAAAGGCAGCAACATTATCGCCGCCGACGGGGACCTGCCTCTGGTGCTGATTCGTCAGGAGCCGCGTGATAAGGTATCGTTTGAAAGACACGGCGCTGAAGTATGGGCAAAGGCCCCGGCGGGCCTGCCTCTCTCCGCCCTGCTGAACGCCGCCGCCGCCGCCGGACTCGGCGGCCTGGAAGGTCTGGCGGGTATTCCCGGCAGCGTGGGCGGGTCCGTGGCCATGAACGCGGGGTCTTTCGGCACGGAAGTCGGTCCGCTGCTGCGTTCCCTGACGGTATTTTCAGCGCGCACGGGCCTGCGGGAAATCCGGCCGGACGCGGAACAGGCGGAGTTTTCCTATCGGAGCGCCCGTTGCCTGGGACTGCCTTTCGGCAGCCCGGCCCCGGCTGCGGGTGAATTTCCCGTGCTGCTGCTGCTGGAGGCGGTCTTCGTCTTGTCCGAAAGCGGCAAAGACAGGGTGCGTTCACGCATGCGCGCTTTTCTTGCGGAAAAACGGCTGCGCCAACCGGTGAGCGCGGCAAGCGCCGGCTGCGTTTTCAAAAATCCCGCCCCGGACGTTCCGGCCGGACGCCTTCTGGAAGAGGCGGGTATGAAAGGCAAGGCCCTGGGCGGCATGCGCTTCTCCTCCCTGCACGCCGGCTTTCTCGTCAACGAGGGCGGCGGAAGCAGCGCGGCGGCTCTGGAACTTATCAATACGGCCGTCGAGGCGGTCAGGCGGCACAGCGGGTTCACGCTGGAAAAGGAAGTCTGTCTGTGGGTGCGTCAATAACGTCACGCCCTGCCCGCAGAGGCAGGATCGTCACCCTGACCAGGGGCGGCGCGGGAAGACCCCCGGCCCAAAACAGCCGGCGCGCGGTCCGGACCGGGCGCGCGGTCCGCGCTCTGCCCCGCGCTCTGCCCCTTTCCCCGCTGAACGGCGTGCGCTCCGCCCTTTCCATGCTGGGCTTCTGCTCCCTGCTGCTCCTCCTGCTCGCCGGGATAAGCCTGGCTTTGGTCTACGGCTACAGGAGCGCGACGCTCGGCGATTACTTCGCTTTAAAAACTTTGGAAATTTACGGAAATTCCCGCCTGAACTCTAGAGAAATTCTCAAAACTGTCGATTTAGAGGAAGGAGCAAACACTCTGGCCCTGTCCATCGACGCCGTGGAGAAAGCGTTGGCCGGACATCCCTGGGTGGAGGAAGCCTCGGTGAAGAGGGTACTCCCGGGCAAACTCATCATAACGGTTAAGGAGAAGACCCCTGTGTTCCGGATCCTGCACGAAGGCACACCGTATTACGCGGATAAGCGCGGCAACGGCATAGCTCCGGCCGCTCCCGGCGGCGAAGCTTCGCTTCCCATGCTGGAGGTGGAGCCGGGCGCCGGCCGGCTGCGCCGGCTGCTGCCGGATCTGGTAAAGTCGCTGTATGACTCGCAGATCCTGCAGGGCGCGGGCGGGATTACGCTGATCCGGCTTTCCGCCGCGCGAGGTTTGGAACTTGTCGCGGAGGAGACGGGACCCGTCTTTTCCATAGATATAGAAGACTGGCTTTCCAACCTGCGCCGTCTGGGCCGGGTGCTGGCCGACCTTTCACGCCGGGGAGAACTGGCGGGGACGGGCGTCATCCGGGTGCAGGGCGTCAACGTATGGGTGGAAAGACGCGCGGAGAGCCGGGCCGCCGCAGGATGACCACGCGGTAAGCGGCGCGGGCTCAAGGAGAAGGACATGGCAAAGGCACCACTGATCATAGGACTCGACATCGGCACCACCAAGATTTGCGCGGTGGTGGGCGAAGCGGGCGAAGACGGCGTGGATGTCGTGGGCATCGGCACAAGCCCGTCCACGGGACTGCGCAAGGGTGTCGTGGTCAATATCGGAGAGACGGTCAAATCCGTGCAAAAGGCCCTGGAAGAAGCGGAGCTGATGGCCGGGTGCTCAATACGTTCCGTGTACGCGGGCATAGCCGGCAGCCATATAAAGAGCATCAACAGCAACGGGGTCATAGCCATCCAGGGCGGCGAGGTCACGCAGCGCGACGTGGACAGGGCGCTGGAGGCCGCCGGCGCGGTCCCCATACCCATGGACCGCGAAATCATCCACACCCTGCCCCAGGAATTCATCGTAGACGACCAGCACGGCATCATCCATCCCCTGGGCATGTCCGGGGTACGCCTGGAAGTAAAGGTGCATATAGTGACCGGCGCCGTGGCCAGCACCCAGAACATCGTCAAGGCCTGCCACAACAGCGGTCTGGACGTAGCGGACATCGTGCTGGAGTGCATGGCGTCGGCCAAGGCCGTGCTGACCGAGGAAGAGCGCGAGTTGGGCGTGGCGCTGGTGGATTTGGGCGGCGGCACCACGGATATCGCCGTGTTTTCGGGCGACGCCGTGATGCATACCGGGGTTCTGCCTCTGGGCGGACAAAACCTGACCAAGGACATCGCCGCCGGTCTGCGCACGCCGCTGATCGAGGCCGAGCGCATCAAGGTCAGGTACGGCTGCGCCATGGCGGACATGGTGAGCATGGATGAAATCATTGAAGTTTCCACCGTGGGCGGGCGGGAGTCGCGCCGGCTGTCGCGTAAGCTGCTGGCTGAAATCTGCCAGCCGCGCATGGAGGAACTGCTTGGTCTGGCGGATCGGGAACTGGGGCAATCCGGGGGCAGGCATGCGGTGGGAGCCGGGGTCGTGCTGACCGGCGGCGGGGTGCTGCTCGACGGCTGTCAGGAACTGGCCGAGCAGATTTTCAACATGCCCACGCGCATCGGTTATCCGCGCAACATCGGCGGGCTCCGTGATGTGGTCAACAGCCCCCGGTACGCGACCGCGGTGGGACTGTTGCGCTACGGCGCGGAAAAGGAAGCCGGCGAGCGGACTTCACGCAAAAGCGAGGAATCGGTTCTCGCCCGTGCGGCGCAAGGCATCAAAAATTGGTTCAGAACCATATCGTAAGATATCCGGCAGCCGGCAGCGCAAGCCGGCGCAACGCCGAGGAACGTCAAGGAGAGGCACAATGGAACTTATCATCAACAACGGCAGCGACAGCGGCAACGAACAGCAGACCGTCATCAAGGTCGTCGGCGTCGGCGGGGGCGGCGGCAACGCCGTCAACACCATGGTGGAATCCGGGTTGCGCGGCGTCAGTTTCATCGTCGCCAACACCGACCTGCAGGCTTTGGACAAATCCCTGGCCGGACAGAAAGTCCAGATCGGCGCAAAACTCACCAAGGGGCGCGGCGCAGGCTCCAATCCCAAGATAGGCTGCGAAGCGGCCCGCGAAAGCGCGGAGCAGATCCGGCAATGCCTTGACGGCGCGGAAATGGTTTTCGTCACCGCGGGCATGGGCGGCGGCACGGGCACCGGCGCGGCCCCGGTCATCGCCCAGATCGCCAAAGAACTCGGCATCCTGACCGTGGGCGTGGTCACCAAGCCTTTTTCGTTTGAAGGTCCACCGCGGCTCCGGGCGGCGGAACAGGGCATTGAGGAGTTTCGCAAGTATGTGGACAGCCTCATCACCATACCCAACGACCGTCTGATGCTCATAGCGCACAAGAAAGCCACTTTCGTGGAAATGCTCAAAAAAGCCGACGAGGTGCTGTTGAACGCCGTCCAGGGCATTTCCGACCTGATCATGACCCCCGGTTTCATCAACGTGGATTTCGCCGACGTGAAAACGGTCATGAGCGATTCCGGCCTGGCCATGATGGGCGCGGGCACGGCCTCGGGAGAAGACAGGGCGGGA
Organism: Desulfovibrio sp.; assembly: GCA_031276485.1. GTDB lineage: Bacteria > Desulfobacterota > Desulfovibrionia > Desulfovibrionales > Desulfovibrionaceae > Frigididesulfovibrio. The sequence continues at coordinate 19,088 of JAISMY010000047.1, read as the reverse complement.
AAAGCGGCGCGCACGGCCATTGCCAGCCCGCTGCTTGAGGACGTGTCCATAAGCGGGGCGCGCAACGTGCTTCTGAACATCACGGCCGATGCCAACCTCGGTCTGGATGAAGTGGCCGAGGCCGCGGGCATCGTGCAGGAGTCCGCGCACGCGGATGTGAACGTCAAGTTCGGCACCTGCATAGACGAGACTATGGGCGATGAAATACGCATCACGGTCATCGCCACGGGCATAGACAGGGCGGGCGGCAGCGAAGTTGCGGGCACCCGGTCCCTGACCCCGGCCCCGGCGCGCAACACGGCAGGTTCTGCGCCGCTGCAGTCGCCCGGTCGTGTCAATCGTCTGCCCGAAGGACTGGACACCGTGGATCCGGAACTCAAAAAAAGGATTTTCAGCCGCTACGAGCAGGGCGGTGATATTTCCCTCGGGGAAAGTGAGCATATCCCGGCCTACGCGGTCCGGGGACGCACCGTGCGCGCTCCGCAGGCAACGGTCGGGCCGCAGCGGCGCGGTCTGCACAATCCCGGTGAGGACAGCTTTATTTTCAGTGAGGACGACGAATTTGAAACGCCGACATTCCTCTATACTCAAGCCAATTGATCAATTCCGGCAGGTCCGCGCGGAGGGGCTATGCCCCGCGCGCATGCCGGGACTGATAAATCGTCCCGCCTGAGCGCGGGGCGTTGCGGCACGGCCGGACGCTATGCGCGGCGCTTCCGCAAAGCCGCGTCCGCACCACGGATCCCCCTGCCCTTCCACGGCCTCTCGGAAGGGCGGGGGGCCTTTTTATACTTTTTCCCCCACGCGGCCACTTGAATTTCAACCCGGCATAAAGGAGCCTCCGCCTTTTTCGTCAAGCCGGCTATGCCGCAAATATATCTTTATGTCAACGCTCTCCATATTTGAAATGCTACGAGCAATCGCTCCGGACTGCGTTTATGCAAAACCATCTTTGTTATCCAGTCAAAAGCCAAAGACGAGAGAGGGGGCAAGGCCCCCTCAATGCACTTCGGTGTTTACAGAACAGTTTTACATTTCCCGCGCTATTCCGCCCAGCGCACCAGGCCGAGGGAATAGGCGGAAGTAAGCAGAGGATGTACGGGCACGGCACGGACGGTGAATCCGTAGCGTCCCGCTTCCACGGCATTGATTTTGCCGCTGTATTTCTGTTTGCCGTCCACCACGGCGCCTTCCGGTTGCATGGGAATCAGGCTGCGGCTCACAAAGGAATTGTCCTGGCCGAGGGGACCAAGATAAATTTCAAGGCCCACATGCTCAGGCGGCAGATCGGCCAGATGCGCAACAGCCGAAACATTCAGCGACGCGCCGACGTACAGGGTGTTTTCTTTCGATGTTTCAACATCCGTGACCTTGAGCCGGCCCCACTTGGTCATAACGCTCATGCGCCATTCCGAAAGCTCTCTGGCCGGCGCGAAATTGTCCTTGTAGAGGAGGTTGAGGCTGTTGCAGGCCGGGATATACGCCGAATCCATATATTCCTGCACCATGCGGTGCGAGTGGAAACGCGGACCGAATTCCACGAGAGCCGCCTTCATGCGTCTGACCCAGGAAACGGGCAGGTTGCTCCGGTCGCGTTCATAAAAGTCAGGGATGATTTCCGATTCCAAAACTTTGTACAGGGTCTGCAATTCCACCTGGTCCTGGTATTCCGGATCGTCATAGTCCTCGCCTTTGCCTATGGCCCAGCCCAGGCTGTTGTCAGGCTTCCAGGCTTCATCCCACCAGCCGTCGAGGGTGCTGAACTGCAAAACCCCGTTGAACATGGCTTTCATGCCGCTGGTGCCGCACGCTTCAAGGGGTCTGCGCGGGTTGTTCAGCCAGACATCGCACCCGGAGATAAGGTATGAGGCAATTTCCATGTCGTAGTCTTCAATAAAGACCATGCTCATGCGGAACTTGCGTTCGCGGCAGCGGCTGATGATTTCTTTCATGAGCTGCTTGCCGCCGTTGTCCTGCGGGTGGGCTTTGCCTGCGAAAACAAACTGCACGGGCCGGCTCTTGTCGCTGACTACGCGTGTCAGGCTGTCAAGGTCCTGCAGGATAAGACGCGCGCGTTTATAGGTCGCGAAACGCCGGGCAAAGCCGACGGTCAGGATTTCAGGATTCAACACGCCTTCCACCACCTGCAGGTCCTTGTTTCTGCATCCCTGACCCTGAAGCTGGGTGCGCAGGCGTCTGCGCACAAAGTCTACCAGCCGCCCGCGCAAACGTTCATGCGTTCGCCATATTTCCATATCCGGAATATTGTCCGCCATTTTCCATATCCGGCGGCAATCCAGGTCTTCACGCCACGTGGTCCCCAAATAGCGGTCGTACAGCCGGCCCATTTCCGGCGCCACCCAGGTCGGGGCATGTGTGCCGTTGGTGACGGAGCCGATGGGCACATCGTCGACGGGGAATTGTTCCCAGATTTTATGCCACATCCTGCGCGAAACCTTGCCGTGCAGCGCGGACACGCCGTTATTGAAACGTGAAAGTTTCAGAGCAAGCACCGTCATACAAAAATCCTCGGCATCGTTGCGGGGATCTTCCCGTCCGAGACCCAGGAAGACCTTGAACGCCAATCCCATATCTCGGGCATAGCCCTCAAAATACTGCTGCATGAGACCGGCCGGAAAACGGTCGTTCCCGGCAGGCACCGGGGTATGCGTTGTAAAAATACTGCCGGATGCGGCAAGTTCAACCGCCACTTCAAAAGACAGATCGTTCTCCTTCATCAACAGGCGCACGCGCTCCAGACCGGCAAAGGCCGAATGCCCTTCGTTCATGTGAATGACTTTCGGATCCAGTCCAAGAATACGCAGGGCTTTTATGCCGCCGACGCCCAGCAGTATTTCCTGGCGGATGCGCATGACCAGGTCTCCGCCGTACAAACGCGCCGTGATGGACCGGAAGTCCCCGGGATTTTCAGCGATATTGGTATCCAGAAGGTACAAGCTGATGCGCCCGACCTTGGCTTCCCATACCTGCGCGGCCAAGGGTCTGCCTGCAATGTCCATGTGGACGACGGCCGGTTCACCCGAGGGCGTCGTCGCCGGCTGCATGGGCATCTGCTCAAAGTCATAATCGGGATAGCGCTCCTGCTGCCAGCCGTCCGGCGTCATATACTGTCTGAAGTAGCCTTGCAGATAGGCCAGACCGATGCCTACCAGGGGTACGTTCAAGTCGCCGGCCGACTTCAGATGGTCGCCGGCCAGAATTCCGAGACCGCCGGAATAAACAGGCAGACAAAGGCCGACTCCGAACTCCAGGCTGAAATAGGCTATGGCCGGTGAACCGGCTGCCACGCCTTCAAAGGCATACGGGCTCGGAACGCCGAGATAGCGTTTCAAAGAGTCCACCTGCATGCCCAGGCGGTTTATATAATAAGCATCTTCAGCGAGAGCGTTGTATCGTTCCTGAGATACATGGTTCAGCAACCAGACCGGATTTTTGTAGCTTTCTTCCCATAAAACGGGATCAATATCCCTTAGGAGATCTTCAATGTCATTGTTCCAGACAAACCAGTAGTTCTTCGCCAAAAACCAAAGAGGTTCAAGGACCGGGGGAAGTTTCGGGATGATGGAAAAGACATGAAGGGGGTACATAGGCTCTCCTCTGCTGCAACCGCGGCGCTGTCCGCAACGGCAACGCGGCGCCTTTGACTTGTGTCCAGCGCGGACGTAAAATATACGCGTGCCGGTCCGGGCGGGCTGCTGCCGGCCGCGCGGCATGCGGACATGGGCGCTTGCCGTTTGCCGATAGCAGGTATTCTTCCACAGGAGAGCTTCCGTGACAAGTCTTTCTCTGCCCGCTTCGGGGATAAAAGTATTTTTTTTTCGCGACGCGCAGGAAATCTACGGGGAAGCGGGCCTTGCACCGGCCACGCCGGGGTCGGCCGGCCTGGACCTGCGCGCCTGCCCGGAAAACGGCGAAGAACCGACCATCCTTCCCGGCGGGCGGTGTGCGGTGCCGGCCGGACTGGCTGTCGAACCGCTTGAAGAAGGCCTGGCGGCCTTTGTGTATTCCAGAAGCGGTCTCGGTGCGGTCAAGGGCCTTATCGTCGCCCAGGGCGTCGGCGTGATTGACCCGGACTACCGCGGGGAAATACGCGTTTTTCTCTTGAATTCCGGCCGGACGGCTTATACTGTGCGCAAGGGCGAACGTATCGCGCAAATGATTTTTCAGCCCTTCGTCCGCCCGATATTCATAGTTGCCGAACAGTTGAACGGGACGGCGCGCGGCTCCGGAGGCTTCGGACACACCGGCTTACAATAAGCAGGGCAAACCGGGGTACTTAAGGAAACGCCGATTAAATGCGGAAAAAAAGGCGTACCTGCAAACCATAAGGAAATTGTAATGGGCAACACACTCGCTACCCTGCGCCGAAAAGAAGAATCCCTGCTGTTTTCAACATACGGCCGCTATCCGGTGGCGATAGCCGAAGGGCACGGCAGCCGCCTTCGGGATTTGGACGGCAAAGAATATATCGACCTGTTGTCCGGCATCGCAGTGACGAACCTCGGCCACTGCCGGCCGGAAATCGCCGAAACCGTTGCCGCGCAGGCGCACAAGCTGGTTCACGTCAGCAACCTGTTTTACCAGGAAGAGCAGCTTGTGCTGGCGGAACGCCTGCTGAAAACCACGCACCTTGACAAGGTATTTTTTTGCAACTCAGGCGCCGAAGCCAACGAGGCGGCGATCAAGCTGGCGCGTCGCCGGCAGCAGCGTCTGAAAAACAGGTATGCCTACGAGATAATCACCTTTGAAGGCTGCTTCCACGGCCGCACGCTGGCAACCGTCGCCGCCACGGGACAGACCAGGTTTCAGGACGGCTTCGCGCCCATGCCGGAAGGATTTCTCCAGATTCCCTGGGGCGATCCGGAGGCGCTGAAAGCTGCCGTCGGCGACAAAACAGCCGGCGTACTGCTGGAAATCATCCAGGGCGAAGGCGGCGTTCGCCCGGCTTCCGCCGCGTTCGCGCGTGAAGTCGCCGGCATATGTAAAGACAGAGATGTCTTGTTCATTGTGGACGAGGTGCAGGCCGGCATGGGCCGTACCGGCAAATACTGGGCCTTTCAGCATTTCGGACTCAAACCGGACATCATGACCGCCGCCAAAGCGCTGGCCAACGGATTGCCCATGGGCGCCATGCTGAGTACGGATGAGACGGCCCGCGCGTTTGTTCCCGGAAGTCACGCCGCCACCTTCGGAGGAGGCGCGCTTGTTTCGGCCGTGGCCGCAAAAGTGCTGGAAATCATGGAACGGGACAATCTGCCCCAACGCGCCTCAGAACTGGGAGTCTGGGCCATGGAGCGTTTCCGCGCCGTGCAGGACGCCTGTCCGGGCAGTATTCGCGAGGTGCGCGGCATGGGCCTGATGATCGGCATTGAACTGGCCGGGCCCGGACGCGGGGTGTGGGAAAAGCTCCTGCAAAACGGGTTTATCCTGAACCTGACGCAGGAGCGCGTGTTGCGGCTGTTGCCGCCGCTGATTATCGAGAAGCAGGATCTGGAAAGTTTTGCGGTCTGTTTGGAAACAATCCTGAAGGCCGGCGCGGCGCGGTAAAAGACCTGGGCGCCGATCTGCATGCAGGCGCAGCCGCCCTCTAAGCCGGCTCTGCTGGTCGGCCCGGTCCGGCTGAAGAGCGTTGTTCGGCGTCCACGGCCGCGATCATTTCCCGCAACAGGGCGACGGTTTCTTCGGCATCTGCCGCGTCCAGCTTGCGCAAGGCGAATCCTGCGTGAATGATCAGGTATTCGCCCGGCTGCGGAGGCTCATCAAGCAGGGCAAGGGAAGCGGTGACAAAGGCGTTTCCTTCGCCTACCCTGCAACGGGCCGTGCCGTCTTCAAACGTTTCTACGACTTTGGCCGGTACGGCAATACACACAGCCTGCTCCGACTCCGCAACGCGGCCTCAGGCCGCGCCGGAGTGCGCCGCTCTGCGTCGCGTGGGCTTGACAACGGCTCCGGAACGGATACAGCGGGCGCAGAGCCGAATTTTACGCACGGTTCCGTCCGGGGACTGATGACGCACTGTCTGCAGGTTGGGACGGAAACGACGTTTGGTCTTGATATTGGAATGGCTGACAAGGTTGCCTGTTTGCGGCGTTTTTCCGCAATGCTCGCATTTTCCGGCCATGACGCTCTCCTGTACACGTTTCGAACCCGCGGCGGCACACCCGGCGTCCGCGTCACGACATACTGCCGATGACATGTCACTATGGCATTTAACGCTTGAAACAGTTCGCTTACGGCAGGCTTTGCCCGCCTGCTCCTGTTACTCGGCAAGGATTTGTGCCGCAAATCCTTGCCGAGCATTTCAAGTATGGAATGCTCTATGGAACCTGCGCGACGAAGCGCAACTTACAATCCTTAGGAAACGCTGCTTTATTCTTCTGAAAGACCTCAAGATGGATTCGGAGCAATGCTCAGAACGACAAAAACGTAGTCATTCTGAGCCGTAGCGAAGTGAAGGTGAAGAATCCATCTTCATGCATTTTGCCTTTCCTGTATTAAGCAGTGTTTTTCTTAATTTTTACGCGCCTGAACGCGTTGGCGCAAGTTTTTTTTTCGCCCGCGCATACGGGCCGCGAACCCGGCATTTCAGCCGCCGGCAGGCGATTCGTCGTCCGGCCGGACTTTGAAGCCGAAACGTCTCGCAAAAAAATAAGCCGCGGGATCCGGAAGCAGATTCAGACACCGGATGCCGAGCGCGGTGAACAGGGGGAAGGCAATGTCGTCCGCCCCGGCTTCCAGACGCGCCCGGATCAGAGCGGCCGCATCGCCGGCGCTCACGCGCATGGGTTGCGGGCCGAGAATCCGCCTGCTCATGGGGCTGTCCACATAACCCGGATAGACGATGCCTATGCGGACGGGGGTGCCTGCGTATGCCGCCCGGAGCGCGCGGGCGTACACGGCAAGGGCGCTCTTGGACGCGCAGTAAGCCGGTGAATCGGGCAGAGGATACAGGGCCGCCAACGAGCTTATGCACACTATGCGCCCTCCTCTCCCACGCATGCGTTGCGCTAGTAAAGCGGCCATATTGATGTTGCCCAGGGCATTGACTTCCAGAGTGCGGCAGGCGTCTTCCACCGGCTCGGGCGCGCCGTCCGGCAAGGATCCGGAGGATACCCCGGCGTTGAGAAAAGCTAGGTCTATGCGGCATTCCTCGTCAAGTTCCGCAAGACGTTCCCGGACAGCGGATAAAGCGCGGATGTCCAGAGACAGCGTCCGGACGGATGCACCGCGTTCCCGACAGAGTTCCCCGGTTTCCTCAAGACGGGCGGCATTGCGCCCCCACAGGACAAGATGCGTTTGCAGAGCGGCATACTCTAAGGCCAAAGCGCGGCCCAAGCCGCCTCCCGCTCCGGTAATCACCATGCAGCGTCTGTTTTCTCCGTTCCGATCCGGCACAGGGGCACCTCGTCAACCGTTGCTGCGGAACAGCAGGCTCCCGCCTTGCCCGCCGCCCTCAATCGACGGGACCGGGAAAGGAAATTGTTCCATCGTTTCAAATCCCCGGCGTTGATAAAAACGTAGCGCGCGCGGATTGGAATGCCGACAAAAAAGACTGATACCCTGCAAGCCCGCCTCGCGCGCTTTAGCCTGAGCCCGCTGCATGAGCAGGTCGGCCGTACCCGTGCCGCGCCTGTCCGCGGCCACCCAGAAAGTATTGACATATAGACTGCCGGGCACGGAGCGTTCAAGCATGGGCCGCGCCGCGTCAATTTTGGCCGCCTTGACAAAGCCGGACATGGCGGGATGTATGCGGTGCAGAGCGGCGGGATACGAGAAAAGCAAAGCCTGCGCCTTGCCGCCTTCCTCAAGCAGCAGCATGTTGCCGAGATTGTAGGCGGCGTCGTCGCGCATCAGCGTCGCCGCGAACACCGTCAGGCCGTCGATGCCGGGGACAATGCCGTCCAGCAGCCAGGAAACGACACCCTCGCCCGCGGCATTGATGATGCCCGCCAACAGTTCCGCCTCGTCGTGAAACGGGGCGCGTTCCGCGCAGCCCGCCGTCATGCGTCGCCCCGGCCCGCACCGCAACTGCGGTTTGCGGCGCAGCCGCGCAAAAAAGATTCTTCCCGCGTCCGGCTCCCCGCCCGCGTAGCGGCAACGGACAACGGCAGGCAGGCAAAGCGCCTGACCCGCGTCACGCGCCGTCCCCCTCGCGCATCGCGACAGCCTTTGCCTCTGCTTTTTTCAGTTCTTCCACGACAATGTCGAGAACTTTCAGGATATTCGCCTCGCTGTGCACGGCGGAAAGAAAAAAGCGCAGCCGGGCGGCGCCTTCTTCCACCACAGGAAAAATAATCGGCATGACGTTGACGTTGCGCTTAAACAGGGCTGCGCTGAGTACCCCGGCCACGAGAGAACTGCCCACTATCACCGGTATGACGGCACAGCCTTCGGCATAGCCGGTGTTCAGTCCGCGTATGCGGGCTTCGCGCAGGAAAAAGGCGCTGAGTTCGGCAAGCCGCCGCACCCTGTGCGGCTCCTCCAGCAGCAGGTCGAGCGCGGCGCTGCTTGCGGCGGCCAAAGGCGGCGACATACCGACGCTGTACACAAAACCGGGCGCCTTGTAACGCAAAACATCAATCAGCTCACGGCAGCCGGCAATGAACCCGCCGCAGCCGCATAAGGTTTTGGAAAGCGTCCCCATCCAGATGTCCACATCATCGTCGGCCGTCCCGAAATGTTCGCGGCTGCCCCGGCCGGTCGCCCCAAGCACGCCCAAGGCGTGGGCCTCGTCCACCATGAGAAAGGCGTTGTACGCCTTTTTCAGCGCAATCAGGCGCGGCAGGTCGGCTATGCTGCCGTCCATGCTGAACAAACCCTCGGTGGCGATGATTGCGCGCCGCCTGCCGGAGCGCGTTTTTTGCAGCACCGCTTCCAGAGCGGCGCAATCGTTGTGCGCGTAAGAGCAGCGCTGCGCGCCGGAAAGCAGCGCGCCCTGGACGATGGAATCATGCGCCAGCGCATCGTGATAAATTATATCCGAGGGCGTCATGAGCGTCGCCAGCGTCGATACATTCGTGGCATGCCCGCTGACGAAGACAAGCGCCGCCCCGGTACCGTAAAACGCCGCAAGCTTGCCTTCCAGTTCCCTGTGTACAGGCCGTTCGCCGGAAACAAGACGGCTCGCGCCGGCCGACGTGCCGAATCGTTCAATAGCCTTGACCGCCGCCTCGACAACGCGGGGATGTCCGTTCAGCCCGAGATAGTCGTAGGTGGAGTAATTCAGAAATTCCTCCCCTCCTATGCAGGCGTACTCCTTGGCCATGCGTTCGTGACATGAGAAAAAGGGCACGTCGACGCCCATTTTTTTGCTCATGGCGTTGAGCACCTGCACCTGCTTGTAGGCGGGTAGTTCGCTGAAGGAAGCCGGGGCGCGGTCATCCCGGCATGCGGACAAGTCGGGCAGGTCGTCCTGCTCCGATACGCGCGGGGCCGGCATCACCTCGTCCAGCGCGGCGCAGGCTTCGGGGTCCAAACCGAAAAGGGATGTCCTGACGTCACCCATGCCGGGCACCTCCCAGGGACAGACTGATTTCCCGTTTCACGGAATCGGGCAGATCCAGGGCGTGTTGCCGCGAAAGGGCATCGACAAAGTACAGGTCGTCGTCGCCGCCGGCTCCGTTTTTCGCGCCCCGTTCCATAATGACCGGGTACAGGGCAGCCGCCAGATCCGCCGTACTCATCTTGTCCGTCAACGGTACGGCATACCCGTCCAGGTCGAACTTCTGATCAATGCTCACGCCGAGTTCCGCGGCCATAAGCGAATCCATGCCTTCATCCGCCAGCGGCGTGTCCGGGGCCAGCCGTTCAGCGGATATTCCGAGTATATCGGCAACATCGGCCCGCAATAACTCCGTAAGAAAAGCGCGGCCTTCTTCCGGCGGTGCGGAACGCAGGCGATCCAGAGGGGGCTTGCCTCCGTCCGCGCCCGATCTGCCGGCCGAAACAAGCCGTTCAAGCATGACCGACGACAACAGGGCCATACCCGGCCCGCCCTGACGGCTCAAACAAAAATAGTGCGAATCCGCTATGCCGTGTACAAGGCACTGTTCCAGACGGTCCAGCGCCTCATCCATGCCGATGGGCTCGGCCCCGAGAAGGTTTTTCAGCATTGCCGCAACCTTGGGATTACGTTGCAGCATCCCGCCGCCGCTTACAGGACCCCACCCGATCACCACTGCCGGCAACCCGCTTTGCCGCCTGTAAGCCGCAAGGCTTTCCAGCGCGGCATTGGCGGCGACATAGGAGGCCTGGCCCGGGTTGCCGAAAGTCGTCGTCGCGGAAGAAAACAGGACGAAAAAGTCGAGCCCGGCGTCTTTGGTGAGTTCGTGCAGATTCCAGGCGCCGACGGATTTAGCCGCCAAAACCTTGCGGATGCGCTCAAGGGTAAGGCCGGCAATCAGACCGTCGTCCAGGACCGCCGCCGCATGCACCACCCCGGCGAGCGGGATGCCCGGGTCCGCCGTTTCCCGCAGCGCGCGGGCAAGGCTTGCGCGGGAAGACACATCGACCTTCAGCACCGCGACATCGACTCCCTCGTTCCGCATTTCCTCTATCACCGCCGCGGACTCCGCATCTTTCACTCCGCTGCGGCTCATCAGAATCAGATGCCCGGCGCCGCGCCGCGCCATACGCCGCGCCGCAGCCAGACCGAAACCGCCCGTGCCTCCGGTCACAAGATACGCGGCATCGCGGCGCAGGCTGAGTCTGCCCTGCCGCAAAGGCAGCGGACGCACGGCTGTTTCCGCATCGTCGAGCAGCACCACCAGTTTGCCGATATGCGTGGAGTGTTGCATGGCCCTGAACGCATCGACGGCGCGCACGCGCGGATAACACACATGCGGCAGAGGTCGCAGCCGGCCTTCGTCAAAGAGCGCCGTAAGCCCGGTGAACAGCTTCCCGGCAAGCTCGCGCCGGCCGGCAAAAAGTCCGTCCACATCAATGCCGAAAAAGGAAAGATTCCTGCTGAACGGCTGCATCCGCAACGGGCTGTCCGCGTAAAAATCCCGTTTGCCGAGTTCGAGAAAACGCCCGAAAGGTTTAAGTACCGCAAGTCCGGCGGCGATGAATTCGCCGGACAATGAATTCAACACAACATCGACGCCGCGTCCGGCAGTGACTGCCGGTATCTGCCGGGCAAAATCCGTGGACCGGGAGGAAAAAATGTTTTTCAGGCCGAGGCCGCGCAGGAACGTCCGCTTTTCCTCAGACCCGGCTGTGGCGAACACCTCGACCCCGAGGTGCGCCGCGATCTGCACGGCGGCAAGCCCTACGCCGCCCGCCGCGCCGTGAATGAGCACACTCTCGCCGGCCCGCATGCCGGCCAGATGCGCCATGCCGTACCAGGCGGTCATAAAGGCGACCGGCACGGCAGCGGCCTCCGTGAACGTCATGCCGGCCGGTTTGACGGCCACAGCGCCCGCATCCGTAATCGCCTCGGTACTGAAGGCGTCGGGAACGAAACCGAACACTTCGTCCCCCGGCTTGAAGCCGGAAACACCCTCGCCCGCCTCAAGAACAACCCCTGAGCATTCCATGCCCAGCCCTGCCCCGGCAAAGCCGTTTTCCAGGGCTTCTTCGGGCAGCAGCCCCTTGCTCCACATGACATCGCGGAAATTAAGCCCCACGGCCCTGACCGCGATGCGTATCCGGCCCGGTCCGGGACGTTGCGGCAAACTTTTTCGCCAGTACAGATTTTTCAGGCTCCCCGGCGTGTCGAAAACAAGGCGCGCGCCGCAAGGCCCCGCAACCTCTTCTCCTTCCACAGCGGGCACAAGGCGTAAAGTGAAGCGCCCCCGGCCGGACAGCAGGATCTCCCTGTCATCGGTCGTGCCCGCCGCGTCGACAAGTTCCCGCGCCAGGCAGCCGATCTCCTCCGAAGATCCGCGCCAATCCAGCAATTTTGTCCGCAACGCGGGCATTTCGTTTACCAGGACGCGACCGAAGCCCCAGAGGGCGCCCTGGGACGGCAATATCGACAGACCGGCGGCAGCGGCCGGGGTTCCGCTTTCCGTGCGGCCCTCCCCTCCGTCCGCTTGCGGATGAAACCCCTCCGTATCTCTGATATCCGTCGGAGTTCCGCATGCCGCGCGGTCTCGTTCCACGCCCGGTTCCGGGCAAAGTTCCGCCCTGTCCATGCCGGCCGCAACGGCCCCTCCGGTGACAACGGTCATCCCGGCCGGACGGCGCGAAGCATCCCAGGCCGCGGCAAAAGCAGCCGTGGCCGCCGGGCCGTATTCCAGCGAAAGGGCGAATTCCTTTTCCTCCGGACGGATCTCTGTGTCGTAGCCCAGAAGATTGACCAGTTCCAAGAGTTTGTCTGGCGTCGCCGCCAGAAGTTCGCGCCAGGGGGCGGGGGACAGGGGATCGAAAAGGACGCCTGGGGACAGCGCGGAATGCCCCGCATGCAGCAAGAGGGTATGCGCGCCGCGCGCCCGCAGTTCTTCCAGCAGCGCGATGCCGAGCCGGCCGGAAGGCGTATCCGGCCCGCGCGCGGCGATGACGAAGTCCGGCAACGGTCTGCGCGGCGCTTGCGCGTTTTCCGCGGACACGCCCGGCGAGACGTATTCCCCGCTCTGTTTCGGGCCGCTCCCGCGCCGGCCGGCCGCCGGCGACAAGCTTGACCCGGCTTCAGCCCGTTCGGGACAGCCGGAGTCTTTCCCCGCCGCATTTCCTCCGCCGTTCCGCGCAAGGAGCAGAAAGGCCGGGCCGGCGTCCCCGTCCGGAGCGGCCACGCGCTCAATATCCGTAAACCCGGCTTCCTGCAGGGCCGAACGCCATGCCTCCGGCGAATGCAGGCCGGCCGTGCGTCCACGTTCTCCGGAAGAGGCTCTCCACCATCGCGGATCGGCGCCGAAAGTCAGATCCGCAACAACATCCGGCCCGTGTTCCAGAAGGCAGAGCACGCCGCCCGGCGCGAGAAGCCCGCGGCAGCTCTTCAGGGCGGAAAGCGTATGCGTTTCGGTGTGCAGGCGGAACGCGGCCGCGATGATGTGCCTGTCGCCGGCGGGTTCCGGCCGAGGGGCGGCAAGATCGACATAGACTGCCGACGCTTCCGGCACGGAAGCCAGGATCTGCTCCAGAGCGCCTCTTTCCTCATCGTTGCGTCCGGCGCACTCCATGTGGACGTCCTTACCCCGCAGATGCGGCACAAGTTCCCCGGCAAAGGCGGTCGGAGCGGCGGACAACAACAGTATGCGCACGATGCCGCCGGGTCCGCCGCCGGCCGACAGGGCTTCGATGCAGGCGTTGAAGCCGTTGATGTACGGGCGCAACGCCGGAGACAGGGAAAAATAAGCGGAAAACAGGGAATCGGGCAGAGAGCGCGCCGCCGCGCCGGAACGCAGCAGATCCCCTGCCCTGCCGGTCACCCTTGCCAGAAGAACGCTTTCCGGCAGGTGGCCCGGCGCTCCGGCGACTGCCGTCCTCCACAGCGCCTCCGCGGCAGGCACGTTCTCCGGGTACAGGAGTTCCCATCCGTCGTCGTACGCGCGGGCCAGCCCAGCTTCGACAAGGCGCCGCATGATGCGGAACAGCCAGACCTCCTGCTCCGGGTCAAGCGCCCCGCAAGCGCGCAGCTCGTCCGCGGTGAAGCGTCCGGCGCCTTTGCCCTCAAGCAGCCCGTTAACGGCTTCATGAGCCTGTTTCAGGGCCGTGTAGCGCAACAGACGGCGTCCGCGCGGCTCCGGCCGGCCGTTGCCGCCCGTGTGTATTTTATCATAAATTCCTTTATGGTCTGAAACGTCCCTGTCCGAAAGCTCAAGGGCCGCGCCTGCCGCGCGGCAGGCTGCCCGCGTGTCGCAGGAAAACGCATCGCCCGCGCCGGGCAGTCCCGGCGGGACGGGCGCGGGTACGGCTTTGACCAGAAAGGCCGCGGGCGTCGCATCCGCCGGCCTGTCGACTTTACGGAAACGGCATTGCTCAAGCGACAGCAGGATGTTTCCCCCCGCATCCAGATAGTCCAGATCAGCGGTTGCCTGACGTTTGCCTGCGCTGCGCAGGCACGCGCGGACAAAACGAGGGGATCCGGCAGCATAGCGCGTAACGCAGGCCACAGCCGAGGGAAGAAACATCGTCCCGCGCGGATGTTCCTGCCCTGCCGGCACGGGCTGCCGGGCGTGCGGGCCGCCGCCAGACAGAAGCGGCAGCAGGGCGTGCAGTCCGCCGTCAAGCAAAACAGGCGGCGTTCTCATGCCTGCGGCCGCCTCTGCCGGCGCCGGAAGCAACGCGGCAAATACGGCGGGCGCATCGCCTTCCTCCCGCATCCGCACGGTTTCCAGCGTGCGGAACGAAGGACCGTAGGCGAATCCGTTCTTTGCCGCTTCGGCGTAGATTGTGTCCGCAGATACGGCAACGCCGAAGCCCGCGGAGTCGGCAACGCTCTCCCCGGCCTCAGGCGCCGGGGGCGCGCCGCGCGTGCGCGCCGCCGCGCAGAGCGACCAGCCCTCGCCGCTCATGTAGGGACGGCTCTCAAGACGCAGAGCGCCGTCTTCCTCGTCTTCAAGGAGGCGCAGGCTCACCGCGTTTTCCGGTGAAAGGCGCAAGGGACGGTAGATGACCAGGCGCTCCAGTGAGCGCCGTTCCTCCGGATGCAGCATTTCGGCCGCGGTGAGGAACATTTCAATGATGCAGGCGGCCGGGAAAAGCAACGCCCCGCCTATCCGGTGGTCGGCAAGCCTGGGATGGTCGGCAAGCGCAAGAAGATTTTCAAAGCCCGGCGCGACGCGCGGCAGGCGCCGGCCCAGCAGGGGATGCGCGTTGGGGGCGGTGATGAATCCTCGGCATTCCGGCGAGTCTGCCGCCCACAGGTATTCCCTGTCCCACGCGTATGCCGGCAGGGGACTCCGGACGCAGGAGGCGCGGCGCATGTCCGCTCTGCGCAGTTTCCAGCCTTTTTTCCAGGCCTCCCTCCACGCCGCCTCAAGGTGTTCGCCCTTGTGTCCGTTGCGTTGCATGACAGGCTGCGCAAGGGCCGAAAGGCCGCTTTTCCCGATGCCTTCCTGTATATACCCCAGCAACACCGGATGCGGGCCTATTTCCAGAAAAATGCGGCAGCCTTTCTCCAGGGCGGACGACACCGCATCGCCGAAGCAGACCCGGTTACGCATGTTTTTCCACCAGTAGGTTCTGCCGGGACGCAGCACTTCACCCTCGCCCGCCGTGGACAAAAAGGGCACGATTGTCGTCCGCGGCCGGAGATCCTTCAGGGCGGCAAGAAATTCATCCTTTAGGACATCAATGCGCCGCGTATGGAACGGGTACGGCAAATCAAGGAGTTTGGCGGCGATGCCTTTTTTCTTCAGTTGCTGTACGCAGGCGCGTACGGCCTCAACCCCGCCTCCGAGCGTAACCGACTTTTCGCTGTTTACCGCCGTGACTTCCACTTCGCCGCCGAACGGCGCGAGCAGTTCCTCAAGCGCGCTTTTGCCGGCGGCGGCCACGGCCATATGCCCGGTATCGCGCAGGCGGCTTTGCAGCAGGCTGCGGAAATGCACAACGGTGCAGGCGTCTTTCACGCTCAGGGCCTCCGCCGCGCAGGCGGCGGCAATTTCCCCCACGCTGTGCCCGAACACGCAATCCGGCCGTATCCCTTTGGCCCGCAACGCCCGGACCAGCCCGGTCTGGACGGCGAAGAGCAGAGGCTGACTTTCTTCGGTATGCGAAACGGCGCGGGGATATTTTTCCGGATTGCGCATGACTTCAATAAGAGAAATATTGCGCAGCGTTCTGAAACAGGCGTCGATTTCCTCCAGAGCCTGCGCGAAAGCGGCGTTCTCTTTGAACAGCGCGCCGCCCATGCCCGGCCACTGGCCGCCGTTGCCGGAAAATACAAAGGCTCCGGGGCAGTTTTCGCCGACGGCCTCGCCGATTGCGTTCCGACCTCCGGATTCGTGGGCCGTTTGTCCGAACGCGCGCAGGCTCCGCGTCAAATCCTGCATGCCGCCGCGGTTGAAAACCGCGCGCAGGCGCTGATGGTCCCGGCAAAGGGCAAGTGTGCGCGCGATGTCCGGAAGCTGCCCCTCGTCCGTCTGTTCCAGGTGGTCGGCCAGGGAGACGGCAAAGGCGCGCAGACTTTTTTCGCTCCGCGCCGACAGGAGCAGAGGCAGGTCGTCGCCGGGGGGCGGCAGGCTCCGTTGCTTCCTACGTTGCGGGGCTTTACGCAGGAGAACGTGGACATTGGCGCCGCCGAAGCCGAAGGAGTTGAGTCCGACCAGCGTGCCGTCGCCGCGCAGGGGCAGGTCGAGCGCCTGTGTCGGAACGCGCAGATTGAGCGTGTCGAAGTCGATATGCGGGTTGGGGACAGTGAAGTGCAGATTGGGAGGTATCCTGCCGTGTTGCAGCACAAGGACGGCTTTCAGCAAACCGGCTGTGCCCGAGGCGGGCTCAAGGTGTCCGACGTTGGTTTTCACGGAACCTATATACAAGGGACGCCGTCCCTTGAGAGCTTTGCCGAGCACTTCCCCGACGGCGCGCGCTTCGACGGGGTCGCCGGCGGCCGTGCCTGTGCCGTGGGCCTCAATATAGGCCACTTTACTCTTGTCTATGCCGGGGTACTCGTAGATGCCGCGCAGCAGATCCGTCTGGGCCTTGAGACCGGGGAGCGGCAAGCCAGTGGTGCGTCCGTCGGCATTCATGCCGACTCCCGCGACCAGGGCCATGACCGGATCTCCGTCACGCAGCGCCCTGCTCAACTTTTTGAGCACGACGACCCCGCCGCCCTCGGCGCGCACGAAACCGTTGCCCGAAGCATCGAACATTTTGCAGCGCCCGTCGGGGGAAAGCATACGGGCCTCGGCAAAACCGATAAAAGGCAAGGGACTCATCAGAATGTTGACCCCGCCCGCCACGGCCAGAGATATCCCGTCCTCGCCGACAGACCGGCAGGCGTCGTACAGGGCCGCCAGGGAAGACGAGCAGGCCGTATCCACCACAAAACTCGGACCGTGGAAATCAAATATATAGGATACGCGGTTGGCGATTATACTCAGGGCGGAACCGGTCATGGAATGCGGCGAGAGGCTTTCAGGGTCCATGCTCCCGCGCACGGTAAAATCCATGTTCGATGCGCCGATGAACACCCCGGTATCCGAACCGCGCAGGGACGACGGAGGGATGCCGGCCGCTTCGAGGGCCTCCCAGGTCAATTCCAGCATAAGGCGCTGCTGCGGATCCATATCCGCCGCCTCTTTGCGCGAAAGTCCGAAAAAGCCGGGATCGAACTCCCGTATTGAAGACAGAACTCCGGCCGCATCCGTATAGCAGTGGCCGGGCAAACCAGGAGACTTACTGAAAAACCTTTCCTTGGAAAAACGGTCCGCAGGCATGCGCGTTACCGCATCCGTGCCGTTTTCGAGCAGTTCCCATAATCCCCGCATGTCGCGCACATCGCCGGGCAGACGGCAGGACGCTCCGATGACGGCTACGGGATCATTGAGAAAAAGGTGCTGCATAGGTCTGCCTGTCGGCTGCGCAAGCTCTGTTTACAAGTCGGGGATTCAGCCGGATGTTCGCAGCCGCGGATTTTCATAGGCGCAAAGGGGCGCAAAATACGGCATTTTAGATAAAACGTGAAATGACGGCAGATGGCTGAATAAGAAAAAGTCCCGCCGACGTTCCCGCCGGCGCCCACATTTTCGCCCTCATCCAAACATCCAAAGCGGTACTGCGTATACCATATCGCCGTACAATGCAAGCCTGACGTCGACATTCGGCCTCCCTCTTATTTTATAATAAAAATACATATATTTCAGAGTAATAACGGTATTTATCCGCCGCCGGACACGGCCGGCGCGGCCTCCCGCGCGTTGACACCTCCGCGCTGCGCGGCGTATGCTCGCGCCGATCTTCAACAGCGAGGTAACGAGCTTGAATATTCTCCTTTTCGGTCCCAACGGAAGCGGCAAAGGAACGCAGGGCGCGTTGCTGAAACAGAAATTCAACCTTGCGCATATCGAATCCGGGGCCATATTCCGCGAACACTGCGGCAAGGGCACGGAACTCGGCAAGCAGGCCGGGGCGTACATGGAACGGGGCGACCTGGTGCCTGACGACATCACCATCCCCATGGTTCTGGAGACACTGAAGAACGACGGCGCAAAAGGCTGGTTGCTGGACGGTTTCCCCCGCAATCTGCTTCAGGCCGAAAAGCTTTGGGAAGCCATGCAGGCTTCCGGTCTCACGCTGGACTACGTCGTCGAGCTGCTGCTTCCGCGCGCGGCGGCCGAAATCAGGATCACCGGCAGGCGCATATGTTCGGTGGACGACAGCCATCCCAACAACATCCACATTGCCGGCATCATGCCCGAGGGCGGCAAATGCCGCGTCTGCGGCGGCGCTCTTTCCGGGCGCGCCGACGACCGGGACCCAAAAGCCGTCAACAAGCGTCACGATATCTATTATGATGATAAAAACGGCACTCTGGCCGCCGTGCGCTTTTTCCGGGAGTCGGCGGCGCGGGGAAAGTGCCGGTACGTCGCTCTGGACGCTCAGGAAGACATCAACACGATCAAAGATACGCTTTCGGCAGCGCTCGCCTGATGCCAAGTCGCATTCAAACGCGTTTGAATGCAGGACGCCGAAGTTTTTGAAAAACAGGCAAAGCCTGAATTTTCAAAAACTTGCGGGCAGCGGCTCCGCCTCGCCATACCAAATTTGTATTTCACTGAAGGGAACCTCTAACCTGTCTTTCTTATGTGGCCCCTTGTCAAGACGCGCGTCAAATCTTTCTGCCTTTTAGTGCGGGCGCTGCTTACGCCCGCCTCCTTGTTTTCTTCCAAAATTTGAGAGTGTACATCAACGGATAGATTTTTGGCGCAAAAATATTATAAAACCTGCATGTTGCCAGGATGTTTCTCAACACCTCGGCACAGCTCGGAAAAACTTGTAATTTTGAGATGTTACTATGTTTGTACCTATCCATAGATAAAAACTCTCCAAAATTAACAAACTCGAAATGACACGATTATTTCCGCTTATAGTGCGGATATTACGAATCAGCCCTGGCAAAATACCGCAAAAGATACCGTGTTTTTGAAACGGTGTAATCAGGCCCGTATTACTCCCGGCGA